>NZ_QHHW01000012.1:0-9139 GCF_003947325.1 Amycolatopsis sp. WAC 01375
GTGACACGTGATTCCCGCGTCGAGGTGGCCAGTGTCACACCGTTGTCGGTGCGGTGGGGCGTGAGTGGCGATTCGGGTTCTAACCCGAATCGCCACTCACGACCCACGCGAGCTTCAGACGCGGCTCAGCGCGATCACCGGGAACGGCCTGCTGGTCTTCGCCTGATGCTCGGCCAGCCGCGGGAACGCCTTCGCCTGCTTCGCGAACAGACGGTCCCGAGCCGCCCCGGTGACTTCGATCGCGTGAGCGGTGAAGCTCTCTCCGTCCGCTTCGACGTCGACAGACGGCTCCGCGATCAGGTTGCGATACCAGTCCGGATGCGCGGGTGCGCCTCCGTTGGCGGCGAAGACGACGTAGCGGTCGTCGTCGGCCAAGAACAGCATCGGCGTCACGTGCCGCCGTCCGGTACGGGCGCCGGCGGTGGTGAGCAGCAGGGTCGGGAGGCCATCGCCGTGGCGGCCGTTCGCGCGGAACTCCGCGATGACGTGTTCGTTCATGGCCTGCAGGTCGATCATCAACTCTCCGGGGCGGCTCGGTGATCTTGGCGGCTGGTCAGTCTGCACATCCACGCCCAGGTCGGCAAGCATTTTCGGATCGTCGCCGGTCATGACGGTGCCGAAACTGTCGGTGCCGATCCGATACTGGAGTGGTGAGCCCCGTCAGCCGCGGCCGCAAGCCCGCCAAACGACCGAAGAGCCAGCGTTCCCTCCGGCCAAGTCCGCCTCTGGACGTGGCCAGGGTGGAGCGCTGGCCGAAGCTGCTCCACGGCCCGATCGAACTGTCGGACTGTGTGGTCCAAGGCCAAGTGGATCAGGACCTCGTGGTACTGGCCGCCAAGCTGACCGCGGGCAAACGCTCGGTCGGGGTCGAGGTGGTGGTCAACGATCGAGAGGTCGACGTGATCGAACTCCACGCCGTTCCCGAGGACGCCCTGGCGGTTCTTCGCAACGGCTTCGAGGTCACCGAGGCACCGCTGACCCCCGAGGAGTTCCGGAGTCAGGTCGAAGCGGCCCTGGTCGTCAGAGCGGATTCCGACCGCTGGTACGAAGACCACGCCCCGGCGATCTTCCGGCTGCGCTCCGAGTCCGATCTGCCCGAACGTGCCACTCGGCTGCGGCATTGGCTCGGTCTTCCCGAGTACGAGCCGGTGCCCCGGTCGGCGGTGGCCGATCCCTTGCCGCTCGTGCTGCCGCCGCCCGGTCCGGTCACCGGGATGTGGCTCGCGGTCGCGTTGGAAGAACCGGAGCCCGCGATCTGGCGGCGGTTGCTGGTCCGCTCCGACGTCACCCTCGCCGGATTGCACCGGATCCTCGCGGCCGCGTTCGACAGGGAGGAGCAGCAGGACCATCGATTCGAAACCGCGTACGGCGGGTTCGGCGCCGACATCCAGGGTGGGGAAGGCGACCGCTTGGACGACGAGGCGACCCTCGGCCAAGTCGTGACGGTGCCGGGCCATCGCATGGTCTACGAGGCGGGCATGTGGGAGCACTGGATCCGGGTGGAGCGCCTGGCCGCCGTTCCCGAAGTGGCGGGCTGTCTCGGCGGTGAACGCGCCGCGCCGCCGTCGGAATGCGAGAACGTCCAGAGCTACGAGCTGCTCATGGAGGCGCTGAGGCATCCGTACGACGAAGAAGACGAAGACCTGATCGAGGAACTCGGCCCCGGATTCGATCCGGAGTGGTTCGACAAGGAGGTGGTCGACGAGCGGCTGGCCCGGCTGGGCTGACCTGGCGAGGCAGGCTTCGCGCCCATTCGGGTGGTGATCGCTCCGGCGAGCCAGCTGGATTTGATCTCGCCGAACTAGCAGACTCGGCAGCGCCCGAGGGCCGTATCCCCCCGCAGGTTGCCGATGATCATGACAAGCCTAGGGTGGGAGGACCGGCCCGCGTCAAGCAGCCAGGGATCCGTCTGCCTAGGGGAGGTTTTCGCTGGTGTCGAACGATTCCTTCGTCCACCTGCATGTGCACACCGAGTACTCGATGCTCGACGGTGCGGCGAAGATCGCCCCCTTGTTCAAGGAGGCGGCGCGCCTGGGTATGCCCGCGGTCGGGATGACCGACCACGGCAACATGTACGGCGCGGACGAGTTCTACCAGCAGGCGGTCAAGCACGACCTCAAGCCGATCATCGGCATCGAGGCCTACATCGCGCCGGAGAGCCGGTTCCACAAGAAGCCGGTGTTCTGGGGCCAGGCCAACCAGCGTGGCTCCGACGAGTTCGGTGAAGGCGGCGACGTCTCCGGTAGTGGTTCCTACACACACATGACGATGCTCGCCGAGAACTCCACCGGGCTGCGGAACCTGTTCAAGCTCTCCTCGCTGGCGAGCATGCAGGGCTACTACCGCAAGCCCCGGATGGACCGCGAGCTGATCTCGGAGAACCACCAAGGCATCATCGCGACCACCGGCTGCCCCTCGGGCGAGGTGCAGACGCGACTGCGGCTGGGGCAGCGGACCGAGGCGATCCAGGCCGCGTCGGACTACAAGGACATCTTCGGCGCCGACAACTTCTTCCTCGAACTCATGGACCACGGGCTGCCGATCGAGCGGTCGGTCCGTGAAGGCCTGCTCGAGGTCGGCAAGCTGCTCGACCTCAAGCCGCTGGCCACCAACGACTCGCATTACGTCACCAAGGACCAGGCCGACACCCACTCCGCGCTGCTGTGCGTGCAGGCTGGCAAGACGCTGAACGACCCGAACCGGTTCAAGTTCGACGGCGACGGCTACTACCTGAAGTCGGCCGCCGACATGCGGGAGTACTGGGACAAGGAAGTTCCCGGTGCCGCCGACTCGACGCTGCTGATCGCCGAGCGCGTCGAGTCCTACAAAGACGTCTACACGCACAAGGACCGGCTGCCGTTCTTCGAGGTCCCTGAGGGCTACGACCAGGGCTCCTGGCTGCGGGAAGAGGTCGCGCGCGGCCTCAAGTGGCGGTACCCGGACGGAGTGCCGGACGAGTACTACAACGAGCGCATCGAGATCGAACTCGACGTCATCATCGGAAAGGGCTTCCCCGCCTACTTCCTCATCGTCGCCGACCTCATCAACTACGCCCGCAAGGTCGGCATCCGGGTCGGCCCCGGCCGTGGTTCGGCCGCCGGTTCGCTGGTCGCGTACGTCCTCGGTATCACCAACCTGGACCCGATCCCGCAGAAACTGCTGTTCGAGCGGTTCCTGAACCCCGAGCGCGTCTCGATGCCCGACATCGACATCGACTTCGACGACCGCCGTCGCGGCGAGATGATCCGCTACGCCACCGACAAATACGGCGTCGACAAGGTCGCGCAGGTCATCACCTTCGGCACCATTAAGACAAAGGCGGCCATCAAGGACTCCGCCCGCGTCCACTTCGGACAGCCCGGCTACGCCATCGCGGACCGGATCTCGAAGGCGCTGCCGCCGCCGATCATGGCGAAGGACATCCCGCTCTCAGGCATCGTCGACTCCAAGCACGAGCGCTACGGCGAGGCCGCCGAGGTCCGCGCGCTCGTCGAGACCGACGAAGAGTGCAAGACGATCTTCGAGACCGCCCGCGGTCTCGAAGGACTGATCCGCAACGCCGGTGTCCACGCCTGCGCGGTCATCATGTCCTGCGACCCGCTGACCGACGCCATCCCGCTGTGGCAGCGTGACGACGGCTCGATCATCACCGGCTGGGACTACCCGTCGTGTGAGAACATCGGCCTGCTCAAGATGGACTTCCTCGGCCTGCGGAACCTCACCGTCATCGGTGACGCGATCGACAACATCAAGACCAACCGCGGGGTCGACATCGACCTCGACACCCTCGGCGTCGAAGACCCGGAGACGTACAAGCTGCTCTCCCGCGGTGACACGCTCGGCGTGTTCCAGCTGGACGGCGGGCCCATGCGTGACCTGCTGCGCCGGATGCAGCCGACGGTCTTCGACGACATCGTGGCGGTGGGCGCGCTGTACCGCCCCGGCCCGATGGGCATGAACGCGCACAACGACTACGCCGACCGCAAGAACAACCGGCAAAAAGTCAAACCGATCCACCCCGAGCTCGAAGAGCCCCTGAAGGAGATCCTGGCCGACACCTACGGCCTGATCGTCTATCAGGAGCAGATCATGCACATCGGCCAGAAGGTGGCCGGGTACTCGATGGGCCGCGCGGACGTGCTCCGCCGCGCGATGGGCAAGAAGAAGCAGGAAGTCCTCGAGAAGGAGTTCGTGGGCTTCGAAGAGGGGATGAAGTCGAGCGACCTGCTCGAAGGCGGCTTCTCCTCCGAGTCGATCAAGGCGCTCTGGGACACGATCCTCCCGTTCGCCGGCTACGCGTTCAACAAGAGTCACGCGGCCGCGTACGGCCTGATCTCGTACTGGACCGCGTACCTCAAGGCGAACTTCACGCCGGAGTACATGGCCGCGCTGCTCACCTCGGTGGGTGACAACAAGGACAAGTCCGCGGTCTATCTGTCCGAGTGCCGTCGCCTCGGCATCAAGGTCCTCCCGCCGGACGTCAACGAGTCGGCGCTGAGGTTCGCGGCCGTCGGGGACGACATCCGCTTCGGGATGGGTGCCGTCCGCAACGTCGGCGCGAACGTCGTCGAGTCGATCATCAAGACCCGTGAGGAGAAGGGGAAGTACTCCTCCTTCACCGACTTCCTCGACAAGTCCGAACTGGTGGCCTGCAACAAGCGTGTCATCGAATCGCTGATCAAGGCCGGCGGCTTCGACTCGCTCGGCAACACGCGGCTCTCGATGATCCAGGTGCACGAGGACGCGGTCGAGGCCGTGGTCCCGCTCAAGCGCCAGGAAGCGATGGGTCAGTTCGACCTCTTCGGGTTCGGCGGGGACGACGACGCCGGGGACGCGGTGTCCTCGTCGCCGCTCGCGCATCTGAAGTTCGGGGAAGAGGAGTATCCGCGTAAGCAGCTCCTGGCCTACGAACGGGAGATGCTCGGCCTCTACGTCTCGGCGCACCCGCTGGACGGCGCCGAACGCATCCTGCGCAAACACGCGCCGCGGCCGATCGCCGGGATCCTCGCCGATCCGCCGAAGGAAGGTGAGCTGGTCGTCTCCGGGCTGATCACCTCGCTGGAACGCCGGGTCAACAAGAAGGGCGAGCCCTGGGCGATCTGCACCATCGAGGACATGGACGCCTCGCTCGAGGTCCTGTACTTCCCGAAGTCCTACGCGATGTTCTCCGCCGATCTCATCGAGGACAACGCGGTGCTGGTCAAGGGCAGGGTGAACTGGCGCGAGGACAAGATGTCCATCTTCGGCGGCGGGCTCGTGCCGCTCGACCTGTCCGAGGTCGGCAACGGCGACGAGGATCTGCCGCTCGTCCTGCTGGCCGCGGCGGAGAAGATCGACCAGTCGGTGGTCAGCGAGCTGAAGCAGACGTTGCTGGCGCACAAGGGCGAGACCCCGGTGCACCTGAAGCTGGTCGGCAAGAACCAGACGGTCTTCGCGCTCTACGACTATCCGGTCAAGGTGACTTCGATGCTGATCGGTGAGCTCAAGGGGATTCCCGGCATCGCCGCCAGCACCTGATGAGCACCTACGAACCCGATCCCCGGCGCTGGAAGGCGCTCGCCGTCTCCCTCGCCGCCGGGTTCATGGGCCTGCTCGACGTCAGCATCGTCAACACGGCGCTGCCGTCGATCCAGAAGGATCTCGGCGCGTCGAGCGGCGGGATCCAGTGGGTCGTGTCGGGCTACGCGCTGGCCTTCGGGCTGGTGCTGGTGTCCGGCGGCAGGCTCGGCGACGCGCTCGGCCGTCGCCGCATGTTCCTGTTCGCGCTCGCCGCCTTCGTGCTGACCAGCGCGTTCGCCGGCGCGGCGCCGAACGAGACGACGCTGATCATCGCGCGGCTGCTGCAGGGTTTCGCCTCGGGCATGATGACGCCGCAGAACAGCGGGATGATCCAGGACCTGTTCCGCGGCGCGGAACGAGGCCGCGCGTTCGGCATGTTCGGCGCCACCGTCGGGATCTCGACCGCCGTCGGACCCGTGCTCGGCGGCGTGATCCTCGCGGTCTTCGGTGATCCGGAAGGCTGGCGCTGGATCTTCTACGTGAACGTGCCCATCGGGATCGTGGCGTTCGCCCTCGCTTTGAGATGGCTCCCGAAACCGGAGACACCGGCGAGAAGCCTGCGGGGCGAGATCGACTTCGTCGGCGTCATGCTGCTGGGTGTCGCCGTCCTCGGTGTCCTGCTGCCGTTGATCGAATCCGAACAGGGCGGGCTCAGCAGCCTGTGGTGGCTGTTCGTGGTCGCGGTGGTCTTCGGTTTCGCGTTCGTGCGCTGGGAACGCTCGATGGTGCGGCGCGGCCGTCCGCCGCTGCTCGACACCCGGCTGTTCACCGGCACCCCGGGCTACGCCACGGGTGCCGCCGTCGGCGCGCTGTACTTCAGCGGGTTCACCGGTATGTGGCTGGTCTTCGCCATCTTCTTCCAGCAGGGCCTCGGCTACACGCCGCTGCAATCCGGGCTCGCCGTCACCTCCTTCGCCCTCGGTTCGGCCGTGTCGGCGGCGATCGCGGGACGGCTGGTGCCGAAATGGGGCCGCAAGCTCACCGTCACCGGGCTGGTCATGGTGATCGCCGGGATGATCACGGTCGCCGTCCTCGCCGGGCAGGATCCCGGTGCCGCGGCGGGCTGGTGGTTCGCGCTGCCGTTGCTCGTCGCGGGTGTCGGCGGCGGCATGGTCATCTCGCCCAACACCACGCTGACCCTGGAATGCGTCCCGACGTCGATGGCGGGGGTGGCCGGGGGAGCGTTGCAGACCGGACAGCGGATCGGCACGGCGATCGGCACCGTCGTGCTGGCCTCGGTCTTCCACGCCGTACTGGGCGCGAACGGCGGCTACCCGTCGGCGCTGACCGCGGCGATGCTGTGCGCCGCCGTCCTGACGAGTTCGGCGCTTCTACTCGCCGTGATCGAACTCCGTGCCCGCCGGAAGCGGCGTTTGCTCACCGAGCGGGAGGAAGCCGAGCGGGCCGCGGCCGACAGCCAACGCGGCTGAGTCATCCGTGCGTGCCGATGACTACGTTCGGCAAGACCGATGCTCCATCCGAGTGACTGACGCCGTCATCCTCTGGTGCTACTCAGAGCAACCGGGTAGACCTAACGGAGCCTTCACTGCTGTGTCTTGGCTACCGACAGTGGTATTTCTGTCGGTCGATCGGGGATGGATCGATCGGCGAAGCGATCGTGGTGAGTCCGGAGTTTCAGGAATGGACACCCACGGTCACGAGCCGGTGGACGGCCGTCGGCGTCCGCGGGGGACCGTTCGGCGGCAGCCGGCTCACCACCACTGACGAGCCGAGTCCTGGTGAGGCATTCGCGCGGGTGGGTCCGCGCGGGGTCGCCTGGGGAGGTGCACCCGGCCCGGGCCCACTCGCCGCGCGTTCCTCCGAGTGTGTGAACCGCTCCCGGCTGCGAAGATCTTCCGCAGAACGAGCGTGGAGGAGCGGTGATGGCGGAGGGTTCTGTACGGCGGAGTCGGCTGCGGGTCTGGTACCGGCCGATGACGATGCGCGATTCCGGAGAAGGGCACCGGGTCGCGACCCCGCTGGAGCTGTTGTTCGACCTGTGTTTCGTGGTCGCCGTCGCGCAGGCGGCCGCCGGTCTGCATCACGCGATCGCCGAAAACCACATCGGGCACGGGGTGCTCAGCTTCGGGATGGTGTTCTTCGCGATCTGGTGGGGCTGGCTGAACTTCAGCTGGTTCGCGTCCTCGTTCGACACCGACGACGTCCCGTACCGCTTGGTGACCTTGGTGCAGATCGCCGGCGGGCTGACCGTCGCCGCCGGTGTCTCGTCGGCCTTCAAGGGCGACTTCACGATCATGGTGGCCGGTTACGTCCTGATGCGGCTGGCGATGGTCGTGCAATGGCTGCGCGCCGCGCGGACCGATCCGCACTGCCGCCCGGCCGCGGCGCGGTACGCCGTCGGCATCACGATCGTCCAGATCCTGTGGATCGTCCGCCTCGGCCTGCCGGAGTCGCTGGCGCTGCCGTCGTTCTTCGTGCTCCTGGTGGCCGAGCTCGCGGTCCCGATGATCGCCGAACGCAAGCGCTGGACGGGCTGGCATCCGCACCACATCGCCGAGCGCTACGGCCTGTTCACGATCATCGTGCTGGGTGAATCCATCCTCGGCGCGACCACCGCGGTCAAGGAGGGGCTGGACAAAGGCGAGCACACCGGCAGCCTGATCTCGCTCGCCGCCGCGGGGCTCGTGCTGCTCTTCTCCCTGTGGTGGCTGTACTTCGACCAGCCGGGCCACGTCCGGCTCGAGAAGGCGAAGAGCCTGTTCACCGTCGCGAGCTGGGGTTATGGGCACTACCTGATCTTCGCTTCGGCGGCCGCGCTCGGCGCCGGCCTCGAAGTCGCCGTCGACTACGACACCCACACTGGACACGTCGCCTCGCTGCCCGCGGCCATGGCCACGACCGTGCCCGTCGCGATCTACCTGCTCAGCGTCTGGCTGATGCACATCGGCCCCACCAACGAATGCCGTCCGATCGCGATCGGGTTCCCGGTGACCGCGGTGCTCGTGCTCGCCGCTTCGTTCACGTCCGCGCCCATCCACATCACCGCCGGGCTCGCCGCCGCCCTCGTCGTGCTGACGGTCGTCGCCACGCACGGAGAGCCGGTTCCGGGGGAGGGCCCGATCGACGCAGGTCAGCGCCCCGACGCGAAAAAGGGGACCCCCCTGTAAACGCCGGTTTCGGGCCGTGTAATGTTCTCTTCGTCGCCAGGGAAACCGAGCGGCCGCCGGGAACACGAACCAAGCTCCCACCGGATGGTGGTAGAGTGGGTGGTCCCGAACCGGAGAGGTAACTCTACCCCGCTGAAACGGCAGTTTCGAGCAGGTGTTAGCGTATGCTCCGGACAAAAGCCAAGAAATGACTGCTTCGGATAAGGCCGGGTTTTGCCTGGTGCGATCTGGGGTGTGTTGCTTGAGAACTCAACAGTGTGCTAGTGAACTAAGCCAGTAGAGCTTATGTATTTGAACCTCGTTTGAGGTTCCTTTGAGAGCAAGAAAAATTTGCCTCGATCAAATTTGACATTGTTGGAGAGTTTGATCCTGGCTCAGGACGAACGCTGGCGGCGTGCTTAACACATGCAAGTCGAACGATGAAGCCTTCGGGTGGATTAGTGGCGAACGGG
>NZ_QHHW01000013.1:0-166980 GCF_003947325.1 Amycolatopsis sp. WAC 01375
GGGTGGGGGTGGGGGCGGAGCCGCGCAGCTTCTCCGCGATATGCGCGCTCAGGTGTGTCGGCGTCGGGTAGTCGAACACCAACGTCGAGCTCAACCGCAACCCGGTGGCCGAGTTCAGCCGGTTGCGCAACTCGACGGCCGACAGCGAGTCGAAGCCGATGTCACTGAACGCCCGCGACGGCGTGATCGCCGCCGGGCCGTCGTGGCCGAGCACGCCCGCGACCTCGGACCGCACCAGGTCGAGCACGGCCTCTGCCCGGTCGGCGGCCGACAGGGCGGCGAGCCGGCTGTCCATTGTGGACTCGGTCGACGCCGGTCCGGCCGCGGCCCGACGCGCCGGGGCGCGCACCAAGCCGCGCAGCACGTGCGGCAGGTCGGCCCGCAAGCGCAGGGCGGTACGGTCGATGCGGACCGGGACGAGGGCCGGTTCGGGGCGGGCGACAGCGGCGTCCAGCAGGCGCAGGTTCTCCCCCGGGCTCAGCACGTCGAGGCCGAGGCGGCGGATGCGGCCGATCGCGGCCGGGTCGAGGCCGGCCGCCATACCCGCGTCCGGCCACAGGCCCCAGGCCAGGGCCGTGGCCGGCAGGCCGTGGGCGCGCCGGTGGGTGGCGAGGGCGTCGAGGAAGACGTTGGCGGCGGCATAGTTGCCCTGGCCCGCGCCGTCGAGGAAGCCGGCGGTGGACGAGTACAGCACGAACGCGACGAGCTCGCGGTCGGCGGTCAGCTCGTGCAGGTGCCAAGCGCCGTCGACCTTGGGCGCGAGGACCGAGGCCAGCCGGTCTTCATCGAGGGTGGCGACCAGTCCGTCGTCGAGCACGCCCGCGGTGTGTACGACCGCGGTGAGATCGTCCACTGTGGAGAGAAGTTCGGCGAGCGCCGGGCGGTCGGCGGTGTCGCAGGCGGCGACGCGGACCCGCGCGCCCGCCGCCGCCAGCTCCTCGACAAGCACGTCCACGCCGGGCGCCGACCGGCCACGCCTGCTGGTCAGCAACAGGTCGCGCACGCCGTGCCCGGTCACCAGGTGCCGGGCCAGCAACGCGCCGAGCCCGCCGGTGCCGCCGGTGATCAGCACGGTGCCATCGACCGGCCACGGCGGCGATCCCGCGTCCCCGCTGACCGCGACGAGCCGGGGCACGCGGGCCTCGCCGTCGCGCAGGATCACCTCGGGCTCGCCCGAGGCCGCGGCGGCCGCGACCTCATCGAGCGGTGCCCGGTCGGTGTCGACGAGCACGAACCGCCCGGGGTGCTCGGCCTGTGCCGAGCGCACCAGGCCCCAGACGGGAGCGGCGGCCAGGTCGGTGATGTCCGGGCCCGCCGCGCCGGACGTCGCGATGACGAGGGTGGAGCGAGCGAACCGGTCGTCGGCGAGCCAGTCGCGCAGCAACGACAGCGTGTGGGAGGTCGTCTGCCGCACCGCGGCGGGCAGGTCTCCGGACGCGCCCGCCACCCGAGCGATCACGAGATCGGGCACGGTCTCGTCGACGCTGTCCCAGTCCGCCCACGTCCCGACCGGCGCCATGGCGGAAACCGGGACCCACTCGATCCGGTAGGGCAGGTCGGTCCGGGCGGCGGCGAGCCCGCCCGCGGCGACCTCGCGGAGCACGAACCCCCCGATCTCGGCGACCGGCGCACCCGCGGCGTCGGCCAGGCCGATGGCCACCGCGTCGGAGCCGGTCGCGGTGATCCGCACGCGCAGCGCCGACGCGCCGGTGGCGTGCAGGGCGACACCCGTCCAGGCGAACGGCAGCCGCGTCCGTCCGGGCATCCGCTCGGGACCGGCGAAGTCGGTGGCGTGCAGCACGGAGTCCAACAGGGCAGGGTGCAAGCCGTACGCGCCCGCGTCCGCGACCTCCTCCGGCAGCCTGACCTCGGCGAACACCTCACCGTCGCGACGCCAGACCGCCCGCAGGCCCCGGAACGCCGGTCCGTACTCGTAGCCATGGTCGACGATCTCGGTATACAGGCCGGACACGTCGAGCGGCTCGGCCCCCGCGGGCGGCCACTGGCTCGCCCACGCGGTGTCCGCCGACGCGCCCGCGAAAGGCCCGAGCGTACCGGTGGCGTGGCACACCCAGGCCGCGTCATCCACGCGCGAGTGCACGTCGACCGCGCGCCGCCCCGTGCTGTCCGGCGGCCCGACGACGATCTGGACCGCGACGCCGCCGGACGGGGGCAGCGCCAGCGGAGTCTGCAGCGTCAGCTCCTCCAGCGCGGGGCAGTCGATTTCCTCGCCCGCGCGCAGGGCCAGCTCGACGAACGCGGTGCCCGCCAGCAGGGGCACCCCCGAGATCACATGGTCGGCAAGCCACGGGTGCGACCGCGTGGAGAGTCGCCCGGTCAGCACGACACCGCCGTCGCCACCGAGCGGCACGACCGCGCCCAGCAGGGGGTGGCCGGCGGCAACCTGCCCGACTCCGCTGACGTCGTCGAGAACGCGAGCACGCTCAAGCCAGAAGCGGCGCCGCTGAAACGGATACGTGGGCAGGTCTACCCGGCGCGCACCGGAGCGGGCGAAGTACGCGGACCAGTCGACGGCGACGCCCCGCACGTGCGCGGCGGCCACGGCGGTGACGACCTCGCGGGTCTCGTCGCGGTCCCGGCGCAGCGCGGCCAGGAACTCGCCGTCCGGCAGGCACTCCTTGCCCATCGCGGTGAGCACGGCGTCCGGGCCCAATTCCAGGAAGGTGCCGACGCCCAGCTCGCCAAGAGCCGCGGCGGCGTCGGCGAATCGGACGTTCGCACGCACGTGCTCGACCCAGTACTCCGGGGAGCACAGCTCGTCTGCCGTGGCGATGCGACCGGACACAGTGGACACGATCGGAATGGTCGGCGCCGAGTAGGTCAGCACCCGCGCGACCCGCAGGAACTCACCGAGAATCGGCTCCATCAGCGGCGAGTGGAACGCGTGGCTCACCCGCAGCCGCTTGGTCTTGCGGCCCTGCGCGCGCAGCGTCTCCTCGATCCGCAGCGCGGACTCCGCCGCCCCGGAGATCACGACGGCGTCTCGCCCGTTGACCGCCGCGATGCCGACGTCGGCCGCGTCGCCGAGCAGCGCGCGCACCTCGTCCTCGGTGGCGCGCACGGAGATCATCACCCCGCCCGATGGCAGCGCCTGCATGAGCCTGCCGCGCGCGGCGACCAGCGTGGCGGCGTCCGCCAGGGTCAGCACGCCCGCTACGTGCGCGGCGGCCAGTTCGCCGATGGAGTGGCCTGCCAGGTAGTCCGGGCGCATCCCCCAGGATTCGAGCAGCCGGTACAGCGCGACCTCAAGGGCGAACAGCGCGGGCTGGGCGTATCCGGTCTGGTCGAGCAGGAGCGCGTCAGGCGAGCCGGGCTCCGCCTCCAGCACGTCCCACAGCGACCGGTCCAACTGGATGTCCACCTGCGCGATGGCGTCGGAGAAGGCGTCGGCGAACACCGGGAACTCCGCGCACAGGGCCAGCCCCATGCCAAGGCGCTGGCTGCCCTGCCCGGTGAACAGCACGGCGAACCGGCCGCCGTCAGAGTCCCCGGCTACGGTGTCCGGCCCGTTTCCGCCGTCGGCGAGCAAGCGCAGCCCGCGGCCGAGCGTCTCGGCATCCTGACCGACCACGACGGCGCGGCTGCCGAGCCGGGCACGGGTGTCTGCCAGCGAGTACCCGACGTCCACCGGCCGCGCGCCGTCCTCCAGCACCGGCAGTAGCGACCCGGCCAGTTCGCGCAGGGCAGCGGGGTTCTTGGCCGAGAGCACCAGCGGGACCAGCGCCCGCGGCGTGGTGTCCGGCTCGACGGCGGCCTCGTCGACCGCAGGCGGCTCCTCGATGATGACGTGCGCGTTGGTCCCGCTGATGCCGAACGCGGAGACCGCGGCGCGGCGCGGACGTTCCGCGCGCTCCCACGGGATCTCCTCGGTGAGCAGCCGCACGTTGCCTGCCGACCAGTCCACGGCCGTGCTCGGTGCGTCGACGTGCAGGGTCTTCGGCAGGGTCTCCTGCCGCATCGCCATGATCATCTTGATCACGCTCGCCACGCCGCCTGCCGCCTGGGTGTGGCCAAGGTTGGACTTGACCGAGCCCAGCCACAGCGGGCGCTCCCGGTCCCGGCCGTAGGTGGCCAGGATGGCGGCGGCCTCGATCGGGTCGCCGAGCCGGGTGCCGGTGCCGTGCGCGTCCATCGCGTCGACATCGGCGGGCCGGTAACCGGCGTCAGCCAGCGCCGCACGGATCAGTTTGCGCTGAGCCCGCCCGCTGGGCGCGGTGAGCCCGTTGCTCGCGCCGTCCTGGTTGATCGACGATCCGCGCACGAGCGCGAGGACCGTGTGCCCGTTACGGCGTGCGTCAGAGAGGCGCTCGACGACAAGCAGGCCGATGCCCTCGGAGAAGCCGGTTCCATCGGCGGCCTCGGCGAACGCCTTGACCCGCCCATCCGGGGCCAGCCCGCGCTGCCTGCTGAACGCGGTGAACATGCCGGGGCTGCCCATCACGGCGACGCCACCCACCAGCGCGAGGTCGCACTCGTCGCGACGCAGCGACTGGGAAGCCAGGTGCAGGGAGACGATCGAGCCCGAGCAGGCCGTGTCGACGGTGACCGCGGGGCCTTCCAGTCCCAGCACGTAGGCGACGCGGCCGGAAACGACGCTCGGCGCGTTGCCTGTCATCAGGTAGCCGTCGAGCCCATCCGGGGCTTCGTGCACCCGTAGGCCGTACTCGTGCACCTCGGCGCCGATGAACACGCCGGTGCGGCTGCCGCGCAGCCCGGCCGGGTTGACACCCGCGCGCTCCAGCGCCTCCCACGAAGTTTCCAGCATGAGCCGCTGCTGCGGGTCCATCGCCAGCGCCTCACGCGGGCTGATGCCGAAGAAGTCCGCGTCGAACTCGGTGGAGTCGGCCAGGAACCCACCTTTGTCCACATAGGACTTGCCTGCGACGTCCGGGTCGCGGTCGAACATCGTATCGATGTCCCAGCCGCGGTCGTCGGGGAAATCCGACAGCACCTCGCCGCCATCCGCGACCAGCCGCCAGAGGTCCTCGGCGGAACGGATGCCGCCGGGGAAGCGGCAGGCGATCCCGACGATGGCGATCGGGTCGTCCTCGTCGGCCCCGGACCGCGGCGAGGCCATGTCGGGCCAATCCGTGTCCCCGTCTTCGCCAAGCAACTCAGCGCGCAGGTGCCCGGCCAGCTGGGCCGCGGTGGGGTAGTCGAACCCGACCGTGGGCGGCAGCGCGAGCCCGGTGGCCGCGCCGAGCCGGCGGTGCAGGTCGACCAGGATCAGCGAGTCAAGGCCGATATCGCGGAACGCCGCGTCCGGTCCGACCGCGGCGTCGGCGTCCGGGCGCACCTTGTGCAGCGCGGCGGTTGCCTGCTCGGTGACGATGTCCAGCAGGATTCGGATCTGCTCGGACACCGGCAGATCCGCGAGCCGGTGGACCAGCTCGGCCCGCCGGGCGGCTTCTGGGCTTCCGGACTCGCTCATCAACGCACTCCACGAAGGTTTCGGCGGTACAACGGACAGCACGGACCACTCCCCCGCACGGTATGGCCGGCCGCACACCGGCCCCACCCCTAGACGCCCTTAGGCCGGGTCGCGGGACTGGGGTGTGCGAATCCGGCGAACCGGCCGGGCACCGTGCTTACCCACATACTTACGGCGCGAATTCCCGGCGCGGGACACAAGGGACAGGGGACCGCTGGGTGGTCGTGAGTGTCATGTATGGCGACGGTTGCCGCAGGTCAAGCGCTCGGTTGCCCTGGCCGACGGGAGCCGTTACGTCCCTGAGCGTCCATTGTGGACACATTTCACTGACTGAATGTCCGATTGATAACGAAATGGGGGATTCTGCCAAGGGGTCGTGAGTGGGAAATGTCGTTCTAACGCTCATTGCCACTCACGACCCCTGCACGCAGCCGCGCAAAGCACCCAAATCGGGCACACGGATCCCGATCGGTGTCCCGTGTGGACAGTCGCACGCCGGGTCCGCTGCCGGTGACTTATCCGACTTGATCAAGCAGACCGGCGGCCACTGAAGACCCCCGCTCATGATCAACTCAAGCTGAGTGGCATTGCGTTCTAACGACCCGAAACACTCACGACCACCCAGCGGCCGCGTCGCGAAAGCCACTTTCAGGACATCTGACGTCGCGAAAGTGGCTTTCGCGACACACCTTGGCATCACGCCACCTTCGCCTTACCCCTCACTAGAACGCTCATTAACCCGGACCAGGGGCGCAACGGCCGGATACGGATTCACGGCGCGAATTTCCGGCGCGGGACATCAGCGGGGCAGCTCCGGCGTGCGGTCGCGGTGCAGCGCGGCGGGATCCCAGCCCGCCGTGTCGAACCGGTCGCGCACGTGGTTGAGGTTGGACAGCAGTCCCGACGACGACATCGAGCGCCTGCCCCCGCGCTCGACCAGATGTCCGATCGGCAGCGCGCCGGTCTCGGCCCAGCGCAGCCATCCCCGGTCGTCGATGACGGCTTGGGTGCGGCCCGCGTTGTCGGGGTGCAGACAGTACGGGATGTCGAGGAACCCGATACGGAACGCGGCGAGCAAAGCGCGACCGATGTCGTCGTCAAGGTCGAGCACCGCGTGCACGAGCGCACGCGCTTCCTGGTAGGTCTGGGAATCAAGGCTTTCCACCGCGTCCACCGGCCCTGGGGCGCGCTCTGCGATCAGCGCGGCGTACTCCAGCGCCTCGACGTTCTCGGCGAACGACGGGATTCTGGCCGACTCGACGGCGGTCTTGACGATCAGCCGTTCGGCTCCGGTGCGGCGGGCCAGCTCGACGGCCAGCCCAAGCAGCCGGAAGGCGCCATCCTCGGTCGTGGGGTAGACGCCCATATAGGTGTAGACCACGACATGCCAGCCCGGATACGGCAGCAGGTCGCGGCACAACCGGCGCAGCGCCAGAACGGCTTCGGTGTCCTGGTCCATGTCGGTCTGCTGGGCGTAGCTGACCGACACCGATCGCACGCCGTGCTGTTGGAAGAACAGCGCCTCCAGCACGCTCATCGCGACGAGCTGGCTGGGCGGGCAGAGCTGGCCGAGCATGCAGCCGCCGAAGGTCTCCAGGTGCGGACGGAGCCCGGTTTGCCCTATCGCCGCGAGAAACTGGCAGCAGCGCGCCCAGTTGGCCACCGCCTCGGCCAGCGGGACGCGGCCGTACGGCAGGCAGTACGAGACCGGGCCCCCCTCGGTGGCGGCCAGGCCGACGGCGGCCATCGCGGCGAAGATATCCAGCGGGGCCGCGGACCCGTGCCGCACCTGGACCGGGAAGTCCAGGCCCAGCACGCCATTCAGCATCGCCGACGTCGTCGTCCGGTCGTGCCCGAGGATGGGATAGCCGTTGAGTGACTCGCCCTTGCGCAGCGCCATCGCCACGCTCTCGGTCGCGCCGACCCGGGTGTAGCTGTCGAGGGTGACGGTGCCGACCGTGTGCGCGGCGGCGCCCCGAGTGGCCAGCAGACCCGCGCGCATCCGCGCCGGGTCGCTGACCCCCATCCTCGGCTGGACGACGAGCCCTCCCGCCGCCGCCACCCGGAGCACGTGCTCACCGAAGTCGACCGATGCGGCGCTCGGCGGGCGGACGCTCATACCCAGGCCCCGACTCCGTCCGGCAGCCAGGCGGCGGGGCGCGGGATCGCACCGACGAACCGGCGGAACTCGCCCGCGTCCGCGCCTTCCTGGAACACCATGTCGAACCCGGCGGCCATCAGCTCGCGGACCTGGGCGTCGTCCAGCCCGGCCGCGATGCCCAGCTTGCCGCCGATCACCACGGGCGTGGCACGCAGCCGGGCACACCCACGTAGCTGCTTGATCACCCGCAGGCCGTCCTGATGGCCGTGGCCGTTGACACTGCTGATCACGACCAGCACGGGCTGAATCTCCCGGCAGTGCTCGGCCAAGAGCTCATCGGGCACGCACGGGCCGAGGTTGACCACATCGTAACCGAGCTCGCGGATGAGCAGCTCGAGGTACACCAGATTCCAGGTGTGCGAATCCGATGCCGTGCTACTCACCACCACGGTGCCCAGGCTCGCCGCCGCGACGGCCGAGCCGCGGACCACAGTGGACTGAAAATCGCTGTCACGCACGCTGAAAATCCTCCATGGGGTGTCAGCTACTGGCGGGCGCTGGGGCCGTCGCCGAACACGTACACCCGCTCGTGTTCGATCCGGGACACCGACACAACGTCGCCGCCGCGGATCAGCACCTCGGCCGGGGCGGGCCTGCCGAGGAACATCAGCAGGCTCGCGGTCGGGCCGTAGGCGCCGGTGTTGGGGATGACGACCAGGTCGTCCGGGCCGAGGTCGGGCACGGCGACATCGCGGCCGAGCACGTCGCCCGGTGTGCACAGTGGACCGACCAGGGACGCCCTGCCGTCGGCGCCGTCGGTGACCGCGACGCTGACCGGCAGCAGCCTGCCGAGCCCGGACATGCCGCCGAAGGTGTTGATCCCCGCGTCGAGGATCACGTACCCGCGGCCTCTGCTCATCTTGACGTTGGCCACCCGCGTCACCAGCACTCCGCTGCCGCCGGCCAGGTAGCGGCCGGACTCGCAGGCGATCGTCGGATCGCCATCGCGCCAGCGCGGGAAGTGGGTGTCCAGGGCGGCGGCCAGTTCGCCGCGCAGCTTCGGATACCCGCCGCGCGGACCTGGTTGTCCATAAGGGACAGTGAAGCCGCCACCGATGTCCAGCAGCCGCAGCGGGATGCCGTGCTGGTCGCGCAGATGTGCGGCCAGCTCGATGGTGTGCCGGAACTCCCCGACGAGGTTCTCCTCGTCCTGGGCGTTGCTCAGCGGGAAGAAGTGCATCCCGGCGATCTCGACGCCCTTGACGGCGCGCAGCGCGGGTAGCACCTCGCCCAGCACCTCGCTGTCGAAGCCGAACTGCGACGGCGTTCCGGTCATCCGGATGCCCGTCGTCGCGCTCGCGGTGGCACTGTTGATCCGCAGCAGGCACTCGGCGACGACGCCGAGGTCGGTGGCCACCTCGCCGACCCGCCGCACGTCGGTCACCGAGTCTGTGGAGAAGGTTCGCACGCCCTGGGTCAGCGCCGTGCGCAGTTCCTCTACGGTCTTGCCGGGGCCGGTGTAGAGGATGTCCGCCGCAGGGACGCCGGCGGCCAGCGCATTGGCCAGCTCGCCGGTCGAACTGATCTCCGCGCGGCAGACCTTTCCTGCTCCCGCGCCGCCCTCTTCCGAGCACAACGCCTTGACCAGCCCGGGGTGCGGGTTCGCCTTGAGCGCGTAGTAGACCTCCACCTCGCTGGGGAGCGCGTCGAACAGCTGTCGGCGGGCGGCGCGCACGTCGTCGAGGTCGTAGACGTACAAGGGCGTGCCGAACCGCTCGGCGAGCGCGGTGTGGTCGATCACCGGGAGCCTCCGTAGAACATTTCCTCCAAGGCCTGGCGCGAGTTCTTGCCGTGCTGGGTGAGCGGGACCTCGTCGACGACGTGACAGCGCGCGGGCACCTTCTGCGGCTCCAGCCGCTGGGCCAGCTCCTTGAGCACCACGTGCGGCTCGAGGTCGCCCGCGACCACGACGGCGAGGTCGCGGTCGCCTGCGGGCGGCAGCGCGGCGGCCGCGCTCACACCCGCGATGTCCATCGCGGCGCCCTCGATCTCCAGCGTGCTCATCCGGATTCCCTTGCGCTTGAACATGTCGTCCCGCCTTCCCGCGAAGTACAGGTAGCCGTCGGCATCGAGGTAGCCGTAGTCGCCGGTGTGCAGCCGGGTACCCGCGCCGCCCGGATCGGGTCGGAACACCCGAGCGGTCGCCTCCGGATCACGCCAGTACCCGCCCGTCACGTGCGGGCCGGTGACGACGATCTCGCCGATCTCGCCGACCGGCAGCTCCCCGCCGTCCGCGCCGAGGATCAGCACCCGGGTCCCGGACAGCGGCCTGCCCACCGACAGCGAGCGGTCCTGGTCCTCGTCCACCGGCATCACCGAGATCCGCTTACACTCGGTCTGCCCGAACTGGCGCACGACGCGCACCCCGGGAAAGCACTCCCGCAGGGCGTCGATCGTCGCCGCGGGCAACGCCGCCCCGGTGTTGGTGATCAGCCGGACCGGCGGCAGGTCGGTCTCCCGGCGCGCGAGCGTGGCGATCATCGTGCCGAGTGACGGGACGATCGGCACCACGGTGGCCCGGGTCTCGCGCATGCGCCTGAGCAGCGCCAGATCGGACTCCTCGCCCGCGAGGACGATCTCGCATCGCACGGCGCACGTCATCAGGACCTTGTTGAGCCCGTAGTCCCAGGACAGCGGGAACCGGCAGAACACGACGTCGCTGTCGCGGTAGCCGAGTTCGACCGCCAGCGTGCGGCTGGCGAACACAACCTGCGCGTGCGGGAGGATGACCGCCTTCGGCGTGGCCGTGCTGCCGGAGGTGTACACCAACGCGGCCACCGCGGCCGGAGCGATATCCGCATCCGGCACTCGCCTGCCGACCAGGCTTTCGACCTCCGCCCACATCTCCTCCGCCGCGCACGCGCGGGCCGGATCGGGCAGCCCCGCCACTGCGTCGGCGGGGACGAGCACGACCGCGGGCTCGGCGTTGGCGAGCACCGTGGTCAAGTGAAACAGCTTCATCGCCGGGTTGAGCGGGACGAACACCGCGCCGCACCGCAGGACGCCGAAGAACAGGGCCACCAGGTGCCGGGTGGTCGCCAACCGCGCGACCACCCGGTCACCGGGGCGGACACCCCGCGCGCGCAGCCACACCGCGATGGCGTGGCTGTGCGCGTCGAGTTCCCGGTAACTCCAGGTGCCGGTCGCATCGGTGATGGCGGGAACGTCCGGCGACTCGGACACCGCCGCGTCGAGCAGGTGGTGGACGAGTTCGCCCGGGCAGGTCGGGTTCGGCTGGATACGCACGAGAAACTCCCTGATCAGGACGAAATGTGAAGGTTCATCGCCAGTTATGAACGCTAGTCTCAGACGCTTGTTCAGCCCACCCCTACGTTCCCCTACCCGGAATGCGGCTTTCGAGGCGGGATCCACCCCCCCGCCTTGACCGCCATACCCGCGTCGACCCGCAGCTGCATGCCTGTGACGTGCCGGGATTCGTCGCCAGCCAGGAACAGCACGGCGTGCGAGACGTCCTCGGGCGAGACCCAGGCGACCGGCTGGGCGTGCATGCCCGTCAGCACCGGGACGATGTCGTCGGCCGTCGGGGTCTCCAGGTCCGGGCGGAACGCGCCGAACATGGAGTCGTTGAGCAGCATGTCGGTGGCGACATTGGTCGGGTGTACCGCGTTGATCCGCATGCCGCGCGAGGCCAGTTCCACGGCCAACGTGCTCACGTAGTCGACCAGCGCGCGCTTGGCGAACTTGTACGCGACAAAGCCCGGACCCGCGCCGGAGTCCTCGGGCGTGCGCGGCATCAGGCCCGCTCCCGAGCCGACCACCACGACGCTCGCGCCATCGCCGAGGTGCGGCAACGCGGCGTGCACCGTATTGAAAACACCACCCAGGTTGATGTCGACGGTATCGGCGAACGCCGTCATCGGCCGGTGCGCGCCCATCGGCAGAATCCCGGCGTTGGCGACGACGGCGTGCAGTCCGCCCAGTTCGGTGACCGCATCGGCGATAGCGGCCGCAAGCGCGGCGCGGTCGCGCACGTCGACCTGCGCGGTGACCGCGTTGCGGCCCGCGTTGCGTACCAAGCGTTCGGTCTCAGCCAGGTCGTCCATAGTGGCCATCGGATAGCCGGCGGACTCGATGTCGGCGCACACGTCCAGCGCGATGACGTCGGCGCCTTCCTCGGCCAACCGCGCCGCGTGGCTACGGCCCTGCCCGCGTGCCGCCCCGGTGACGACGACGACTTTGCCGGTCATGCGACCCATGTTCGGCTCCAAAGGGGTTGTGGGGGTCAGATCGGATATAACTACCGTGCGAATGGGCCACGAGTGAGCCCTGGACGACCCCTACACCTGCGGCGCGAACCGCAGCATCGGAATCTATACCAACGTACTAGACTTACGTCATATACAATCGTATACTTGCCCTGTGTTACTGGCAGGCGTAAAACCAAGAGCCTTAAGCGGGCTGCAAGACCCGACGGTCGCATCAAGTCGCGACGAGGAGGAGTTCGTGAGCGTGCACGCGGTCGCAGGGGTGACTGCCAAGGTGCTGCCGGATGGCAGACTGCGACTGCGCTCCCGGCGGACCGGGGTCGTCGTGCACTGTCCGCCCCGCCAAGCGGCCATGTGGATCGCACTGAGCCAGCACAACGGCGACCAGACCGCCGCCGCGGACATGCTGGCCGGCATCTGGGAAGTCGACCCGGCCGCCATGCGAGCCGACTTCCACCTGTGGATCGACGAGATGCGTTCGGCGGGCCTGCTCGAAGAGCTGTAGGGGCCGAGCCCGCCTGCTTCACGCCGAGTCGATCGCCACCAGCGGCAGGTCCGCGGGTAGGTCCGCGCGCCGGTTGACGTTGAGCTTGCGATAGACGCGCGTCAGATGCTGCTCGACCGTGCTCACCGTGACGAACAGCTTCTGGCTGATATCGCGGTTGGTGTAGCCGCCCGCGGCCAGCGTCGCCACCCTGCGCTCCGCCTCGCTCAGCGTGGCGAAGGTGTCGGGCTCCTCCACCAGCGTGGGCTCGTCGGCGGGTAACACCTTCTCGCACAGCCACTCCGCGAAGCAGCTCTTGGCCACCTGCTTCGCGCGCCGAGCCGTCAGCCGGGCCCTGGTCGAGTCGCCGAGGGCGTGCTGGGCGCGACCGAGTTCGGCCAGCGCCAAGGCAAGCTCCAACTGGGCGCCGGTCTCCTGCAGCTTCGCGATCGCCTCGCCAAGCACAGCCGGCCGCCGGGGCAGATTGCACGTGCCCGCCAGCACCCGAAGCGACACCCCGGCCACCCGGAGCGACTTGCCTCCGGGACGGTCGAGCTGAGCACTGAGCAGCTCGCGGGCCTTGTTCGGCTGGTTCATCGCCAGATGCGCCTGGGCGGCGTCGCTACGCCACGGCAGGAACTCAGGCAGGTCAAGGCCCCAGCCCGCACACAGGTCACCGCAGGCCTGGAAGTCGGCAAGCGCGGCGTGCAGCCGATTGCTGGCCAGGTAGTAGTAACCGCGGCCGCGCAGGTACTGCCCCCAAAACGGAGCGTCCATCATGGACTCCGCCACTGGCTGCTTCACCAGGCGGTCGGCTTCGTCGAGCTTGCCCATCCCGGTGGTGGCGAGCATCAGCGTGGACATCGGCGAGCCGATCGCCACACCCCAGCTGTCCGGCGACATCGTCTGCAGGGCGTCGCGGGCGAAGCGCTCGGCGGCCGCCAGGTCGCCACGGCGCAGCGCGATGTGCGCGCGGATGTCGGCCAGCGCCGCGATCCAGGGTTTGGCCAGCAGGGTGCGCGCCTCGGCATCGAGCACGGAGCACCAGTGCAGAGCCCGGTTGGTGCGGTCGCCGTGCACCAGGGTCAGGAGCGCGGCGAGCACGGACTCCAGCATCGTGTCGGTAACCGAGCAGCACAGCAGCACCTGCTCGGCCTTGTCCAACACCTCGTTGGACGCGCCGTGGACCATGATGTCGGTCAGCCGCAGCCCGCGCCTGGTCCGCCGCATCGCGGTTGGCGCACTCCGCGCACTGTCCTGAAGGGGCTCCGGGAAGCGCACCGGGTGGGAGAAGCTCAGCCACTGCCGGGTGAAGTACAGCTCGGCCTCCGACCGAGGGTCGCTGGCGTGCTCCGCCAGCCGGTCGACGATTGCCGACCGGCGCACGCCGCGATCGTCGCCGCGCCACAGCAGGTAGTTCGACAGGACGATGGCGTCCCGGTCGCCAAGGTGTCCCGCGTCCAGCGCGTCGTGCAGCGGATCAAGCAGGCGGTTGATGGCCGAGGGGTTGGTCAGCCAGCGCACCCGGACCAGCAGCGCGACCGTGGCCGCCCGATCGCGGTCCCCCGACGGCGACCGCAGCGCCAGCTCCAGGCACGCGGTCGCGTCGACCAGCGCATGCCCGCCAAGGGCCTCGAGCGCGGCGGCGCGCAGCACCGCGGCGGCCCACGTCGCGCCCCCCGGGTCCCCGGCGGCGAGCAGCTGGGCGGCGATCTCTCTGCTGGGCGCGCCCTCCTCGTGCAGGAGCTGGGCGGCCGCGAGGTGCAGTCCTGCCCGCCCCTCGAGAGCGAGGTCGTCGCGGATGGCCGCGGGAACGGCAGGGTGCCGGAAGCGGCCGTCGTCGAGCAGTCCGGTCGCCGACAGTTCGTCGAGCACCTGGTCGACCACGACGGGCTCGATGTCCAGCAGCCGCGCGACAACCGACGCAGGCGTGTTGTCGCCGAGCAGCGCGAGCCCGCGCGCGACGGCGAGGTGCTCGGGCGCCCAGCGGTGCAGACAGCTCAGCACAACCGCGATGACCGCAGTACCGACCTGGACCGGCTCGTCCTCATCCACCGGGGCGGCCCCGGATTCGATCAGGTCGTCGATAAGCGCGTGCAGCAGCACCGGGCTGCCGCCGGTGAGCCGGTGGCAGCGCGGAGCCAACTCGGCCGCCTCGCGATCCGGCACCCGGTCTCGCAGCAGTTCGGCGACGCCGGACTCCGACAGTGTCGACAGCCGAACCTGGCGTAACCACGGGGCCTTGGTCAGCTCGGCATGGAAGCGCGGGTGCGCGACCCGGCGGCACCGCACCTCGGAGAGCACGATCAGCACCGGCGCGGTCGCGATCCGCCGCTGCAGGTACAGCAGCACGTCCAGACTCGGGCTGTCCGCCTCGTGCAGGTCGTCCACGATAAGCACCAGTGGTTGTGCCGCAGCCAGTTCGAGCACGACCTCCGCCAGGTCGCGAGCGGGCGCCATGAGGTCGGACTCGGCACGGCCGAGCAGCTCATCGATCCGGCCTCGCCACCCTGCGGGCAGTGCGCCCGATCCGAACAGCTGTCTGATTACTCCCAGGCCGAAGTGGCGCTCACTGCGGCCGCAGGTCGCGGTCAACACGAGAGCCTGGTCCCCCGCGTGCGCCCCGAATGCCGCCAACAGCTCGCTTCTACCCGCGCCGCCCGGTCCACTAACCAGGACGACCCGTCCCTCTCCGCGATCGGCGGCAGCTAAGCCCCCGACCAGCGTATCCCATTCCGCCTCACGTTCGATCAGACCCATCCCCAGCACGCTCTCAATCAGGTGTCGCCGCCTGTAGGTCGTTCGGTGGCCCCCATATTTGTCCGCATCGGTCGGAAACGGACCAGCCCCCGTAAGGACGAATGTACCCAAGGACGATTCAAAGGTCTACCACTGTCCAGGCAAATTCACATCCGCCTTCAGCCCGCCCCGCACACTCCGCGTAGCCCAAACCGTCGTACCAGGCCAACGTGGGTAGCGACGCGCAAACGTCCAGTAGACACCAGCTGTTAACCAGGTGGGACGAATCGGACGAAGCCGCGTGACTCCTTTAAAAAACTACCTTTATCTTTCCGCAAGGTCAGCAGTGCCGGAACAAATCAAAGGAGGGCTTGTAAAATGGTTCGGAAACGCACTCGAATATCGCGACACGATTTCGATCTACTTCAGTCACGCCAGATATCGGATTCGGCTGCCGGCGCATGCCGTGCGCCGCTCGATCGGCTCCCGACCCCCAGGAGAGCGGACTGTGACGGACGTCTGATCAGGGGCGACGCCCGCAGACGTCGATTAACACGATGGGGTTAGTTCGACACTCACAGCTAAGGGAGTGTGTTTTTGTCCGACGATATAAAAGTACTCCTGAGCTGGAAAGATGAGGATTTCGGGCTCCTTTGGCCTATGCCGTCCAGGGAGCACTTTCGAGTGAATACCACGCCAGAGTGGACGCGTGGGCTAGCTGTGGAGGTCAGCAAGACGGGGATCGTCTCGCATGTCGGTGCGGCGGCACTACGGCTGCTGCCCACCAAGGTCGGCTTGACCACAGGTCTGTCAACCGCGTGCGACGCGAGGGATTCACCCGGACACATGATCGTGGCCAGGTGGTCACCCCTGCCAGACTCAAAGCCTGCACGGATCACCGGTGGCGATCTCGGTGCGACGGTCGTGATCGCCTGGACGCCACCCTGAAGACCGCGGACAATGCACAGGTCCGGGTTTCAGGCGCACTGCTCGATCGGGCTGGATCTGGACGCCCGTGCCACGATTAACACGATGCCCGAACAGGGATGGCAGGCCGCGGTCGCCGACTTGACGGGTCTGCTGGGCCACAGAGACGCGGGTGATCGTGCGCCGCGAGAACCACATCCCGGGACATAGATGTCGCTGTTCGAACAACACCACGGCCGGCGCTACCCGTTGCCGGTCACCGACACTCCCACCGGCAGATCGCGTTTCTCGAAGCCCGCCACCGCGCCCAGGCCCGCGTCGAAGACGGTATCCGCTGCGGCAAGGACACCGGCGAGTACAAGGTCGAGGCTGCGCATCGTGTGATCGATACCGGCCGCACGATTACCGAAGTCACCCATGAGCGGGGATCGACCCTGGAATGCCGAGTGGCTGGGTCGTCGAAGAACGCCGCCGAGTGGACGCGGCCACAGTGGTCTGAGACGAGCCGTCGTCGGCATCGGAGCGGGCCGAACTACAGGCGTTGCGGGAACGGGTCGCCGATCAGGACAGGGATATCTCGTTCCTGAAAAGGTCGGCGTACTTTGCTGCGATGCAGGACAACCGGAACGATTCGAACTGATGATGAAGTACGCCGCACCTGCCCCCCGACGCCACCCGGGCCGGAATCACCGCCACAGCCGAACTGTTCGGCATCACCCGCATGGTCCGGCCACTGGAGGTGTCCACCTCCGGCTACTACACGTGGAAAAAGCGTGCAATGACAACGGAACTGACGTCGCGGCAGCAGCGGCGCGCCGATCAGTGAACTGCGGGAACACGGCGAGACGGTGAACGAGAAAACCGTCGCCGCGATCACGGCCGGGATCGGAATCGAGGGCATCGGCCCCCGCACGTTCACTGTCCGCACCACCGTAAGCGATCCGACGGCATCGTTCCCGCCAGACCTGGCGCGGCGACACTTCGACCAAGGGCGGCTCGACGCGGTCTGGCTGACCGGCATCACCCACCTCACCTGCGGCGAAGGCGAAAGGTACTTGTGTGCGGTCAGGGATGAGCACTCACGCCGCATGCTGGGATATGTTGCATTCCGACCACGGCGGCGAGTTCGCCGCAACGCTGACCATGAAATCCTGCGCCGCGCACGACTTGAAACGATCAATGGGCGACACGGGAATCTGCTGAGACAACAGTCCTGCGGAATCATTCTGGTCGTCGTTCGAGCACGAACACCACTACCGGCATTCCTATGTCACCAAAGCGGAACTCATCGCTGCGGTTGACAAATGGATCGAGTGGCACAACACCGAGCGTCGGCACTCCTCCATCGGGATATTCAGCCCCTGTTTGACACGAGCGATCCTTGGCAGCTACAGCGAAAGCTGCCTACCCCCCTGTCAGTGGAACCGGCCTCCACTCGGCACGACTGCCGGGAAACCCCTGACGCCAACCACAAACAAGAGGGTTGCCGGCACGGCGCCAGAACAGACGATCACACCCGCGAGTAGCCGTGCTGCGTGGCGTCGCCGACCACCTCGCGGGCCGGCGATTCATACATACTTTAGTATCATACTGACGTACACTTTCTCGGAGTCCCAGGGTATTTACAGGCCGGGAAGCGCTCCCATGATCGAGCTGCCGGTAGGGCAGCTCCCTCATGCTCGCGACGGTCGCGGCGTCCATGCGCCAGATGGGACGAGCATGTCCGCCGCCACCAGGGTGTCGCCGCCGGTGCCGATGGTGACCCGCACACCGAACTCCAGTCGGATCCGCGCCCGGCCGCCCTCCTGGTCCGTCGTCGAGTTCATGATGGCGTCGCCGCGCGCAGGCTCTCGGAGACCTGGTCGAGCACGGCGGCGACGTGCCCGGTCAGATAGAAGTGCCCCCCGGGGAAGACTCGCATCGTGAACGGCCCGGTGGTGTGGCCACGCCACGCCTCGGCTTCGGCGATGGTCACCTGCGGGTCATCGTCGCCGGTCAGCACGACTACCGGGCAGGTGAGGCCGGGCCCGGCCGGATACCGGTAGGTCTCGATCGCCCGGTAGTCCGCGCGGATGGCGGGCAGGGCCATGCGCAGGATCTCCTCGTCGGCCAGCACCTCGGGGCTGGTACCGCTCAGCAGCCGCATCTCGGCGATCACGTCGTCGTCGTCGGCCAGGTGCACCCGCTCGTCGCGGTGGCAGGACGGCGCTCGGCGGGCAGAGGCGAACAGGGCCAGCGGGACCATGTCGTCGGCGGCGAGCCTGCGTGCCACCTCGAACCCGAGGGTGGCTCCCAGGCTGTGGCCGAACAGCGCGAACGGCCGGTCCAGCCACGGCCGCAACTGCTCGGCGACGAGGTCGGCCAGCACGCCGAGGTCGTCGACGCAGGTCTCACCGCGTCGGTCCTGTCTGCCCGGGTACTGCACGGCCAGCACATCGACCTCGGGCGCGAGCGCCCTGGCCACCGGCAGGTAGAACGGCGCGGAGCCACCAGCGTGCGGCAAGCACACCAGCCGGACGGCTGCGTCGGGGGCGGGTGCGAACCGCCGGATCCACGGGCTCGCGGTGGTGTCGCTGGCGCGCATTGGTCATGGCCTTTCGGTCGATGGACGGGGTCAGTGCGCCCACGCGCCGGGCGGGCGGTAGCCGGTGCCCGACCAGGACGGCCGGGCGCGATCACCGTCGCCGGACGACTCGACGGAAGTCATGGCGAGCAGAACGACGGTGACCGCGGCGAGTTCCTCGGCGGTCGGATTCCCGCACACAACCGAGAACAGCGGCTCCTGGCCGGTCACGTGGGCGGGTTCCCGTGCTTGCGGGCGGGCGTCGTGGCGTGCTTGGCGCGCAGCATCGCCAGAGCGTCAATGAGGACGGCGCGGGTCCGCGCCGGGTCGATGACGTCGTCGACGAGCCCGCGCTCCGCGGCGTAGAAGGGGTGCATCAGCTCCTGCTGGTACTCCTTGATCCGCTGGAGCCTTGCGGTTCCGGGGTCCGGGGCCGCGGCGATCTCCCGCCGGAACACCACGTTGGCCGCGCCCTCGGCGCCCATCACCGCGATCTCGTTGGTGGGCCACGCGATGGAGAGGTCGCAGCCGATCGAGCGCGAGTCCATGACGATGTACGCGCCGCCGTAAGCCTTGCGCAGGATCACCTGCACGCGCGGCACAGTGGCGTTGCAGTAGGCGTAGAGCAGCTTCGCGCCGTGCCGGATGATCCCGCCGTGCTCCTGCTCCCGGCCGGGCAGGAAGCCGGGCACGTCGACCAGGGTGACCAGCGGGATGCTGAAGGCGTCGCACATCTGCACGAACCGGGCGGCCTTCTCCGACGCGTGGATGTCCAGCACGCCCGCCAGCGACGACGGCTGGTTGGCGACGATGCCCACCACGTGCCCGTCGAGGCGGGCGAGGCCACACACGATGTTGGTGGCCCAGTTGGCGTGCACCTCGAACATGTCGCCGTCGTCAGTGATCTCGGCGATCACCTCACGCATGTCGTAGGCGCGGTTGCCGTCGGCGGGCACGATGTCCAGCAGCGCCGACGACGGCCGGTCCGCCGGGTCGTCCGTGGGCGCGACCGGCGGCAGCTCCCGGTTGTTCGACGGCAGCAGGGAGAGCAGGTACCGCACCTCATCAAGGCACTCCTGCTCGGTGTCGTATACGAAGCCGGCCGCGCCCGACACTGACACGTGCACGTCCGCGCCGCCGAGCGCCTCGTGGGTGATCTGCTCGCCGGTGACCGACTGCACCACGTCGGGCCCGGTGATGTACATCTGCGCGGTCCCGCGCACCATGAACACGAAGTCGGTCAGCGCGGGCGAGTACGTCGCGCCGCCCGCGCACGGGCCGAGCATCACGCTGATCTGCGGGATCACCCCGGAGGCGCGCACGTTGCGGCGGAAGATGCCGCCGTAGCCCGCGAGCGCGGTCACGCCCTCTTGGATGCGCGCGCCCGCCCCATCACTGAGGCTGACCAGCGGGGCGCCGGCTGCCTCGGCCATGTCCATCACCTTGTGGATCTTCTCGGCGTGTGCCTCGCCGAGGGAGCCGCCGAAGATGCGGAAGTCGTGGGCGTAGACGAACACGGTGCGGCCGTGCACCAAACCCCAGCCGGTCACGACGCCGTCGGTGTGCGGGCGGCGGTCCTCCAGGCCGAACCCGGTGGCCCGGTGCCTGCGGAACGCCTCGATCTCGCGGAAGGTGCCCGGATCGAACAGCAGATCCAGCCGCTCGCGCACGGTGGACTTGCCCTTGGCGTGCTGGGCCTCGGTTGCCTGCTCTGACGGTCCAGCGCGCAGCGCGGCACGGGTGGCTTCGAGCTCGTCGATCCGGCACCGCAGGTCGGTGCGCACCGGGGCGTCCGACGTCGTGGTCTCTGTCATTGTTCACCCAATCCACTCGGCCCGCCCGAGCCGGGAAGCGAAGCGCCGGATGCGAGGCGCTTGTCGGCCGCGACGGGTCACGGACAGGCCGACGGTGACTCATGCAACCACGCCGCTTGGGCCGTGACGCCCCCTAAACCGCCCCTCGGGACCCCCTACGTCGCCCACGATGCGGGTGCTATCGCCGCGCGCGCCGATAGCGTGACCGGCATCGACATCCGGTGCACGAGGGAGGAGACGACCCGTGGAGCAAGGCGATCTGGCAGGCACGGCGGTCATCGAAGAGGCACTGATCGAGGATCTTCTTGTCGAAGAGGTGTCGATCGATGCGATGTGCGGTGTCTACTGACTTCGACTTGGACGCGGCCTGGGGCCTGGCGCCACAGGTATCGGTCCGGCAGGAGCCTTTCGGCGCGCTGCTGTACCACTTCGGTACCCGGCGGCTGTCGTTCCTCAAGAACCGCACGCTGCTAGAAGTGGTGCGCCGCCTTGATGAGCGACCGAGCGCCCGGGACGCGCTGGCCGAGGTGCCCCCGGCCGAGCTGCCCGCCTACCGAACCGCCCTGGCGGCACTCGCCTCGTCCGACATGATCCGGGAAAGGACGCCGTGACAAGTCTGGTCGACCAATTCCAGCATGGCCTGTCCGCACCGATCTGCCTGACCTGGGAGCTGACGTACGCCTGCAACCTCGCGTGCGTGCACTGCCTGTCCAGCTCGGGCAGGCGCGACCCACGCGAACTGTCCACAGTGGAGTGCAAGGCTGTCATCGACGAGCTGCGCCGGATGGGCGTGTTCTATGTCAACGTCGGCGGCGGGGAACCGACCGTGCGCCCGGACTTCTGGGAGCTGGTCGACTACGCGACCGGCAATCAGGTCGGGGTCAAGTTCTCCACCAACGGCATCCGGATCGACTCCGCCGCCGCTGAGCGCCTCGCGGCCAGTGAGTACGTCGACGTGCAGATCTCCCTGGACGGCGCCAGCGAGTCGGTCAACGACGCGGTGCGCGGACCGGGCTCGTACCGGACGGCTCTTCTGGCGATGGAGAACCTGGCCGCGGCCGGGTTCGCCGGGTTCAAGATCTCGGTCGTGGCGACCCGGCAGAACGTGGGCCAGCTGGACGAGTTCAAGGCACTGGCCGACCGCTTCGGCGCACAGCTGCGCCTGACCCGTCTGCGCCCGTCCGGCCGCGGCGCGGACGTGTGGGATGACCTTCACCCGACCGCCGAGCAGCAGCGGAGGATCTACGACTGGCTGCTCGCCAACGGGGAGAACGTGCTGACCGGCGACTCGTTCTTCCACCTGGCCGCCTTCGGCAAGGCGCTGCCCGGCCTGAACATGTGCGGCGCGGGCCGAGTGGTGTGCCTCATCGACCCGGTGGGCGACGTGTACGCCTGCCCGTTCGCCATTCACGACACCTTCCGTGCGGGCAACGTCCGCTCCCCGGGCGGCTTCGCCGAGGTGTGGCGGGCCTCCGAGCTGTTCGCCGACCTCCGCGGGCCACAGACCGGCGGGGCGTGCACGTCGTGTTCGGCGTACGACTCGTGCCGGGGCGGCTGCATGGCGGCCAAGTTCTTCACCGGACTCCCCCTGGACGGCCCGGACCCCGAGTGCGTCAAGGGCCATGCCGAGGCGGCCCTGTCGACTGTGGACAGTAGGCCGCGCTCGTCTCCCGACCACTCCCGCCGCGGCCCGGTGCCAGTGACGATCGGCATGCGTGGGCGAGACCAGGCCGTGGCGATCGAGACGCGCGGGCCGGACCGCGCCTGCGACGAGAGCCCACTGGCAGGGTTCGCGCCATGACCAGGGTGGCGCTGGTGACCGGGGCAGCCAGGGGAATCGGCGCGGCCACCGTGCGCGCGCTGGCCGACCGAGGCTGGGCGGTGCTGGCGGTCGACCGAGCCAAGGACGACCCGACCCTTCCGTACCCCATGGGCACCGAGAACGAGTTGGTCTCCCTCACCGCCGACCGCGTCGCATGGCACATCGCCGACGTCCGCGACCTCGGCAGCCTGGAAGGCGCGGTCGCCTCGGCGGAAGGCCGGTGGGGCGGCCTTGACGTCGCCATCGCCGCCGCAGGCGTGATCGCGGGTGGCGTACCACAGTGGGAAGTGCCGGTCGAAGCGGAGCAGACGGTCCTGGATGTCAACCTGGGCGGCGTCGCGAACCTGGCACGCGCCGCGATCCCGGCCCTCCTCCGCCGCCCGACGCCGCGAACCGGCCGTATCGTCGCCGTAGCCTCCGCCGCCGCGACCCGAGGATTGCCATCGCTGGCCGCCTACTGCGCCGCCAAGGCCGGGGTCACCGGCCTGATCCGTGCGTTGGCGGTAGAGCTGGGCGGCACCGGCATCACCGCGAACGCCGTCAGCCCGGGCTCGACCGACACCGCGATGCTGGCCGAAAGCGCCCGCCTGTACGACCTGGCCGGACCACAGGAGTTCGCCTCCGGAGCGCCGATCGGCCGCCTGCTCGACCCCGCCGAGGTCGCCTCGGTGATCGCCTTCCTCGCCGAGGGGGACCGCGGCGGGGTGACCGGCGCGGTGGTGCCGGTGGACGGAGGACTTTCCCTGTGACGACACCACTTCCCGCTGGTTTCCGGATCGCCCTCGACCACTCCGCCCGCCGCATCGACGCGCACCGGTGGGCCGGTGGGTCACCCGCGCGCGTCTTCCGCCTCACTCCGGCGGGCCTGACCGTCTGGGCCGCGCTTCGCACCGGCCCTGTCCGCTCCCAAGCGGCCGGCGTGCTCGCGCGCAAACTCACCGACGCGGGCGTCGCCCACCCAGAACCTCCGCCCCTCACCGCTGCCCCGGATGTGACCGTCGTGATCCCAGTGCACGACCGCCTCGACAAACTCGCCCGGTGCCTGGCCGAGGTCACCGGGGACCGATACCCGGTCGTCCTCGTCGATGACGCGTCCCGCAACGGACCCGCCGTGGCCGAGCTGGCCGAACGATTCGGCGTGCGACTGGTGGTGCGACAAGAGAACGGCGGGCCGCCCGCCGCCCGCAACACTGGACTCGCCGCGACGGATACCGAGCTGGTGGCCTTTGTGGACAGTGATTGCGTACCGCCGAATGGCTGGATCGACACGCTGGCAGCGCATTTCGCCGACCCGCTCGTCGGCGCGGTCGCGCCGCGCGTGGTCCCGGCCGCCGGCACCACCTGGGCAGGCCGGTACACCCGAGCGACCTGCTGTCTCGACCTCGGCGACACCCCCGCGTCGGTCGCCCCCAACACCCGGGTCGCTTGGGTACCGACCACAGCCATGATCGTCCGGCGCGAGGCCGTCGCCGACGGATTCGACCCCGCCCTGTCCGTCGCGGGTGAGGACGTCGACTTCGTGTGGCGCATGCAGAAGGCGGGCTGGCGCGTCCGGTACGACCCCACGGTGCGCGTCCGCCACCTCGAACCCGAAACCTGGGTAGGCCTCCTGACCAGGCGGTATCGCTACGGCACTTCGGCGGCGCCACTCACCCTGCGCCACCCCGGCTCCCTACCACCCCTGGTCCTCCACGGATGGCCGACGCTGACCGTTGCCGCCGCGCTCGCCGGTCGCCCGCGCCTCGCTGCGGCCGCGTACGCCTGCTCAGTACTGAGCACCGCCCGGGCGCTGCGCCGAGGCGGCCAGCCGGTCGACACCGTGCCGCGGGCGATGACGGACGCTGCTGTCAAAACCTGGCTCGGAATCGGCCGGTACAGCACCCAGTTCGCCCTCCCCCTTCTGGCCGCTCAAGCCCTCCGCCATGGCTGGCGCCGACGCACGGCCGTCGCGACCCTTGCGCTCGGTCCCGCGCTCACCGAGTGGGCACGACGACGCCCCGCCATCGACCCCGCGCGCTATGTCGCCGGCCATCTCGCCGACGACCTCGCGTACGGCAGCGGTGTCCTGGCCGGATGCGTGACCCACCGCACGACGCTCCCCCTACGCCCCGCCATCGGACGCCACCGGAAAGAGTGATCATGGCAAACTCCTGGTTCGAGACAGTCGCCGAAGCCCAGCGCCGCGCCCGCAAACGCCTGCCGCGGTCTGTCTACAGCGCCTTGATCGCGGGCTCGGAGAAGGGCGTCACCCTGCGCGCCAACCAGTCCGCGTTCGACGACGTCGGCTTCGCTCCGCGGACAGCCGGCCTGGCCGCCAAGCGTGAGTTGGGCACCACGGTGATGGGCCAGCCGGTGGACCTGCCCGTGCTCATCTCCCCCACCGGTGTCCAGGCTGTCTGCCCCGACGGCGAGGTCGCGGTCGCGCGTGCGGCCGCCACCCGGAGTGTGGCGATGGGGCTGAGCTCGTTCGCGAGCAAGCCCGTCGAGGACGTCGTCGCCGCCAACCCGATGACCTTCATCCAGGTGTACTGGTGCGGCACCCGCGATGAGATGGCCCAGCGCCTCGACCGGGCGAGGGACGCGGGTGCGGCGGGCGTCATCGCCACCCTGGACTGGTCGTTCTCCCATGCCCGCGACTGGGGCAGCCCGCACATCCCCGAGCGCATCACCCTCCGCGAGGCGCTGCGCTTCGCCCCGGAGGCCATCGCCCGTCCGCGCTGGCTGCTGTCGTACCTGCGGTCCGGCAGCGTCCCGGATCTCACCGTCCCGAACATGGTCACCCGCGGCGAGACCCCGCCGACCTTCTTCGGCGCGTACGGCCAGTGGCTGCAGACCCCGCCCCCCACTTGGGAAGACGTCCGCTGGCTGCGCGAGCAGTGGGACGGCCCGTTCATGCTCAAGGGCGTCTACCGCCCGGACGAGGCCCGCCGCGCCGTCGACGCGGGCGTCACGGCGATCTCGGTGTCCAACCACGGCGGCAACAACCTCGACGGCACCCCCGCCGCCATCCGCGCCCTCCCCGCCGTCGCGGACGCCGTGGGCGAGCAGGTCGAGGTGCTACTGGACGGCGGCATCCGCCGCGGCTCCGACGTCGTCAAGGCCATCGCGCTGGGCGCCCGCGCCGTCATGATCGGCCGCGCCTACCTGTGGGGCCTGGCCGCCAACGGCCAGGCGGGCGTGGAGAACGTCCTGGACATCCTCCGCAACGGCATCGACTCCACCCTCCTGGCCATCGGCCACTCCACCATCCACGACCTGACCCCGGACGACGTCCTCGTCGCCCCCCACTTCCGCATCTGAGGCTTCGCAGAGCCATTCCGGTGCTCGGTAGTCCGGTGGCCAGCTCTGCCGGACTCCGGCGCCCGCGAGTTCGTGACTCCCGATGCCGAGGCAGATGCGTCGTCCGCCCATGCCGCGAATCGGTCGACAGACGAGCAGGACCGCTCATGCCGATGTGGGGATGACTCGGCTACTGCGGAAGTGTGTGACCGCGTGATCCGGCGGGCTGGTCGGCGGCAAGAAAAGGTGCCAGGAGGCGGAGCAGTTCCTGGGGCCGGTCCAGCGGAATGATGTGGCCGCAATCCTGGACGAGGTGCCCGACGAGGTCGTCGGTGACGGGGCGTAACTGCTGTTCCAGTGCGCGGCCGACCGGGTGGGCGCCGATCGCCATCGTGGGCATGGTGAGCCGGCTACCTGCCACGGCTTCGCTGATTTGACGCGCGCTGGTCGGCTGGGCGCGGTAGTAGGAGAAGGCACAGCGCAGGGCGTCGTGTCCGGTGTAGGCGCTGGCGAAGGCGTTGCGGATCTCCGGCGGTACACCGCGACCGTGGGTGCCTGCGGCGAGGAACCAGTCGAGGTACTCCTCCTCGTGTCCGATCAGGACTGTTTCGCCTAGACCAGGAACAGAGTGGAACCCGAACCACCACGGTGGGCCGTCGGCGAGGAAGTCCTCGGCGCCGGGCAATGGACCCAGCAAGGACTCCATCAAGACGAGTCGTCGCACCAGGTCCGGCCGTCGCATGGCGAGAAGGAAGGCGACCGGGGTGCCGGCGTCAATGGCGACCACGGCCGCGGTGGGTTCGCCGAGGGCATCGATGATTCCTTCGGCGTCGGCGGTCAGCGTGCCCGCGTCATAGCCATCCGCCGCGCGGGTGCTGGCCCCGAGCCCACGCAGATCTGGGGCGATGACCCGGTGGTGCTCGGCAAGCGGGCCGATGATCTCGGTCCAGAGCCGCCAGGTGTGTGGGAAGCCGTGCAGCAGCAGGACTGCCGGCCCGGTGCCGGTGACAGCCACGTTGGCTTGGATGCCGTTGGTGGTGATCCGCCGTAGCACGATGTCGGCTTTGTGTCGTGGAGAAGTGGTTGCGGGTGGTGTGCCGGGCACGGTTGCCTCCGATGCGGTTACCATTGGTTACTAGAAAACGATAGGTAACTTCGGTTGTGCCGCCAAGACGGCACCTTCCCCACAGGTGGTGAGTTCCAGGTGACCTCCCAGCCGGCGCGCTCGGCAGAAAGTGGGCGCGGTGACTTGTTCGACGCCGAGTGCCCGACCCGCCGTCTGCTGGACCGCATCGGCACGAAATGGACGTCGATGGCGGTCAAGATCCTCGCGGAGGCGGCTCCACACGAGGTGCGTTTCGCCGAGTTGCGGCGGCGGATGCCCGGTGTCTCACAGAAGATGCTGTCGGTGACCCTGCAGAGCTTGACCCGCGACGGCCTCGTCGCCCGCCGGGTGGAGCCCACCGTGCCACCACGCGTGCATTACCGGCTCACCGATCTGGGCTCGTCGCTCGAGGTCCCACTGGCGGCGCTCCGATCATGGGCCGAGGACCACATGCCCCAGATCGACCGCACCAACGCGATCAGCGACGCCCAAGCCGGCCCCGCCGACAGACGGTGAGGGTGTCGTCCGCGAAACACACGCACACGCCGCGAGGCGGTCGATACGGGCGGCGACCACGCACGCGGTCATGTCGAAGAGCGGTGGTCGCGGAGGTCTTGGCCGGTTACGACTCCGCTGGCCTGCTTCCGCGGGAGTCCGGCCACCGGCAGCGACACTGTCACGACCAGGCCGCCGCCGCCGCGGGGCTCTGCGTGCACGTGGCCGCCGTGGGCGTGCGCCAACGCACGGACGATCGACAGCCCGAGCCCGGCACCCATCCGGGTGGCCAGCCGATCCGTCGCGAGTCGGCGGAACGGCTCGAACAGGCCGGGCAGCTCATAAGGCGGCACCACCGGCCCTGTATTGGTGACCACCAGTTCGACCAGCCCGTCCGGCCGGGTGCCGCTGGTGACCTGGACCCAGCCGTCCGGCACGTTGTAGCGCACGCCGTTCTCCACCAGGTTCTGCACGAGCCGTTCCAGCAGGACCGCGTTGCCCATGGTCGGGGCTTCGCCGGCGGACGTGGCCACGGTCGGGTGCTGTGCGGCCACGTGCGTCACGACGTCCGCGAGGTCCACATAGGACAGTTCGCCCAGCTCGCGGTCCGATTTTGCCAGCGTTAGCAGGCCGTCGATCAGCCGCTCGTGCCGACTGTTGATCTCCAGCAGTGTCTCGCCGAGCTGTCGGACTTCCACCGAGACATCGCGACGCCGCACCGCGATCTCGAGCAGGGTGCGGTTGAGCGTCAGTGGGGTGCGTAGCTCGTGGGAGGCGTTGGCGATGAACCGGCGCTGCCCGTCGAAGGAGTGGTCGAGCCGTTCGAGCATCAGGTCGAACGTGTCGGCGAGCCGCTTCACCTCGTCCGGCGGCCCGTCGAGGGCGATGCGTTCGTGCAGGCCGCGGTCGCTGCCGGGAGAATCGGCGATGCGCCGCGCGGCCCGGGTCATCTGGTCGATCGGCTGCAGCATCCGGCCGGCGATCAGCCAGCCGATCGCGATCGCCGCGGCCGCGACCAGGCCGAGTGCGAGGCCGCCCTGAACGAGCAGAGCCATGAGAGCGTCGGTCCGGGTTTCCTCGGCGACCTCCTTGAGGATGTCGACCTCTGGCGTGAAGGTCTGGGCATCGAGCACGGCGGTCGATTCGCGGTTGGACAGCTGCCTGGACATCAGCACGTACGTCGCGCCGAGCAACAGGATGCCGGCGAGCAGGAACAAGCCGCCGTACACGAGCGTCAGGCGGGTCCGGATGGTCAGGCGTTTCACGGAATGCGGTACCCCGCTCCCGGCTCGGTCACGACGACCGGTGGGTCGCCGAGCTTGCGGCGCAGCTTGAGGATCGCCATCCGCACGGTGTGGGTGAAGGGGTCGGCGTGCTCGTCCCATGCCTTCTCCAGGAGCTGCTCGGTGGACACCGCGCCGCCGTCGGCGCGCAGCAGTTCGGTGAGGACCGCGAACTCCTTGCGGGACAGCGGGACGTAGCGGCCGTCGCGATACACCTCGCGGCGGTGCGGGTCGAGCCGGATGCCCGCTCGGGCGAGCACCGGCGGCGCGGCAGGCCGGGAGCGCCGGCCCAGCGCGGTCACCCGCGCGGCCAGTTCACGGAACGCGAACGGCTTGGGGAGGTAGTCGTCGGCGCCGAGGGCGAGACCGGCGACCCGGTCGTCGACGTCGGCTGCGGCGGTCAGCATCAGTACCCGGGTATCGCCGCCGCTGGCGACGAGCACCCGGCACACCTCGTCGCCATGGATGACCGGCAGGTCCCGGTCGAGCACCACCACGTCGTAGTCGTTGACGCCGGTTCGCTCCAGCGCGGCGGCGCCGTCGTGCACCACGTCCACCGCGTGTGTTTCCGCCCGCAGCCCTTCGGCCACCGCGTCCGCGAGGAGTGGCTCGTCCTCGACCACCAAGATCCGCATGGGTCCATGGTGACGCACGGTCGTGTCACTTCCGTGTCAACGTTTCCGGAGACGGCCGAGTGACATCACGCTCGCTGTACTTCGGCGCATGAAACGACTCATGTACGTGCTCGCGTCGTTGCTGCTCGTCGGACTCGCCGGCTGCTCGTCAGCCACCGATTCCGGCGCGGCCACGGTGGAGGACAAGCAGGCGGGGCTGAAGTTCGCCCAGTGCATGCGGGAGAACGGCGTGCCGGACTTCGAGGACCCGACGTTCGACGAGAACGGCGAGATGGAGCTGCGCTTCCCGCCGGGCACCGACCCGAACGCGGTGAAGCCGACGCAGGAGAAGTGCAAGAGGTACCTGCCCAACGGCGGTGAGCCGGAGAAGATGAACGCGGAGGATGTGAAGAAGTTCCAGGCGTACGCCAAATGCATGCGGGAGAACGGCATGCCGGACTACCCCGACCCGGACGCGGAGGGGCGCAGCCGGTTCGAGAGCGGTAAGGCGCCCGACCCGAACGACCCCGGCCTCAAGACGGCGCACGAGAAGTGCGGCGAGCACCTGCCGGGCGGCGGCGGTGGTGGTCTCGTGATCCCGGGGGGCGGCAAATGAGCCGGCGCGGGGTCGGCAGGGTGGTGATCGTGCTCGTCGCCGTGCTCGCCACCGGAGCCGCGGTCACCGCCGCGACCGGCTTCTGGGGTGGTGAGAAGCCCACCGAGACCGGCAACGATCTGCCCGCGGCGACGGCGAAGGTGACCAGGCAGACGCTCGTCGACACGCGGACCGAAAACGGCAAGCTCGGCCACGGCGTCCCGGTCGACGTGACCGGCAAGCTCGCCGGGACGTTGACCGCGCTGCCGGCCGTCGGGCACACGGTGGAGCGTGGCCAGGCGATCTACTGGGTCGACGACACACCGGTCGTGCTGCTGTACGGCACGCTGCCGGTCTATCGTCCGCTCGTGCCGGACACCGAGGGCACCGACGTGGAGCAGTTCGAGAACAACCTCGCCGCGCTCGGCTACCGCGGGTTCACGGCGGACAGGAAGTACACCGCGCAGACGGCCGCCGCGGTGAAGAAGTGGCAGAAGGACCTCGGCCTGCCGGAGACCGGCACGATCGAGCAAGGCCGGATCCACTACGCGGCCGGGCCGGTGCGGGTGGACGGCCAGAAGGCGACCGTCGGCGCCGACGTCGCGCCGGACGCGCCCCTGCTCTCCTGCACCGGGTCGGCGCGGCTGATCACGGTCGAACTGGGCGTGGCCGACCAGCGGCTCGCGGTGAAGGCCGCCCCGGTGACCGTCACCCTGCCGGACGACAGGACCACGCCGGGCTCGATCACCGGCACCGCGACCGTCCTCGTCCCCGCCAGCGGGACCCCCGGCAGCCAGGCGACGACCATCATCGAGGTCACTGTCGCGGTCGCCGACCAGAACGCGCTCACCGGCCTCGACGAGGCGTCGGTGAAGGTCGCGTTCAGCGCCTCGCGGCGAGAGAACGTGCTGACCGTGCCGGTGGCCGCACTGCTCGCGCGGTCCGAGGGCGGGTACGGCGTCGAGGTCGTGAACGGGACGACCACCAAGATCGTCGCGGTGGAGACCGGCCTGTTCTCCGCCGGCCGCGTCGAGATCTCCGGCGAAGGGCTGGACGAGGGCATGACGGTGGGGATGCCGTCATGAGCGGGGCGGTCGTGGAACTGGACGGGGTCGGCAAGTCCTACGCCGGCGGGGTCGCCGCGCTGCGCGACGTGTCGCTGTCCGTGGGGTACGGCGAGCTGGTCGCGATCGTCGGGCCGTCCGGATCGGGCAAGTCGACCATGCTGCACCTGATCGGCACACTCGACCGGCCGTCGGCCGGCACGGTACGGATCGACGGCCACGACATCGCGGCATTGACCGACCGGCAGCTGTCCGCGTTGCGGGCCACCCGGATCGGATTCGTGTTCCAGCAGTTCCACCTCACACCCGGACAGTCCGCTGTGGACAACGTGGCGGACGGCCTGCTGTACGCGGGCGTGCCTGCCCGCGAACGGGCCCGGCGGGCCGAGACGGCGCTGATCCGCGTCGGCCTCGCCGAACGGCTCGACCACCGGCCGCACGAGTTGTCCGGTGGGGAGCGGCAGCGAGTGGCGATCGCTCGAGCGGTCGTCGGGGAGCCGGCGCTGCTGCTGGCCGACGAGCCGACCGGGAACCTGGACTCCGCTTCCGGTGCGGGCGTGATGGACCTGCTGTGGGAACTGCACGAGAGCGGCACCACGGTCCTGGTGATCACGCACGACCGGGAGATCGCCGGCAGCCTGCCCAGCCAGATCCGGCTGCGTGACGGGGTGGTGGTGTGATGCTGTCGTCAGCGCGACTTCGCCCGCGTGACGTGCTCCGTGTCGGAGGCGCCGGCCTGCGGACCCGCCCACTGCGGGTTTTCCTTTCCGCGCTGGGCATCGCGATCGGGATCGCCGCGATGATCGCGGTGGTGGGGGTGTCGTCGTCGAGCCGCGCCGAGCTGGACCGGCAACTCGCCGCGCTCGGCACGAACCTGCTCACCGTCGCGCCCGGCAACACGATGGCGGGCGGCACCTCCACGCTGCCGACCGAGTCCGTCGACATGATCCGCCGCATCGAGCCGGTACAGGAGGTGGCGGCGCTCGGCGAGGTGCCGGACACGAAGGTGTACCGCACGGACCGGATCCCGGAGGTCGAGACCAGGGGCCTGTCGGTTCAGGCCGCACACCTCGACCTGCCGGAGGCGGTGGGCGTGACGGTGGCCGACGGCACGTGGCTGAACGCGGCCACTGCTCGATACCCGGCCGTGGTGCTCGGCTCGGAGGCCGCGTCGCTGCTCGGCGTCATCTCGGCACGCGAGGGTGTCCAGGTCTATCTCGGCGGCCAGTGGTTCACCGTGGTCGGCATTCTCGACACGGCACTGCTCGCGCCCAAGCTGGACACCGCCGCACTGGTCGGCTGGCCTGCCGCGGAGTCCTATTTGGACTTCGATGGTCACCCGACGACCGTCTACACGCGAGTGTCCGACGTGTCCGTCGAAGCGACGCGCGGCGTGCTCGCCGCGACCGCGAACCCCCAGGCACCCAACGAGGTTCGGGTGTCCCGCCCGTCCGACGCGCTGGCCGCCCGCCAGGCGGCCGACCGCGCGTTCACGGGTTTGCTGCTGGGACTCGGTGCGGTGGCGCTGCTGGTCGGCGGAGTCGGAGTGGCCAACACGATGGTGATCTCCGTGCTGGAGCGGCGTGCCGAGATCGGCCTGCGCCGCTCACTCGGCGCCACCCGCGGCCAGGTGCGGCTCCAGTTCGTGGCCGAGTCACTGCTGCTGTCCGCGCTCGGCGGTGTCGGCGGGGTGCTGCTCGGCGTCGCGGCCACAGGCGGCTACGCGGCAACCCAGAACTGGCCGACCGTGGTGCCGGCGTGGGCGACGCTCGGCGGCGTCGCCGCGACACTGGTGATCGGTGCGATCGCCGGCCTCTACCCCGCCATCCGCGCCGCCCGCCTGCCACCGACCGAGGCGCTCGCGACGCCATGAGCCATTCCGGCGCCGGTGGCCGGGGTTACGGGACCCAGCCACCGGCGCATCAGTTGATCTGCCGTACTCGTCGGAAGCTCCCCAGCCCAAACGCACGCTCATGCCGCTATGCGCGCAGTCCCAAACGCGTGCACGCCGATTACCCGCTGATCGAATCGTCGCTCCAGCGATGCGCTTCCAGACCGACGGTCACGTACTCGTCCTGGCCCGGCGCAGCGGTAACTCCGAGCGTCCGCAAGCCGGCATTGATGGCCATCTCCGCTGGCGGCATCAGTCGGTATGGTGGATCTTCCATGCCATTAGTGCAGGTGAAGGACGGGCCGAAGAACACCTCTCCGTCTGCCCATCCCACGGCAGCCTGCAATGCCGTACCGCCGAAGAACTCACTGTGGATATAGAGCACCTGCCTACCCTGCGACAGGCGCCGTGCCCAGCGAACCAGTCCTCTGTTCGCTCGTAGAAGCCTTCGACCACTTCGTCATCGCCAGGAGCATTCGAGGCCTTTCTGTTTGCTCTTGTTCTTCGAGCCGCGAAGAGGGAGGGCTACGTCGTGGATTTTCGGCAAACCGATGGACGGTCATCGAGCGAGTTCCGGCTGCGGCGCAGTCCTGGACGGCTGCCGACTGGCGACTTCACTCACGCGGCGCCGAGTCTCCCGGGGACGTCGAAGAGCCCGCTCGAGGCGCACACGGGTGTCGCTGTCATCGGAAAGAGCAACCACAATCATGGCGGCTACGGTCGCCAGTCAGTCGGTTGTACATCTCTTAGAGGGTCGAGCACGGAAATACGAGTTCGGAGTCCTGCCTGGACGCAAAGCAGAACCCGAACTTCAGGAACGGTTCGCCATCGCCCTTCGCAGTTATCGCAATGGCCCGTGAGGTCTCCGCTCAACAGGATTCTTCGGCCCGTCCGTCAGCACCGGCCACTCCGGATCCTGCGGCCTCACGCACTGCTGCAGTTACTCAGAAGCGCAGATAGTTCCTGAAGCGACGCCCTTTACTGCCGCCGTGACGGCTGCCGGGGCCTTGACACACACTCGGGTCGTCGTCGAACGCTCCCGGGATGCAACGTCCCAATCGTGGCCTTCCGCAGCCCACCTGGACATCGACGTGCTTACCAGGCTGTCCGACGCACAGGCCGCGAGCGGCGACACGGCCGAAGACGACCGCATGCGAGCCCGCGTCGTCCGACTGTTCCGCGCACAACGCCGCCTCGACGAGGCAACCCACGCCGAGCACCGTGCCCTACCGCCGACGCGCCCTTGGTCGTGGATGACCGGCACCACTTCCCTTGCCACGCCGGCCATCGAACGAGCGGCAGTTTGCCCTTTATCGCTTCCCTGGACTCCAGCACGTCCGTACCGTCGCGCATTGGCTGATTCGCCGCATTCAAGGAGAAAGGGAACGTCGTTGAGAAGATTGATGGTCGTACTGCTCGGCGTGGCATTGGCGTTGGGAAGCACTCTCCTGGTAACCCCGTCGGCGCTGGCCGCGACGGCACGGAACGGCGTCTGCGAGGACGGCGAGTTCTGCTTGTACTACAACAGCAATCAGCAGGGATCGGTCAGCGATTTCGACGCGTCGGTCGGTAACTACGGCACGGGCTCCGACTGCTATCACTTCCTCGGCGCGGGTGCGGGGAAGGGCCTGTGCGTGAAGGGCAACGCGGCCTCGGTGTGGAACCGGAGGGACGCGGTGGTCACCGTGTTCTTCAAGGGCGGCTGGACGGGGCCGATCGACTCGTTCACGCACGGCGCCAAAGGCAATTTGACCTCGACGTACAACGAAAACGTCGGGCACCTGCTCGGTCTGGTGGGGAACGACTGGCTCGAAACCGGGCTGTACCACAGCGACTCCGGCCGCATCACCTCCTATTTCGACGGCTACGTGAATACGTCGGGCAGGCACGAGGGGATCGACTTCGCGCGCGGCTTCGGCGTTCCCGTGTACTCGATGACTCAGGGCTCCGTGATCAGGAAGACCGAGGGCAGCAACGGCAGCGGCGGCCTGTCCACGTTGGCGATCTACAACCGGGATCAGGATTTCACCATCATCTACCTGCATCTCAACCCGTCGAACGGGCTCGCGGTCGGTGAGTTCGTCAACCGTGGCCAGCAGATCGGTACCGAGGAGTACCGCGGCGCCAGCTCCACGCACACGCACGTCGAGTACCGGCCGGGCAGGCACGAGAGCGCGTCGGACAGCACCGGCGATCCGGTTCTCGACAACCCGAGCCCGTCGCTGTTCTGGCGGAACCACGGCTACAACATCTGCTGCGGATAACGTCGCCGAGCCCGAGCCGAGCGGGCTTCCGCGGTCACGTACCCGACGTCCTGACGGTGAACCGGTACTTCTTCGTGGAAGTTTCCGGTTGTCCGTGCCCTGCCGCTTTCCGACCATGATGCGGCATCGGTGACGCGAGTCGCTGAGCGAACGCGGAGGACGCCAGTGACTCAAGGTGTTCACACCATCCTGCCTGACAGGCAAGCGACCGTGCTGTACGTATCGCTGCTCGACGCGAACCGGGTGGTCGGCGTCGACCTCTGGGACACCGAGCCGCCTGCCACCGCGCGCACCCAGATGCGGATCTGCGTGTCGACGCTGGAGGCGGTGATCCCGGCGGATGAGGGTCCGACCCGCTTCGGCGAATTGCTGCGGAGCCACCGGCACAGTCTCGGCACGACCCAGCGGGTTCTCGCCGCCCGCTCCACCGTCAGCGTCCGAGCGATCAGAGACCTCGAGCACGGCCGGGTCGGCAGGCCCCGCCGCGACACGGTCCGGCTCATCGCGGCCGGGCTCGGCCTGTCCGGCCAGGCTCGCGCCGACTTCGAACGAGCAGCGGTTTCGTATCGACCGACCACCGGCACGTCAGCGCCGGGAACCCACCGCAAGAGGAGACCCGAATGAAGCATCCGTGGAGAGCGGCGATGGCCGCCACGCTCGCCGCTCTCGCCGCCTTCGCCCTCGGCGCCGTGCCCGCCGGGGCCGACGTGACCCCGCAGGCCGACGATCCGCCACCACTCGCGATCGAGGACTTCAACTACCCGCAGGCCGCGCAAATCCAGGCGGAGCGCGGGTTTCTGCTCAAACGCGGCGACGGCCACATCGTGCTGCTCGCCACCTGTCCTGCCGACACGACGGATCCGGATCTGCTGCGGATCGCCGAGCGGGGCCAGCCCGGCTCCGGTTACGTGTGCTTCCGCGTCTCCGGGAAGACTGGGCACCTGACCGTCGAGATGCCGTCCGTTTACGGCGTGAGCACCGGGAACTTCACCAGCGACGTCGTACTGACCCCCGACGACGGGGCGACGAAGACGTACAAGGTGCCGCCGAACAGCTACGCGGGCGTCGGCGAGACCGACCCGGAGGGCACCGGCGGCGAGTACATGCTCCTGGAAATCAAGGTCTCCCGTTGACCGGCCCCCGCTTCCAGCACCGTGTGAGGAACTCAGTCATGACAAGACCCACCAGAAGGCTGGCCCTGGTGTCCGGCCTGGCCCTGGCCGCCACCGCGGTGACGACCGCACCAGCGGCGGCCGTCGTCGGAGGCAACGCCGACCACGCGTTCGTCGTGCGGCTGGACATCGGCAACGGCGCCCGCGCCTGCACGGGCGCGCTGGTCGCGCCTGGCTGGGTGCTCACCGCCGCGAGCTGTTTCGCGGCCACTCCCGGCACGAGCCTCCCGCCGTCGGGTACACCTCCCCAGCCCGTCACCGCGACCATCGGCCGCCCCGACCTCACGACCACCGCCGGCGTGGTGCGGAACGTGCTCCGCCTGGTGCCACACGAGTCGCGGGACCTGATGATGGCCCAGCTCAACCTTTCCGTCCCGGGTGTCACCCCGGTCGCGGTCAGCTCGACCGCACCGACGGCAGGCGAGCAACTGACACTCCCCGCCTACGGCCGTACCGCCACCGAGTGGGCGCCGCTGCGCCAGCACGTGGGCACCTTCACGGTCGACGCGGTCACCGGTGGGAACCTCGCGCTCACCGGGCAGAACGGCGCCGCCGTATGCGCCGGTGACACCGGCGGTCCCGCGCTGCGCACCACCGGCTCCGGCGTCGAGGTGGCCGCGGTGAACAGCCGCTCCTGGCAAGGCGGCTGTTTCGGCACGCCGTCGACCGAGACCCGGACCGGGGCCGTCGACACCCGCGTCGACGACGTCCGGCCGTGGATCGCGAACGTCGCACTGGGCGTCCACTGGACCGACGCGGCCCCGGTCACCGGCGACAACCAGACCGATTCGGCGGTCGCGACCTCGCGCAACGGCGCGATGACCGCGGTGGTGTGGGAGGACGACCGGCTGGGCACCAATCCCGCCGACACCGTCGGCACGAACGTCTACCTTCGGCTGTACCAGAACGGGCAGCCCAAGTTCACCCGCGCGGTCACCTCGGCCGGAGCGGCGAACTGGAAGCACATCCAGCCGGACGTCGAGGTCCGCGACGACGGCACGACCATCGTCACCTACGCGGACGACCGCGACGGTAACGGGTACTACGACGTCAAGGTGAAGACGTTCGACTCCATCGCACGCGAGACCGGCGCGACCACGGTCAACGCGAACACGGCCGGACAGCAGCAGAACCCCCGGATCGCCGCCGACCCGGACGGCACGGGCTTCGCCATCGCCTTCGAAACCTGGAACGGCGCCCCGAAACAGGTGCACCTGGCCTTCTATTCCGCCATCACGCTCAAGAAGTGGGAAAAGATCATCAGCCCCGGCGCGGGTCCCAGCCAGAGCCCCGACGTGGCGATGGGCGCGAACGGGAACGCGGTCGTGGTCTGGGAGATGGACACCGGCAGCGGGGTGTTCGCCATCCGCATTCGCGGGTTCGCCCCGGGCGGCTCGGAGTCACTGGGATACCGCGCCCCCGGCGGCACCGGGGATCAGCGGGACCCGAGCGTCGCCGCCGACTTCGCGGGCAACTTCGTCGTCGGCTGGCAGAACGACAGCGCGGGCAACAGGCAGGTCGCGGTCCGGTCGTACACCGCGGCGGGTGCCGGGGGCGCCATCAGCTACGGCCCGAACGGGGCGGAACCGACGGTCGGCATCGACGGCCAGCGGCGCGCCGTCGTCGCCTGGCGGTACGGCGGCGAGGTGTACGTGCGAGGCGTCAACGCGGACGGCACCACCACCGGCAGGCTGCCGACGCTGCGAACCACCCCCGTGGCCAACTCCGGCCCCGACGTCGAGCCCGCCGTGGCCGTCGATCCGGTCGGTGCGATCACGCTGACCCACACCAAGACGGTCAACACGGCCGGGTTCAACCAGATCCAGTACGGCACCGGCCTGAGCAATTTCGGCTGGTAAGGCCCCGCCTTCACCCTGAAGCAAGCTCCGCTCTGGAAAGGAATCCGTGATGTCCTCGAACGAATGGTCCAGACGCCAAGCGCTCCGTGTGCTCGGAGGGGCCGCCGCGCTGACCGCACTGCCTGCCGGGTTCGTGCTCGCCAACGCGGGCCCGGCCTTCGCCGAGACCGGCCCGCCGGAAACGGGACTGCCGGACACCGCCAGGGGGCGGGCGGTATGGCAGTACAAGATCGGCGGCAAGGCGGTCCGCCGTGAGGGGAAGACCGCGCTGCTCGGTTCGGACGCGGACATCACGGATTTCCTGAACAACCGGCTCCAGTACGCCATCGACGAGGACAACCGGTTCGCCCTCTTCGCCGCGCTGCCTTTCGCGGGCCGCGCGGCCACCACCGGGATCGGCACCGCCCTGTCCGGCGGCAGCGCCGCGATGTCGGCCTTTCTGCGGGACGGCTACGGCGCCGCGGTCACCGAGGACAAACGGGTCGAGGTACTGACCATCAAGAACACGGGTGGGACCGCGGTGCAGCGGGCGGCGACCAGCGCACTGAACACCAACACCCTGGCCGCCTTCACCGCGTTCATCGAGACCGGCCAGTACCCGGCCCACGACGAGGACGCCAGGCTCCTCGTCTTCACCATGCTCAACACCGGGTCACCGCAGGTGAAGCTCTACGCCCAGCGGGCGCTCGACGCCGGTACCCCCGAAGCCGTCGACTGGTTCCTGCGCACCGGCCAGTACATCGCCCGCGCCCGCGACGAAGAGTCCGCCACCATCCAGCAGCTGGTCGGGATCGTCGAACGGGAAGGCCGTATCGCGCAGCGATGCACGGATCAGGCCGTTGCCCTGTCCAACGCCGCGAAGGAGGCCGCGGCCAAGGCGAAACAGGCCGCGCTCGCCGCGCTGGACGAAGCCCGCGCCGCGCAGAACGACGTGCGCCGCTCGGCGAAGGCGGCCAACGCCGCCGCCCGCGCGGCGAAGAACGCGGCCTCCTGCGCGGCCACCGCGATCAGCGCCTCCCGTGCCGCCCAGCAGGCCGCGCGCCGCGCCGCGTACGCCTCCCAGGCCGCCGCGCACGCCACCGCCGCGGCGGGCCAGGCGGCCGCTCGCGCGTACAACGCCGCTATTTCCGCGTCCAAGAACGCGAGCGCGGCGGCCGCCGCACGGCAGGCCGCCGCCACCGCCCGCAACGCCGCCGGGCAGGCGCGGAACGCCGCGCGGGCCGCCGAGCAGGCACGGATCGCCAGCTGGAGCGCGGTCTCGGCAGGGACCTCGGCCGCGGCCGCCGCCACCGACGCGGCTTCGGCGGCGAACGCGTCGGCCGATGCCGCGTCGGCCGCCGGGGTGGCACAGGCCGAAGCCGCGGAAGCCCGTCAGGCCGCGGCCGAGGCCACGGCCGCGGCGGCGCGCGCCAACCGTGCGGCGGCCGCCGCACGGTCATTCGCCCAGCAGGCCTCATCGGCGGCCGCTGCCGCACGCGACGCCGCGAACAGCGCGGCCGACCACGCGGATGCCGCAGCGGCCGCCGCCGAGGAGGCCGCCAACCACGCCGGTCAAGCGATCGACTACGCCAACAGGTCCACGGCGGCCGCCCAGCGTGCCGTCACCGCGGCCAACCTGGCCATGGACACGGTCAACCAGGCGCGGGCCGTCGAGCAGGCGGCCAGGGACGCCGAGACCGCCTCGCTGGCCGAGGAGACCGAACTCGGCGTCGAACTCGCCCAGCGGGACGCGCGGGAGGAGGCGGACGAACGGGCCAGGATCGCCCGGCAGCAGACGCAGAACGCACTGACCGACGAGGCGATCCGCACCTTGATCGCCGACGCCGAAACCGTGATGCGCGCCGGCGACACCGGCCGCGCGGCCACGCTGGGACGGCAGGCCGCGCTCCAGTTGATCACGAACGGGCTCACCAGAAGCTGGACCAGGTCGGCGGCGGAGTTCGCCGTCGCGGGCGGTGACGAGGACGTGCTGGTCTGGCTGAGCGCCGACCGGCTGCTGTCACAGCGGCAGGACGACGCCGAATCCGTCGCCGCCGTGGCCGGTGTGTCGACGATGCCGGTGGCCACCGCCGCCGCCCAGGCGCTGGAGGCCGACAATCCCGGGGCGGTCACCGAATTCCTCACGACCGGCGCGATCAACGCCGCGGCGGAGGACAACAGACGGACGATCTTCGCCATTCTCGCCGACAATCCCGGGACAGCGGTGCGTACCGCCGCGGAGGCGGCGCTGAACGACGGATCGGCCGCGGCGTCGCACCGGTTCCTCAAGGTGACCATCGTCGACGCGGCCGCCGAGGACGACCAGGTCGAGGCGTACCGGCTGCTCAACGAGGGCGGCCCGTACACGAAAGCGGCGGCGAAGATCGCGCTCGCGGGCACCACGAACATGCGCCGCGGTTTCGTCGCCGGTACCCAGTTCGACACCACCCAGCTCGACCACGACTGGGCTACGCACGTCGCCGCGATCCGGGCGGCCATCGCCCACGCGGCCAGGATCGCGTCGGATGCGCTGGCGAACGCCGCCCTCGCCTCCAAAGCCGCCGCCGAGGCCAGGAAGGCCGCCGCCGAAGCGGTCACCTGGGCCAACCGGGCAGCCGGGTACGCGGCGGACGCCCAGCGCTCGGCCACCGAAGCCGCGAACAACGCCGCCGCCGCCGAGCAGTCCGCCGCGGACGCCCGGCGCTCCGCCGACCAGGCGGCGGCCGCGGCCGCCGTCGCGAACAAGGCGCGGCGGTCGGCGAACTCCTCGATGCTGCGCGCGTTCGACTGTGCCGACCGAGCGGTCAGCTTCGCCTACAAAGCCCAGGCCTCCGCGAACAGCGCCCGCGCGTCCGCCATCCAGGCCGGTCGAGACGCCGCGGCGGCGGCGGAGGAGGCGAGCCGCGCCCGGCACATCGTCATCCTGGCCGCGGAAGCCGAGGCCGCGCTCGCGGCGCAGAGAGCGGCGAGGGACGACAGCGAGGATCCCAACGCGCACGGCGACTCGTCGATCATCGGGATGTGGCAGAACAACCCTGATCGGCTCCTGGAAGAATCGGCGAAGTTCTTCGACAACCTCTCGGACTGGGCCGGCCTGATCTCCACAGGCGCCAGTCTCGGCGCGATGGTCTTCGCGTTGAACCTGCCACTCGCCGGCACTCTCGCCGTCATCGGCACCGCCGCCAAGGTCGTGTCCGTCGCTTCCGGATTCCTCGCGGCAGGCTCGTCCGGCATGCGTTATGGCTGGGAAAGCACGGAGTTCCACACGGCTCTCGGCAAGGCGATGGTGAACACCGTCCTCACCGGAGTCGGCGCGATCAAGATCATCAGCGGCGTCCTGCCGCCAGGCTGGTCGGGCGTCCCGAAGCAACTGATCGAGCGCCATTACGAAAAAATCGGCTCAGTGACGTGGGACGCGTTCGAAGGCACCTTCGGCTGGCTGCACCGCCTCTTCAACCCCTGATCTCCGGTGACCGGACAGGCCGGGTCCCTCACTCATCGAAGGACCCGGCCCGCCGGGCGTTTTCGACCAATTTCGATCAAAATCGTCGGCGAACCACGGATTTCGGCGTCGAACCCGCTCTATCATCCGCGAAATGGACCCTCGTCCGAGTTCGCTACTGAGTGAGGCGCGGCGGAACGCCGGGCTCACCCAGGAGGAGTTGGCGGAACGCACCGGGCTCACGGTGCGCAGCATCAGCAACATCGAGCGCGGCCGGGTCGCCCGGCCACGGCGCCATTCGGTGGAGGCACTGGCGCTGGGGCTGGGTCTCCAGGGCGAGCAAGCGAGCCGGTTCGTTCGGCACTATTGCCCGGACGCGGTGTCGTCCCCGAGAACGCCGGTCGCTTCTGTGCCCGCGCAGCTGCCCTCGGGCATCACGTCGTTCATCGGGCGGCAGCGGGAGATCGACGCGCTCGACGCCCTCCTAGGCGAAGGGGACGGCAGGGGCGTTGTCGTGGCGGTACTGGAAGGCATGGCCGGGGTCGGCAAGACCTCCTTGGCCGTGCAGTGGGCGCAGCGGGTCAAACAGGACTTCCCCGACGGGCAGTTGTTCGCGAACCTGCGTGGGTACGGGCCGGGCGCGCCCGCCGACCCTGGCGAGGTGCTGCGGTCGTTCCTGCGGGCGCTCGGCGTGCCCGTGGCGGACGTGCCCGCCGACCTCGACGACCGGGCCGCGTTGCTGCGCAGTGAGCTGGCGAGCCGCTCGGTCCTCATCGTGCTGGACAACGCCCGCTCGGCGGACCAGGTCCGGCCGCTCCTGCCCGGCCACGCGGGCTGCGCGGTGGTGGTGACGAGCCGCTCGGCACTGCACGGGCTGACGATCAGCGCCGACGCGCACCGGGTGCCGGTGCCGCTGCTGACCGAGCAGGAGTCGTTCTCCCTGCTCGACCGGCTGGCGGGTCCCGGACGAAGATTCGCCGACCGCGGCACGCTCGCCGACATGGTGTCGGGATGCGGCGGCCTGCCACTCGCCCTGCGCATCGTCGGTGAGCGGCTCGCGCACAACCGGAACCTGGCGAACGTGGCGTCCTCGATGCGCCCGGCCGGGGACCGGCTCGCCGCACTGACCACCGAAGAGAAGACCACCTCACTGCCCTCCGTGCTGTCCTGGTCCTACGACGCGCTGCCCGGCGATGTGGCCTCTGGCCTGCGTCTGCTCGGACTCCATCCCGGGCCGCACTGGGATACCGCCGCCGCGGCGGCGCTGCTGGGCACGGATCCGCCGGCGACCCACCGGCTCCTCGACGCGCTCGTCGACAGCCACCTGCTGCTCGCGCACCGCGCGGACGGCAGGTTCGAATTCCACGACCTGGTCCGCGACTACGCGCGCAGCCGTGCCGACGAGGAACCGGTGGAGCGGCGATCGGCGGCCCTGCGCCGCCTCGCCGAACACTGTGTGGCCAGGGCGGTCGACGCGGCCGGGTCGATGACGGCGGGCGATCCCAACCGAAGACCCCTGCTCACCCCGATCACCGAGAACGTCGTGTTCACCGGCGCCGAGGACGCGGCGACCTGGCTGGCGGCGGAGCTGCCCACCTTGATCGCCATCGCGGAACAGTCGTCGGCCACCGGCGACACCTACGCCCGCGACCTCTCGACCGTGCTGTGGCAGGCATTGCGGATGCACGGTCACTACGGCGCCCTGCGCACACTGCACCGTCTCGCGCTCACCGAGGCGCAGCAGGCGCGCGACGCCATCGGTACCCAGCAGGCGCTCGTCGATCTGGCCGCGATCTGCGCCAGGCTCGGCCATTTCGACGAGGCGGTGACGCACTTGACCCGCTGCCTCGACGTCGACGGGAGCCCGGTCGTCGCCGGCCGCGCGCTGAACACCCTCGGCACCGTGTACGCGCAGCTGGGCCGCTACGCCGCCGCGGCCGACCACTTGAGCAGGGCGGTCACGGTTTCCCAAGAGACCGGTGACCGCCTCAACGAGGGACGCTCGTTGTCCAACCTCGGCTTCATCCACGAACGCCGGGGCGAACTGGACGCCGCTCTCGACTGCTATCGGCAGTGCCTGACCATCTCCCAGCGCATCGGTGACCGGTTGAGCGAGGCGATCTCGCTGCACAATCTCGGGGACGTGTACCGCGCACTGGGCCGGTGGACGGAAGCCCACGACCACCTCCAGCGGTCGTTGACGGTCAGCAGGGCCGAGGGCCACCGGGAGGCCGAAGGGTACGCACTGGCCTATCTCGGGCTGGTGCACCTCCGGCAGGGCGACGCGGCAGCGGCCCGCCTGCATCAGGAGGCGGCACTCGACATCGCGGTGACGACCGGCATCCGGCCGCTGGAGACCCTCGTGCACAACGGGCTCGCGGACAGCGCGCTGGCGTGCGGCGACCGGCCGGCCGCGCTGGCGCACTACACGCGGGCCGCCGAACTCGCCCGGCTCACCCGCGAACCGCATGAGGAGGCCCGCGCGCTGACCGGAATCGCCGCGACCCACGACGACGTCGGTGCTCCGGACAAGGCCAGGCCGTACCGCGAACGCGCGCGGTCGCTGTACGACGCGATGGGCATCGCGATGGTGTCTTCGTGACCGGAACTTGCCGTCCGCATTGTTCCGGTCGGAGTTCCTGGACCAAGCGCCGAACCGGAAGTTCAATCTGCCGAGGCCGGCGAAGTCCGGCCGGGTCATGAGGGGGTTCAGCGGGTTGCGGGTAGATCTGGGTGTGTTCGACCGGGTACACGAGGCGTTCGAGGAGCAGGCGAGAAGGACACCCCACCGCTGTGCGCTCGTCGCGGGTGACGAGCGGCTGAGCTACGCCCGGCTGGACGAAGCCGCGAACACGGTCGCGCACGCCCTGCTCCGCCGCGGGGTGGCACGCGGTGACCTCGTCGGCGTGTGCCTGCGCCGCGGACGGTGGCTGGTGCCCGCGCTGCTGGGGGTGCTGAAGGCGGGGTGTGCGTACGTCCCGCTGGACCCGTCCGCTCCCCCGGCGCACGGCGCGTCGGTCGTCGCGGATTCCGGGCTGTCGCTGGTGGTGGCGGACGAACCGGGTCCGGCCGCGCTCGCGGACGCCGACGTGCCGGTGCTGGCCGTCGCAGACGTCGCCGCATCACCCACGACCTCCCCCGGTGTCCCGGGTTCCGGCGCGGACCTCGCGTACGTGATCTACACGTCCGGTTCCACCGGCAGGCCGAAGGGTGTCCAGGTCGAGCATCGCAACGTGCTCGCGTTGCTGGCGTGGGCGGTCGCGACCTACAGCGACGACGAACTGCGTGGCGTACTCGGCGCCGCGTCGGTCTGCTTCGACGCGTCCGTCGCCGAGGTCTTCCCGCCGCTGGTGACCGGCGGGAGCCTGGTGCTCGCCGAGAACCTGCTCGCGCTGCCCGGGCTGGCCGCGCGGGACGAAGTGACGTTCGTACAGGGCGTGCCGTCCGTGCTGGCGGTGCTGGCGCGCACACCGCTGCCGCGTTCGGTGCGGACCGTCGCGATCGCGGGCGAGGCACTGCACCGGTCGCTCGTCGACCGCCTTTACGCCAACAAGGGCGTGCGGCGGATCGTGAACTGCTACGGCCCGACCGAGGCGACGGTGAACTGCTCGTGCCACGAGGTCGGCCGGGACGAGCGGGACGACCCGCCGATCGGCACACCGCTGCCCGGCGCCGCGTTCTCGGTGCGGGACACCGACGGTCGCGCGCTCGGCGACGACGAGGTCGGTGAGCTGTGGGTCAGCGGAGCGCTCGTGACCCGCGGGTACCTGGGGCAGCCGGAGCTGACCGCCGAGAAGTTCGTGGTCGACTCCCGCGGCGTCCGGCACTACCGCACCGGTGACCTGGTCCGGTGCCGCGACGGCGTGCACCACTTCGTCGGCCGCGCCGACGACCAGGTGAAGGTGCGCGGCTTCCGGATCGAGCCGGGACAGGTCCAAGCGGCGCTCCTCACCCATCCGGCCGTCGGCAACGCCGTGGTGCTCGCCCCTGCCGACGAACACGGGGAGCGCAGGCTCGTCGGGTTCGTCGAACCGGCCGGTGACGAGCTGTCCGAGCCGGAACTGCTGCGCTGGCTGCGATCTCGGCTGCCCGCGCACCTGGTGCCGTCACGGATCGCCGTGCTCGACGCGATTCCGCTCGGCACGACCGGGAAGGCGGACCGGACCGCGCTGGCGACGTGGGTGTTCGACCGCGGGGACACCGAGTACGCCGCCCCGCGCACCGAGGCCGAGCGGCTGATCGCGGAGGTGGTCGCGGCCGCGTTCGGGCTACCGGGAATCGGTGTGCACGACCGGTTCTCCGAGTCGGGCGGGCACTCCCTCGCCGCGGCGCGTGCGGTCGCGCGGCTACGGGAGAGCACCGGCCGGGTGGTGACACTGGCGGAATTCCTCTCCGACGGCACGGTGGCGGCGGTCGCCCGGCGGCTTGCCGACGCCCCGGCCGCGGCGCCCTCGGTGGCGCTGGAGGCACATCCGGGCCGGGAGGTCTACCCGCTGACCAGCACGCAACGAGATCTGTGGACGCTCGCCCAGCTCGGCTCGACCGGCACCGCGACGACGGTCGCGTGGCGGCTGCGGCTGCGCGGCCGGGTTTCGGTGCCCGCACTGCGGGCCGCCGCGGACGGGGTCGTGGCGCGGCACGAGGTGCTGCGCGGCACGATCGGTGACCACGACGGCGAACCGGTCATGGTGGTGGGCCCGCCGGTGCGGGTCCCGATCGACGTGCACGACCTGCGTGGGCTCGCCGACGCGGACCGCCGTGCCGGGGAACTGGCCGCGGCCGCCGCCCGGCACGCGTTCGACCTCACCCAGGACACGCCGCTCCTGCGGATCACGCTGCTCCGCTTCGCTGACGACGTGGCCGACCTGGTCGTCGTGTCCGACCACATCGCCACCGACGGCGCGTCCATCGGCGTGCTCATGGCGGAACTGGCCGGTGCGCCCGCGGCCCCCTTCGCGCAGGTCGGTGCGGTGGCGTTGCGGGAACACTCGCTCGCCGAGGTACCCGGTGAACGAGACCGGCTGGCGGCGTACTGGTCGGGAGAGCTGGCGGGAGCGATCCCGCCGGACGCCCTGTTCGACCGCGTCGTGCACGGTCGGCGGCGTTTCGAAGGGGAGCGGATCAGCACGCCACTGCCCGAGTCGCTGGGGTCGGCCGTGCGTGCGCTCGCCGAATCGACCGGGGTGACACCGTTCGCGGTGTACCTGTCGGCGGTGGGGCTGCTGGTCGGCGAACTGGTGCGGGGCAAGGACGTGCTGCTGGGAATGGCGGCCGCGCACCGGGACCTGCCCGAGCTCGAACACACCGTCGGGCCGCTGGTCGACGTCCTGCCGGTCCGGTTACGGCTCGAGGCGGACACGTCGTTCCGCGACCTGCTGCGCGCGGCCATGACCACGGCGGCGCACGCCATCGACCATCGGGGCCTGCCCAGCGGTGAACTCGCCGAGTTGTGGGGCGGCGACCGGCCCGCCGGGGTACCGCTCACGCCGGTGTCGATCGCGGTGCAGCCGGACGGCATCCCGCTGTCGGCGCACGGGCCGGACACGCGACTGGACCTGCTCGGCGAGCTGCCGACCGGCGGTAGCCACACTCCGCTGACGGTGTTCGTGAACGCCCACGCCGGTGGCGCCGAGCTGATCGTCGAGCACGACCCGTCGTGGCTCGCCCCCGCGCGCGCCCGCTGGTTCACCCGTTCCCTGCTGCACCTTCTGCACGCCGCGGTGTCCACACCGGACATCGCCCTGTCCGCGCCGGCACCGGCGGCGGACGGGGAACTCGCCGAGCTGACGACGTGGGGAACCGGCCCCGCCCTGCCCGCCGACGACGCGGGTGGCGTGCCGGAAGCGGTGTGGCGCAACGCTTCGAGGACACCGGACGCGGTCGCGGTGTCGGCTGCGGGTGGGCAGCTGACGTACGCGGAACTGGTGGGCCACGCCGATCGGATCGCGCGCGTACTCGCCGCGTCCGGGGTGGCGGCCGGGGACACGGTCGGAGTGTGCCTGCCGCGCGACGAGTTCCTGCCCGCCGCGTTGCTCGCCGTGTGGCGGGCGGGTGCGGGATATCTGCCACTCGACACCGAGCAACCCGTCGCCAGACTGGCCCAGCTCGCGAGTGAGGCGGGGCTGCGCGTCGTGCTCACGCGGGGCAGCGCCCAGCCGATGGCGTCAGAGGTCGCCGACGCCGTACAGGACCTGCGCGTGGTCGATGCCGACCGAACCGACGGAGCACCCTTCGAGCCGGTGCTGCCGGACGGCGACGCGCTCGCCTACGTGCTGTACACCTCGGGGTCGACGGGGCGGCCCAAGGGTGTCGAGATCAGCCACGCGAACCTGCACGCGTTCGTCCGGTCCCGCGGACTCCGCCCCGGCATGACGCGGGACGACGCGATGCTCGCGCTCGCACCGCTCGCCTTCGACGTGTCCGCCGAGGAACTGTGGTGGCCGCTCACCACCGGCGCGCGCTGCGTCGTCGCCGACCGCGACACCGCCGTCGATGGTCACCGGCTCGCGCGGCGGATCGCCGAGAGCGGCGTCACGGTCGTCGACCTGACCCCCACGAGCCTGCGGATGCTGCTCGCCGCGGGCTGGCCGGGTGACCCCGGGCTGCGGCTGCTGCTCGGCGGCGAGGTGCTCGACCCCGACCTCGCCGCGCGGGCCCTGCCGCTGGTCGGCGAGCTGTGGAACGGCTACGGCCCGACGGAGACCACGGTCGCGGCGACCGCGCACCGGGTCACCGGCCACGACCGGGACCGGGTCCCGATCGGTTCGCCGACGCCAGGAGCCCTGCTGTACGTCATGGACGAGGCGGGCAGGCTCGCGCCGCCCGGCGCGATCGGTGAGCTGTGGATCGGTGGCGCCGGTGTCGCGACCGGCTACCGGAAGCGGCCCGAGCTGACCGCGTCCGCGTTCGTCGCCGACCCGGTGCGGCCGGGCGAGCGCTGCTACCGCACCGGTGACCTGGTCCGGTGGCGTCCCGACGCGACACTGGAGTTCCTCGGGCGCGCCGACGACCAGGTGAAGGTGCGCGGCAACCGGTTCGAACCGGGCGAGATCGAGTCCATCCTTCGTGGACTGTCCGATGTGGACGACGCGGCGGTGGCGGTGGACGCGGACGGCGTGGACGCGCACGTGATCGGCTACCTCACTCCCGCGACCGTCGACGCGGCGGCCGTCGAGCGACAGCTGCGGCGGCTGCTACCCGTCTACATGGTGCCGAGTTCGTGGTGCACCCTGGACGCGCTCCCCTTGCTGCCCAACGGAAAGCTCGACCGGCGCGCGCTACCGCCGGTGCCCGTCGCCCCACCGGCCGCGGCCGCGGCGCTGTCGGACGCCGAGGCGGTGGTCGCGCGGGTGTGGCGGGAATGCCTCGAACTCGACGAGGCGATCGGCCCGGACAGCGACTTCTTCGCGCTCGGCGGCCGGTCGCTGGCGGCGACCAGGGTGGTCGGCCTCCTGCGCACCCGGCTGAGACGCCGGATCACCGTCCGCATGGTGTTCGACCACCCGGTGCTCACCGACTTCACCGCACGGCTCGAGAAGGAAGTCACCTTCGACGAACGCCCGCTCGTCGCCCGCGCGGACCCGGCCGCGCCCGCACCGTTGTCGCCGGCGCAGCGCATGCTGTGGTTCGCGGCGAAGCTCGACCCGGGCAGCGCCGCCTACAACTCCCCCACCGTGCTGCGGATCCATGGCGCACTGGACGAGTCGCGGCTGTACCGCGCGGTCCGTGCGCTCACGGCGCGCCACCACGTGCTGCGCAGCCGGTTCACCGAGATCGACGGGGAGCCGGTCGCGCTCCTCGGCCCGGTCGATACCGTTCCGGTGTCCACTGTAGACATCGGAGAGCCGGAGACGGACGCGGCGGTGGCGGCCGAGATCCGGCGGCCGTTCACGCTGGACGCCGCGCCACCGCTGCGCGTGGTCCTGTTCCGGCTCGCACCGGACCACCACGTGCTGACCCTCACCTGCCACCACATCGCCACCGACGCGGTCTCCCAACAGCTCCTTCTGTCCGAAGTGGACCTTTTCTACCGCACCGAACCCGACGACTGGCCGGCACCACCGGCACTCCAGTACGCCGACCACGCCACAGGGGAACGCGAACGGGACCGATCCGAGGGGCTCGACCGGTGGGAGCGGCGGCTCGCGGACCTGCCCGCGCTGCGGCTGCCTGCCCACCGGCCCCGCCCCGCCATCGCCGACTGGACCGCGGACGAGGTCCCGGTGCGACTGCCATCGGCGATCGCGGACCGGATCCGCGCACTGGCGAACGACGCCGGGACCACCCCGTTCACGATCCTGCTCGCGGCCTGGCAGCTGCTGCTCGCACGGCTGGCCGGAGTACGGGACCTCGCGGTCGCGGTGCCGCACAGTGGTCGCCGCTCCGCCGAACTGGCCGGGATGGTCGGCTTCTTCGTCAACACCGTGGCCGTCCGTGCCGACCTCGGGGCCGGCGTCCGGTCGGGCCTCGACCTCGCGGCCAGGGCGCGCGACGCGGTACTCGACGCGTTCGCGCACGCCGACGTGCCGTTCGACGAGGTCGTGCGGCGGCTCGCACCGGAGCGGGACGCGGCGAGCACCCCGGTGTGCCAGGTGATGATGAACGTCCTCGACGAGCAGGCGACCGCGGCGCTCGGCGACCTGGCCGTGACGGTGCTGCCGCAACCGGTCGCCACCGCGCTGTACGACCTGAACCTGGACCTCGCCGGCACCGGGGACGGCTACACAGGCAGGCTCGTGTTCCGCAGCGACCTGTTCGACCGGACCACGATCGAACGCTGGGCCCGCTGGTACGGCACCCTCCTGGACCGGCTCACCGCCGATCCGGGCGCCGCACTGTCCACACTGGACATCCTGGACGACGCGGACCGTGCCGCGCTGCTCGCCTGGGGCACCGGAAAACCGTTGCCCGCCACGCGAACCGTGGTCACCGATGTGCTCGCGCAACGGCCGGACGCGGTGGCGACGTCGTCGCCTGCCGGGCGACTGTCCTATGCGGAACTGGCCACCTGGTCGGCACAGGGCGGCCGCGGTCTGCTCGCCGCGGGTGTCACCACCGGTGATGTGGTCGGCGTTTGCCTGCCCCGCGACGAATACCTGCCCGCCGGGCTGCTCGCGGTGTGGCGGGGGGGGGGGGGGCGTCCCTGCCGCTGGATCCCGGCCATCCCGCCGACCGGATCGCGGCGCTCGCCGCCGACGCCGGGGTCCGGGTCGTCGCCGCCCGCGGCCACGCGCTGGACGTCGCCCGCGCCGCGCTGCCGCACCTGACCGTCGTGGACCTCGACGCCCCCGGCACGGACACCCGCGCGCTGCGTGAGCCAAGCCAGGACGATCTCGCCTACGTCCTCTACACATCCGGCTCGACCGGCAAGCCGAAGGGCGTCGCGGTCACGCACCGGAACCTCGCCGCGCTGGTCCACGCCTTCCGCGAAGTCACCGACGTGCGGCCTGCCGACACGTGGCTCGCGGTGGCGCCGCTCGTGTTCGACACGGCCACCGGCGAGATCTGGACGACGCTGACCGCGGGCGCGCACTGCGCGATCGCCGACCGGGACTGCGCCGTCGACGGTCACGCCCTGGTGCAGCGGCTCGTCGCGACCGGCGCGACCCGGTTCAACCCGACACCGACCACCTTGCGGATGCTCATCGCCGCCGGACTTCCCGATCTGCCGGGACTGCACGTGTTCTCCGGCGGTGAAGCCCTCGACGCCGCACTGGCGCGGCAGCTCACCGCCCGGGTCGCGAGCCTGCGCAACTGCTACGGCCCCACGGAGACCACCATCACCGCGACCACCCATCTCGTGACCACCGCCGACCTGGCGGCCGACCGGCCGATCCCGATCGGCGGACCGATCGGCGGCACGCTGCTCACGGTGGCCGACCCGTTCGGCCAGGCCGCGCTTCCCGGCGCGGTCGGCGAGTTGCGCATCGGCGGCGCCGGCGTGACACCGGGCTACCGGGACCGCCCCGAGCTGACCGCGGCCGCCTTCGGCATCGACCCGGTGCACGGGGCCCGTTCCTACCGCACCGGCGACCTGGTCCGCTGGCGCGCCGACGGCGTGCTGGAGTTCCACGGCCGCGCCGACCACCAGGTGAAGATCCGCGGCAACCGGGTGGAACTCGGCGAGGTGGAACACGTGCTGCGCACGGTCCCCGGAGTGACCGACGCGGTGGTCGTCGTGCGCGCCGGGGAAGGCGAACCGCATCTCGTCGGCTACCTCACCCCGTCCACTGTGGACACCGAGACGGTGGCGGCCCTGCTGCGCGGCCGATTGCCCGACTACGCGGTGCCGCATCGGTGGGTTTCGCTCGGCGCGTTCCCGGTCACCGCGACCGGCAAGGTGGACCGCGCCGCACTGCCCGCACCTTCGGCACCGGCGCGGCCGGACAGCCCGCCCGCGTCGGCGGTCGAGGAACTCATCGCGATGACCTGGGCGGACGTTCTCGGCCGCGAGCGGGTCGGCGCGCTGGACGACTTCTTCGGCCTCGGCGGACATTCGCTCGCCGCGACCAAGGTCGTCGGCCGCCTCGGCGAGGCGCTCGGTTTCCCCGTCCCGGTGCGGTGCCTGTTCGACCGGCCGGTGCTGCGGGAGTTCGCCGAGGAACTGGAACGGATCGCGATGACCGCACTGGCGGACGACAGCGCCGATGTCCCGGCAGGGAGCACGGCATGACGGATTCACTGGTCACCCCCGCACAGCGACGCCTGCGCGAGCTGCTCGCCGACCGCGCCACCGCCGCACTGCGTGGCGGCACCCCCACCGCGGAGCCCGCCATCCCCCGGCTCCCCCGTGACGGGTCGCCGGTGCCGCTGTCGCCCGCGCAGGCCAGGCTGTGGTTCCTGGCCCGCTTCGAACCCGGCGGCCACGCCTACAACCTGCCGCTCGTGCTCGAACTGACGGGCCCGGCCGACGAATCCGCTCTGCTCGCCGCGGTCCGTGACGTCGCCGACCGCCACGACGTGCTCCGCGGCGTGTACCGGGAGATCGACGGCGAGCCGATGCGGTGCGCCGGGCCCGCCGTCCCGGTGTCCACTGTGGACGTCACGGCGGAGGAGCTGGACGCCGCGGTGGCCGCCGAGGCCATCCGTCCGTTCGCGCTCGAGGACGGGCCACCGATGCGGGCCGTGGTGTTCCGGGTCACCGCCGATCGGCGGGTGCTGTCCTTGACGTTCCACCACATCGCGATGGACGCCCCGTCGGTCGCCGTCGTGCTCGACGACCTCGCCGCCTGTTACGCGGCCCGCCTCGGCGTCCGCGACGTGCCGCCGCCACCGGCTCTTCAGTACGCGGACCTGGTGGCGTGGAACGGTTCCAGGCCGGACACCGCCGAGGCCGACCTGGATTGGTGGCACGAACGGCTCGCCGGGCTCCCACCGGTGCTGGAGCTGGCGACCGACCGGCCTCGTCCGGCCGTGGCCGGGGACGAGGGCTCCGAGGTTCGTGTCGAGGTGCCCGCCGCGCTCACCGCGCGGCTTCGGGAGATCGGCCGCACCACCGGCACCACCCCGTTCATGGTGTTCCTGGCGTGCTGGCAGACCCTGCTCTCCAGGCTGGCCGGGACGACCGACGTGCCGGTGGGTGTGCCGGAGTCCGGACGGCGCCACCCGGACGCCGAACGGGTCGTCGGCTGCTTCGTCGACACGCTGGTGCTGCGCACCGACCTGGCCGGGGCGGCCACCGGCCGCGAGCTGCTGGCAGCCGCCCGGGACACGGTGCTCGACGCGTTCGCGCATACGGACGTGCCGTTCGAGCGGATCGTGGAGCGGATCGCGCCCCGACGGGGGCTCGACGCGTCGCCGGTGTTCCAGGTCATGCTCAACGTGCTCGACGAACCGTCGCGGGCACCCGAGCTGCCCGGACTGGCGACCCGCGTCACCGAACCGCCGGTGCGCGGCGTCAAGTTCGACCTGAACCTCGCGCTGTCCCGATCCGGCGACGGCTATTCGGGCGGGCTCGCCTACCGCACCGACCTGTTCGACCGGGGCACCGCGGACCGGATCGCCCGCTGGTTCGTCACGCTCGTCGACGGGATCACCGCGGACCTCGACCGGCCGGTGGCCGAGGTGCCGATCGAAGTCGTCACCGCCCCGGTGCTGGCGGGACCGGCCCCGGAGCGGACGGAGCTCCGCCCGGTGCACATGCTGATCGAAGACACCGTCGACCGCTGCCCGGACCGGGTCGCCGTGGTCGGCGCGACCGGCACGCTCACCTACCGGCAGCTCGACGAACGCGCCAACCGGATCGCGCACCGGCTGCGGGCGCTCGGCGTGCGCGCCGACGAGCCGGTCGGACTGCTGCTCGAACAGGGCACGGACGTGGCGTGCGCGGTACTGGGCATCATGAAGTCCGGCGGCGCGTACCTGCCGATGGACACCACCTACCCGCAGGCGCGGGTGGCCGCCATCCTCGCCACCGCGGGCGCGCGGATCCTGCTCGCCGAACCCGGCCTCGACATCACCGTTCCCGGCGTCACCGTCCTGACGGTCGACGACGCGGTCGCTGCCCGGCCAGGCACCCGGCCGGACGTCCCGGTCGCGGGCCACGACCTGATCCACGTGATCTTCACGTCCGGTTCGACCGGTGCGCCGAAGGGAGTCGCGGTCGAGCACCGCAACGTCGCGCACTACCTGTCGGGCATGCTGCCCCGGCTCGGCGACGTGGCGGGCGCGTCGTTCGCGGTCGTCTCCACCCCGGCGGCCGACTTCGGCCTCACCTGCGTGTACGGCGCGCTGACCACCGGCGGCACCGTCCACCTGGTCGAGCGGGACACCGCGATGGACCCGGAGTCCTTCGCCGGGTACCTGGCCGAGCACCCGGTCGACGTGCTCAAGTGCGTGCCCAGTCACCTGGAACTCCTTGCCCGGCACGGGGATCTGGCCACCGTGCTGCCGAGGCGGCTGCTGATCCTCGCCGGTGAGGCGTGCCCGTGGTCGCTCGTCGAGCGGGTCGAGGCGGCCCGTCCCGGCCTTCGGGTGCAGAGCCATTACGGGCACACCGAGAGCACGATGATCTCGATGACGTGCGACGTGGCGGCCGTCCCGCCGCACGAACGCACCGGATACGTGCCGCTCGGCACGCCGCTGCCCGGGGTCGTCGGTCATCTCGCCGACGCGCGCGGCGCGGTCGTCCCCGAAGGCATGACCGGTGAACTGGTGATCGGCGGGCCGCAGATCACCCGCGGCTATCTCGGCGACGACACGCAGACCGCGGCCCGGTTCGTGCCCGACCCGCTGGGCACCGGCGTGCGGTGCTTCCGCAGCGGCGATCTGTTACGGGTGCGGGCCGACGGCGCCGTGCAGTTCCTCGGCCGAGCCGACGACCAGGTCAAGGTGCGCGGCCACCGGGTGGAACTGGGCGAGGTCACCGCCGCCCTCCGCGACGTCGACGGGGTGGCCGAGGCCGTGGTGCTGCCGGTCGGCACCGGCCTGGACCGCAGGCTCGCCGCCTGGCTGGTCGGACCGGGGCTCGATGTGGCGACCGTGCGCCGGACGCTGCGAGAGCGCCTCCCGGACTACATGGTGCCCGCCTCGTTGACCGTGCTGGATCGCTTGCCTCTCAACGCGAACGGCAAGATCGACCGGGCCGCGCTGCCGGACGTCGCCGAGCGGGAGCCCGCCGCGCGGAGGCCGGTGGCGACCCCGGCCGAGCGGCTCGTGGCGCGGGTCTGGGGCGATGTGCTCGGGAACGCCGACATCTCCGCTGACGACGACTTCTTCGCCGTGGGCGGTCATTCCTTCGCCGCGGTGCGCGTGGCGGGGCGGCTGGGCGAGACGCTGCGCCGCGACGTCGCCGTGCGCACGGTGTTCGAGCATCCGGTGCTGGCCGATCTCGCCGCCGTACTGTCCGCCGACCCGGGCGGGGTGTTCGGCGGCGCGCCCATCCCCGTGCGGCCGGACCCCGAAGCGCCCGCGCCGTTGTCGTCCGCGCAGGCGCGGCTGTGGTTTCTCGAACTGCTCGGTCCGGGGTCGGCCTATCACGCCGATCTCGTGCTGCGGCTGCGTGGGCCGCTGGACGCGGCGGCGATGGCGCTCGCGGTGCGGGACGTCGCCGCTCGGCACACCGTCCTGCGCAGCGTCATCGAGGAGCGGGACGGTACCCCGGTGGCCGTTCCGGTTCCCGCCGACCGCGTTCCGGTGTCCATTGTGGACATGGCCGCCGACCGGGTGGACGCGGCGTGCCGGGCGGAGCTGGCGCGGCCGTTCGCGCTCGACCGGGAGCCGCCGCTGCGGGCCTCGCTGTTCCGGATCGCCGCCGGTGAGCACGTGCTCGCGCTCACCGTGCACCACATCGCGACCGACAACTGGTCGCGCGGCGTCATCGGCGCGGACCTCGCCGACGCGTACGCCGCGCGGCTCGCGGGATCGGCACCGGCCGCGGCCCTGCCCGTCCAGTACGCGGACTACGCCGCCTGGCTGGCCGCCCGCGGGCGCGACGAGGACCTGGACTGGTGGTGCGACCGCCTGTCCGGGCTGCCGCCGCTGCTCACGTTGCCGACCGACCGGCCCCGCCCGGCGGTGGCCGACTGGTCCGGCGGGCACGTCCGGTTCGCCCTCCCCGCCGCGCTCACCGCACGCGTCCGGCAGGTCGCGGCCGAGGCGGGCGTGACGCCGTTCATGGTGCTGCTGGCCTGCTGGCAGGAATTGCTCGGCCGCCGCGCCGGGACCGACGACGTCGCGGTCGGCGTGCCGGAATCCGGGCGGCACCACCCGGACGCCGAGTCGACGGTGGGCTGTTTCGTGAACACGCTCGTGTTGCGCACCGACCTCGGCGGCGACCCGACCGTGCGGGAGTTGCTCGGCCGGTCCCGCGAGACCGTGCTCGGTGCGTTCGCGCACGCCGAGACTCCCCTCGAAGGGATCATCGAGCGGCTGCGGCCGGAGCGGTCCGTGGCCGCGACGCCGATCTTCCAGGTATTGCTGAACGTCCTCGACCAGCCGGCGACGCCGCCGGCCATCCCGGGCGTCGAGGTGACGGCCGTCCGCGACGCGGGCGAGCAGGTGAAGTTCGACCTCAGCATGGTGCTGGTCAACGACGGCGACACCTACCTCGGCGGCCTCGCCTACCGGGCCGACCTGTTCGACGCCGGCACCGCCGACGGGATCGTCGCCGACTTCCAGTCACTCCTGACCGGTTTACTGTCCGATGTGGACCAGCCGGTCGCCGCGGTGGGGCCGGCCCGCTCCGGGTCCCGCCCGGTCACCGAGCCCATTCCCGTGCCGGTGAAGGGTTCACGTGCGCCGGAAACGCCGACCGAGCACCGCGTCGCCCAGGTGTGGGCACAGGTGCTCGATGTGCCCGAAGTCCACGCGGACGACGACTTCTTCGCCCTCGGCGGCCATTCGTTCACCGCGGTCCGCGCGGTCCGGCTGATCGACGAGCGGCTTCGGGTCATCGACCTGTTCCTGCACCCGACCGTCCGCGAACTGGCCGCCCACCTCGACGCCGGTCAGGAGACCGCCGACGGGCGCCTGCTGCACCGCCTCTCCCCCGCCCGCGCGGGCACACCGGACGTGACGCTCGTCTGCGTGCCCTACGGCGGCGGCTCGGCCGCGGTGTTCCAGCCGCTGGCCACCGAACTCGCCGCCGCCACACCGGACATCGACCTGCTCGCCGTCGAACTGCCCGGCCACGACGTGGCCCGGCCCGACGAGGCGTTCCGCACCGTCGACGAGATCGTGGACCTGCTGGCCGACGAGATCGCCCGGACCGTCACCGGCCCGGTCGCGCTGTACGGGCACTGCGTCGGCTCCGCGGTGGCCACCGCGCTCGCCGCCCGGCTCGAAGCCGACGGCCGCACCGTGGCCGGAGTGGTCGTGGCGGGCAGCTTCCCCTCCGCACGCCTGCCGGGCAAGCTTTCTGCCTGGCTGCAACGCCGATTCCCGCGCGAACGCTGGGTGGCGGACCGGCTCTACCGGGACACCCTGCGGGCCACCGGCGGACTGCTGGACGACATGGACGAGGCCGCGAGCGCGGCGATGCTGCGGGCGTTGCGGCACGACGCCGGACAGGCACAGGCGTGGTTCGGCCGCGCACTCGACCCGGACGCCGGTGGAAAACCCCGCCTCACGGCTCCGGTCCTGTGCGTGGTCGGGTCGAGCGACCCGGCGACCGAGCTGTACCAGGAGCGGTACCGCGAGTGGGGCGTGTTCGCCGATCGCGTCGAACTGGCCGTGCTGCCCAAGGCCGGGCACTACTTCCTGCGCCACCAGGCCACCGAGGTCGCCGCACTGCTGCATGACCGGCTGTCCCGGTGGGCCGCCGGAGACCTGCCGCCCGAAGTCCACGACGTCCCGGTCGCCGCGACCGCGACCCGGCGCGGGCTGCGTGCGTTCTACACCGTGGCGGGTGGCCAGGCCGTGTCGATGATCGGCAACGAACTGAGCGCGTTCGCCCTCGGCGTCTGGGCCTACCAGCTCAGCGGCCGCGTCGTCGACCTCGCCTTGGTCATGTTGCTCGCCCGCGTGCCGAGCATGCTGCTGACACCGATCGGCGGCGCGCTCGCCGACCGGGTCGACCGCAGGCGGATCATGCTGTGCTGCGACCTGACGAGCGGCGCGGCGATGGCCGTGCTCGCCGTGCTGTTCGCCTTGGGACGGCTGGATCTCGTGGCGGTGTGCGCGATCGTCGGGGTCATGTCGGTGGCGTCGGCGTTCCACCGGCCCGCCTACCTGGCGGCGATCGCCCAGCTGGTGCCGAAGCCGTACCTGCCGCAGGCCAACGCGCTCGCCGACATGGGCGCCGGTCTCGGCACCGTGCTCGGGCCCGTCCTCGGCGGTGTCCTCATGGGACTGTCCGGGCTGACCGCGGTCGTCGTGGTCGACGTCGCCACGTTCGCGATCGGGGTGCTCACCCTGGTGCTGGTGCGGTTCCCGAACCGGATGTTCTTCACCCGGGCCGAACCGTTCGCGAAGGCGGTCACCGGTGGGTGGAAGTTCGTGCTGCGCCGCAAACCGCTGCTGGTGATGATCGGCTACTTCGCGGTGGTCAACTACTTCACCGCCGTGATGTGGGTGGGGCTCACCCCGCTGGTCCTGTCGATCGGCTCGACGGGTGAACTGGGCGTGGTCAGTGCCGTCGGCGGGATCGGCGCCGCGGTCGGCGCACTCGTCGTGGTCACCTGGGGCGGCACCACACGCCGTGCCACCGGCATGATCGCGTTCGTCATCGGCTCCGGGCTCGGAGTGGCGCTGATGGGGGCGTGGCCGTCGGTGTTCGTGGTCGCGGCAGGCCTGTTCGTGCGGCTGGCGTGCATGAGCATCGGCAACGCGCATTGGCTGTCGATCATCCAGACGAAGGTCGGCCAGCAGCTGCAGGGCCGGGTGCTGGCGATCAACGTCATGCTGGCGACGGCCATGCAACCCCTCGGATTCCTGACCGCGGGACCGCTCGCCGACCGGCTCGGCGGCTTCGCCACGCTGATGGTGGTCTCCGGTGCCGTGCTGGTGGTGTGGGGTGTGCTCGGCCTGCGATACCGGCCGCTGCGCGACATCGAGGACCTGCTGCCGGACGCGGCGCCACCGGCGGAGATCGACGCCGACCTCGACCGCGTGCAGGCGGTCGCCGACCGGAACCTGGCGCGGTGACGCCGATGTCCTCCCTCGTCACCCCCGCAGACCTGCACTCCGCCGCCAAGCGGATCCGGCACTCCGTGCACCGCACGCCCTTGCTCGGCCCGTTCGGCGACCTGTGGCTCAAGCCGGAGCACCTGCAGCGGACCGGTTCGTTCAAGGTACGCGGCGCGCTCAACGCGGTCGCCCGGCTCACCACGAGCCACGTCCTCGCCCAGTCGTCCGGCAACCACGGGCGGGCCGTGGCCTACGCGGCGGCACGGCACGGGCTGCGGGCCACGGTCGTCCTGCCCGCCACCGCGCCCGCGTTGAAGGTGGACGCGGTCCGCGCGCTCGGCGCGCATGTCGTGATCGTGCCGCCCGCGCTGCGCGAGCGGGCCACGGCCGAGCTGGCGGCGCGGACCGGCGCCACCGTCGTCGGTTCCGCCGACTTCGACGTGATCGCCGGGCACGGCACGGTCGGCGCCGAGATCGTGGCGGATCTGCCCGAGGTGCGCACCGTCCTGGTGCCGGTGTGCAACGGCGGCCTGCTCGCCGGGGTCGCCGCGGCGGTGAAGGCGGTCTCCCCCGGCACCCGGGTCGTCGGCGTCGAGCCGGCGCTGGCCGGGGACGCGGCGGAGTCGCTGCGGCTGCGGAAACTGGTGCGGTGGCCGGTGGAGCGGACCTACCGCACGATCGCGGACGGGCTGCGCGCACCGGTGCTCGGCGAGCTCGCGTGGCGCCACATCAGGGTGCTCGTGGACGACATCGTCACCGTCGACGAGGACACCATCGTCGCCGCGCAGGAGTACCTGTCCGGCCGGTTCGGTGTGCTCGCCGAGCCGAGCGGTGCGGTGGCGACCGCCGCCCACCTGACCGGGCAGTGGCAGGGCACGACCGTGGCGATCGTGTCCGGCGGCAATGTCGCGGCACCGGCTCCGGTGGCCCGGGGAGAGCGGGTGTCCGTTGAGCACGGGTGACTTGAGCGGAGTGCTCGCGACGATCGGCGACACCCCGCTGGTCGCGCTGGAGCGGGTCGTGCCGATCGCGGACGTCCAGGTGTTCGCGAAGATGGAGAAGTTCAATCCGGGCGGCAGTGTCAAGGACCGCACCGCGCTGCACATGCTGCGCGGCAAGATCCAGGCCGGGGAGCTGGTACCCGGCCGGTCGGTGGTGGTGGAGTCGACCTCCGGCAACCTCGGTGTCGGCCTCGCCCAGCTGTGCGCCTACTTCGGGCTCGAGCTGATCTGCGTGGTCGACACCCGTACGACCACGCAGTCCGTCGCGCTGTTGCGGGCCTACGGCGCGGCGGTGGAAGTCGTGTCCGCGCCGGGCGGCGACCTGCTCGGTGCGCGGATCGCGCGGGTGCGGGAACTGGTGGCGGAGCTGCCGGACGCGTTCTGGCCCAACCAATACGAGAACCCGCTCAACGCGGCAGCGCACGAGCAGACGATGGCCGAGATCGTCACCGCGCTGGACGGGCGAGTCGACTACCTGTTCTGCTCGGTCGGCACCGGCGGCACGCTGCGCGGCTGCGCCGACCACATCCGCGACCACGGCCTGGCCACGAAACTGGTCGCGGTCGACGCGGCGGGCAGCGCCATCTTCCACACCCCGACCGAGGATCGGCTGATCCCTGGGCACGGTGCCGGGTGGCGGCCGCCCCTGGTCGGCTCGGTCGAGGCCGCCGGTGCGATCAGCGAAATCGTCCACGTGACCGACCTGGAATGCGTACGTGCCTGCCGTCTGCTGGTGGCGCGTGAAGCGATCCTGGCCGGCGGGTCGTCCGGCGCGACCGTGGCCGCGCTCGGCAAGCTGCGCCACCGCATCCCGGCCGGTTCGCGGTGTGTGCTCGTCTTCCCCGACGACGGCAACCGCTACCTCGACACCATCTACTCGGATTCCTGGGTGCTCGAGCACTTCGGCGAAGTTCCCGAGGTCACGACCCGGCCGTTGACCGCCGCCCGGTAAGGAGAAACCTTGCGCCACCTCATTTCCCTCGACGATCTCACCGACGAGGAACTGCGTTCCATCGTCGCGCGGGCGACGACCCTGGCCGGCGACCCGCGGCAAGCGGGCGCGCCGCTGTCCGGTGAAGTCGTCGGCATCTACTTCAGCAAGACCTCCACGCGCACCCGCACGGCGTTCTCGTCGGGCGCGCTGCGGCTCGGCGCGCGCATCGTCTCCTACGGGCCGGGCGATCTGCAGATCAACACCGGGGAGACCATCGCGGACACGGGCCGGGTGCTGTCCACCATGCTCGACGCGCTCGTGGTGCGCACCGCGGGCGATCCGGCGGAACTGCGGGCCATGGCCGACCAGAAGCGGATGTCGGTGGTCAACGCCATGACCGCGGACGAACACCCCACCCAGGCGCTCGCGGATCTCACCACGATGGCCCGCCGGTTCGGGCGCGTCGACGGGCTGCGGGTGCTGTACCTCGGCGAGGGCAACAACTCCGCGGCCGCGCTCGCGTTGGCGCTCACCCGGTTCCCCGGCACCGAACTGCAGCTGCGCACCCCGCCCGGCTACGGCCTCGATCCCGAAGTGCTGGCGCGTGCGCGGTCACACGCCGCGCGCCACCGGTCGTCCATTGTGGAGCGTCACGACATGGACGACCTGCCCGTGTCCGACGTCGTGTACACCACGCGGTGGGAGACGACGGGGACGACCAAACCGGACCCTGACTGGCGCGAGGTTTTCGCGCCGTTCCAGGTGACCCGGGCGTTGTGGCGGGGCAGCCCGGACGCGGTGTTCATGCACGACCTGCCCGCGCACCGCGGCGAGGAGGTCACCGCGGAAGTGCTGGACGGCCGGGACAGCATCGCGTTCGCCCAGGCGGAGAACAAGATGTACAGCGCGATGGCGGCACTGGAATGGTGCCGCGGCAAGGAATCGGCATGAGCGAGCAGTGGTACGACCAGGCGGACACGGGACTGGCGGGCGCGGGCCGGGTGACCGTGCTGTCGCGCGCGGACGTCCGGCGATGCCTCGCGACCATCGACCCGGTCGAGATCGTGCGGCGGACGCTGGCCGACCACGACCGCGGTGAGAGCCTGCTTCCCGCGGAGGCGTACCTGCGGTGGGAGAACTCGCAGGGCGCGTACACCCGGTCGATCGGCATGCCCGGCGCGGTGGGGCCGCACCACGGGATGAAGATCATCAACGCCAGCGTGTCCAATCCGGCGGCGGGCCTGGAGCGCGCGGGCGGGCTGGGCCTGTGCTTCGACGCCGAGACCGCCCGGGTCACGTCGATCATGGAAGCGGGCCTGCTGAGCGCCGTGCGCACGGCGGCGGTGAGCGCGGTCGGTGTCGACGTCACGGGTTTCGCCGACGCCGGTTCGCTCGCGATCGTGGGGTGCGGAGCGCAGGGGCGGATGCACGCGGCGCTGTTGACCCGCAGGTTGCCTTCCCTGCGCGCCGTGTCGCTGCACGACCGCGATCCGGCCGTCGCACACCGCCTCGCGGACCTGCTCTCCCGCGACGGCCTCGAAGTGACCGTGTACGACAAGGCCCGCGACGCGGTCGCCGCCGGCGAGATCGCGGTCTTCACCACCACCGCCGACGAGGGTTACGTGACCCCCGACTGGGCGCGCCCCGGCGCGCTGCTGGTCAACGTGTCACTGGGCGATCTCGCGGACGAGACGTTCCTCGACGCCGCGGCGCTGTACGTGGACGACCTCGACCTGGTGGCGGACAACCCCCGCCGCCCCCTCGGCCGCCTGATGCGCGACGGACTGGTCACCCGCCCGTCGGACGGCACGGCGAAACCCATCGACGCCACCTTGGGCGGGCTGCTCACCGGCCGGTACCCCAGCCGTGGCACCGCCCGGCCGCACGTCGTGCTCAACCCGTTCGGCATGGGCGTGCTGGACGTGGCGCTCTACGGCGCTATCGCCTCGCAAGCCCGTCACTTGGGCTTCGGATCGCTCGTCGATCTCGGCTGATGCCCCGGTCCGGCGTTTTCGAACAACCTCGATCAAGATCACCGCACAAGATCACTAGGCGGCTCCGCGCCTTGCCGATAATGTTTGCCGTGGCCAGTTGATTGGCTGACGGAAAATCACTCACGCGGGGCAAGGTCGTGCTCTTCTGGCGCGGAAGTAACCCAGAAGGCCGGCTGCCCTATCGAACTCGAAAGAAGGCCCGGCGCGATTCGCCGCGGCGTTCGAGCCGAACGACGAGAAGAGATCACCAGTGAAGAAATGGACGACACGGGTCACGACCGGCCTGCTGGTCGCGGGAATGGCACTCGCCGTGCAGAGCGCGCCGGCGATGGCCGAGGAAGAGGCGGACTCCACCACGACCGAGGTCGCACTGACCGACGTGACCACGGAGGGCATCGACGCTTCCGCCGACTGCGGCGGATGGCGGGGCGGTTTGGCCGGCTACGGCGGCTGGAAGGTGGACAAGGCGGGCTGCGGCTACATCAGCCCGGCTTCGAAGAAGAACCCGCAGCACCGCCGCTACACGTGGAAGCTCCCGCCTGGCAGCAACAGCAGGATCTGTGTTCAGGCGGAGGGCCACTACTGGAGCACCAAGAAGAACAAGAGCGTCAAGACCTGGAAGACGGCAGGCTGCGGAACCGGCGGCACCGTTGTCGTGCGCTGGTCGGGCCCGCCTAAGAAGGGCGGCGGCTACCTCGGCCTCGCTTCGACCCCCAGGGTGCGGGCGAAGATCCAGCCGGGCTTCGGCGGCGCCGCGTACAGCTGGAAGTGAGCCGGCTCGCGCCGGCCTGACCGGCGAACACCACGGATCCGGGACACCGCCACTCCCCCTCGATGGCGCCCCGGATCCGTGGTGCGGCGGCCTAGCGCAGGCCGATCTCGGTGAGCAGGGCCCGCGCCTTCCGGCCGTGATCGTCGGCCGTTCCGGTGTCGCCGGTGACGGCCGCGCCGCGTTCGATCCCCTTGTGCGCCCGCGCTTGTTCGTAGCGGTCGCCCAGTTTTTCGGCCACCACAAGCGCGTCCCGGTGCCTGGCGATCGAGCCGTCGGCGTCACCCCGGTCGCCGAGTGCGACCCCGATGCCGTTGAGCGCTTTGATCTCGAACTCGCCCAAGCTGTTCCGGCGCGCGAGGTCCAGTGCCTCGGTCAGGTGCGCCAGAGCGTCGTCGTGCTCACCCAGCCGCGCGAGCAGCACTCCGATGTGGAGCAACGCCTCGGTCTCCGGGAACGGGTAACCGAACTCGCGTGCGGTGACGAGCGCCCGCCGGAAGTGGTCGAGTGCCTCGGCGAAGTGCCCCTGCTGCTCGTGCACCGTGCCGAGGTTGCCGTAGGTCAGGCATTCCCCGACCCGGTCCCCGACCTCCAGCATGATCGCCAGTGCCTCGTCCAGATACGTCGCCGCCTTGTCCCAGTCGCCGACGCGCATCGCGCTGTTCCCGAGGTTGCCCAGCGCGCGGCTCTCGCTGGTGCGGTTGCCGGTCGCCCGGTGCACGAGCAACGCCTGCCGGTAACAGTCCTCGGCCGCCGCGAAGTCGCTGAGCCGGTCGAACGCGTTGCCGAGGTTGTTCAGTGCCCGCGCCCAGCTCGCCCGGTCACCACCGGCGTCGTACCGCGTGAGCGCCTGCTTGAACTGGTCGATGCTCTCCTGATAGCGGTTGGAACGCAGATAGACCGCACCGAGGCTCATCCGCGCACTCGCCTGGACCAGCGGGTCGGCGGCGAGGACCGCGATGCCGTGCACGATCTCCGCGTCGGCGAAGTGCAGCGCGTTGTACAGATACCGGTTCAGGATCGGCGACATCGTGGCCGCGTCCTCGCGTCTGCCCTGCTCTTCGGCCAGCGCGGTGATGCCTACCAGGTTGTGCCGCTCGGCATCGAGCCACTCCGTCGCCGCCGCGACGTCGCCGAAGTCCGGCGGCGGAACGTCCGAAGTGGACACTTCGGGCCGGCGGTCGCGTTCGTGCGGGGCGTAGCGGTCCATGGCGCGGGAGGCGGTGTGCCGGTAGTAGTCGAACAACCGGCCGAGTGCGGTCTGCCGCGCGGAGGCGGCGTCCACGTCCCGCGCCAGCCCCGCCGCGTAGAGGCGGACCACGTCGTGCAGGCCGAATCGATCCCGGACGGACCGCTGCACCAGGCTCCCGGCGACCAGTTCACCCAGAAGTGCCTCCGCCGTGCGCAGGTCCACCCCGGCGAGCGCGGCCGCCGCGCGCGTGTCGACGTCGCGGCCGGGATGGATCGCGAGGAGGCGCAGCAGCAGCGCGGCCTCGGCAGGCAGGTCCGCATAGGAGAGGCCGATGGCGTTCTCCAGCTCGTCCTCGACCCGCAGGCTGCCCCGGCGTTCCGCGAGCCGGGCGGCGTGGTCGCGCAACGTCCAGTCGCGCCGGTTCCGGATGCGGCCGGCCACCACCGTCAACGCGAGCGGCAGATGACCGACCAGCTCGGCGATCCTCGTAGCGGCCTCGGTGTCCTCGGCGATCTCGGCCGCGCCGACCAGCCTGCGCAGCACATCGAGTGACTCGGTCCCCTGAAACGCCTCCAGGTGCACGATCCGCGCACCGGCCAAGCCGGTCAGGCGCCGTCTGCTGGTGATCAGCACGACGCCGCCCGGCGAGTCCGGCAGCAGCGGGCGCACCTGGTCGGCGTCCGCCGCGTTGTCCAGCACCACGACCGGACGCCGGTCCGCGAGCAGCTGCCGGTACGTCGTCAGCCTGCCCGCGGGACCGAGGCGGTGGATCTCCCCGCCCGGCACCCCGAGCCGCCGGAGGAACTCGTCCAGCACCGCGAGTGGGTCGGCGGGCGCGCGGTCGGCGTCGTAGCCACGCAGGTCCGCCCACAACCGGACCGCGGCGCCGTCCCGGTGCGCCAGCCGGTGCGCGGCACGGACAGCGAGACTGGTCTTGCCGACACCGGCCATACCGTCGATCACCACCACCGGCGACCACCGCTCGCCGTCCTCGGTGATCGCGGCCAGCTCGGCGTGCCTGCCGACGAACTCCGTGCTGTCGGCGGGCAGCTCACCCGCCACGGTCACCCACGACGAGTCGGCGGTGAGCCCGGCGATCACCTGGCACACCTGCCGCCACCGCACCACCACCGCTTCGTCGGCGGTGAGCGCACGCACGATGTCCGCGACGAGATCCGCGTCCATTCGCCGTCTGCCCGGCTGCAGGCAGCGGTAGACCGTGTTGAACACCGGCAGATCGGGGTTCCCCGCCGTCCGCCGCCCCCGCACGACCCGCCGGTGCAGCTCCCGGTAGGACACGCCGCTCCAGCCGCGCAGCGTGTTCAGCCGGGCCGCCAGTTCGTCGAACGAACCGGCGCCCAGCGGCTCCGGCGTCCGGTCGGGATCCATGATCGAAAAGAGTAGTCCGTTCGGCCGATCGAAAAGGTCCGAACAGGAGAAATCCCCGGCCACGGTCGTGTCGTCCATCCAGTCACGCGTGTCGTCCGCCGGATCACGCGTGTCGTCCGTTCGATCACGTGACTTCGCCGCGGTTGATCCCCCACCGAGGTACATGAAGGACCCCTTCACCGCGCCTAGGTACAGGAAGGGGGCCTTCATGTCCCCAGGCAGGGCAAGAGCCCCTTCGGCCCACCGGTCGCCGGATCTCGTCTAAGGTCGGTCAGCATTCGGTCCGGGAGTCACCGCCGGGCGGATCGGTTCGACGTGTCCAGGGGGTTCCCGTGACGGAGGAACAGCCGCCGAGCCCGGTCGGAGCTCGGTCGTACGACGAGCTCTCCCAGCGGCTGCGGCAGGCGTTGGCCTGGGCGGGGTTGACCCACCGGGAACTGCACCGGCGGGTGCGGCGCTTGCGCACGGCTCGGGGGACGGTCGACCTGCCCGCCTACAACACCGTGTACCGCTGCCTGCTGCCGGGACGCAAGCGACTGGACGTCGAACTGGTCGTCGACATCGCGGCCGTGCTGCTCGGCATGGACGTCGCGGCGGAATGGCGGCAGGCGCACCGGGTGATCACCGGACACGCCACCGAGGCGGCCGTGATCAGCGTGGCCGATCACCTGCCCGCCGGGGTCGGCGGGTTCGTCGGCAGGCAGGCGCACCTGCGCCAGGTGCTGGAGGTCGAGCCGGACGACGCCGGTGTGTGGGCGATCTCCGGAATGGCCGGGGTCGGCAAGACCCGGTTCGCGAGCGAGGTCGCGCGGCTGCTGGCCGAGCGGGGCCGGTTCGCCGACGTGCGGCTGGTGGTGAATCTCCGCGGCTTCGACGCGGATCGGCCCGCCGCGGACCCGGCCGCGGTGCTCGAAGGTTTTCTGCGGCGGCTCGGGGCGTCCGGTAGCGAGATCGGCTGCCTCACCCTCGCCGACCGGAGCGCGCTGTTCCGCCGGCTGCTGGACGGACGGCGCGCGCTGATCCTGCTGGACAACGCGGCGTCCGTCGACCAGGTACTGCCGTTGCTGCCCGCCGTTCCGACCTGCCTGGTGCTGGTCACCAGCAGGCGCCGCCTCGTCGGGCTGGAGGAGGCGCGGCATGTGGCGCTCGACGTGTTCACGCCGGAAGAGTCGGTCGAGTTGCTCCGCGACGGGATCGGCGACGAACGCGTCGACGCGGAGCAGGGCGAAGCGGCCGACATCATCGAACTGGTCGGCCGGTTACCGCTGGCCCTCGCACTGGTGACCCGCCGGTTGGCCGCCTCGGACGAGTGGACGATGGCCGACCACCGGGACCGCCTCGCCGATCTGCGGACCATGCTGCGGCTGGACGACGGGGTCGAAGTCGCGTTGCGCACGTCGTACGACGAGCTGGCCGAACCGGACCGGGTAGTGCTCGGCTTGCTCGCCGCCTATCCAGGTCGAGATGTCGACGACCACGCGGCCGCGGCGTTGGCGGGCGTCGAGATCGACGTCGTGCGTCGACAACTCGACGATCTGGTGGCGGCCAATATGGTCACGTCCCGCGCGTCCCGGTTCGAACTGCACGACCTGGTCCGGGTGTTCGCCGAGAAACGCGTCCGGGAGAACGTCCAAGCCCGGGTGCGCCGGGCCGCGGCGGTCCGGCTGCTCGACTTCCAGCTGGCCACGGCCCGTGCAGCGCTCGTCACCTGCTTCCCCCATGAGGCTGAACGGTGGGAGGACCTGCCTACCCCCGCGGCGCGGGCTCTCGGGTTCGACGGGGCGGACGAGGCGATGGCATGGCTGGACGCCGAGCGGGTCAACCTCGTCGTCGCATCCGGCTGGGCGCTGAGCGAAGGGCGTGACGAGCACGTGACTCGGCTCGCGTGCGTGATGACGAGCTACTTCGAGGCTCGTGTTCACGTGAGTGACGCACTCGCCTTGTTCGGCAACGCCGTCCGGGTCGCGTCCGGTGTCACCCGAGGGCACGTTCTGAACGGGCTGGCCATGACCCATTGGCAGCGGGGGAACACCGCCGAGGCACTCGTCGTCCTGGAGGATGCGATCAGAGAGTTCTCCGCCGCCGGTGAATCCGATTACGTCGTCAACCTGTCGGGGAACGTAGGCCTGTTGCTGACCAGCCTCGGTGACTATCGCGCCGCGTTGCCTTGTTTCCGGCAGGCCATGGAGTTCGCCGTCGCGAGGAACAACGAGTCGTTCCGGGCACGGCAGTTGTGCAATATCGGCCTCGCCGAGATGCGGCTGGGGAATTATCCCGCCGCCGTCGAAGCTTTGTCCCAGGCCCTCGACGTGACCAGGGCGAGTGGTGACCACCTCTGCGAATGCCGGACGCTCGACGGTCTCGGCACCACGTTCTGGCGGATGGGAAAGGACACCGACGCAGGGGCCTGGTACGAGCAGGCGCTCGCCGTGGCGAGGCAGACACACAACCGGGCCGACGAGGGCAAGGTACTCAACCATCTCGGTGTCCTGCTCGTCGCGGCAGGACGGTTCGACGAGGCGTTGGCGCATCACCGGCAGGCCATCGATCTGGCCAAGGAGATCGGCAGCAGAGAAGGACTCCTGGCCGCGAGCAACGACATGGCGGCGACCCTGCTCGCCACCGGGCGGGCGGCCGACGCCGTGCGTTGCCTGCGGGAGTCGATCGAGTCGGCGACCGCGGCGGACAGCCGCTACGAACTGGCCAGAGCCCAAAGTGGACTCGGCGACGCACTGTTCGCCGCCGGTGATCCGGTCACCGCGCGGAAACACTGGCAGACCGCGCACGCCGCGTACACCGAGATGGATGTGCCGGAGGCCTTCGAGGTCCACGAGCGTCTCGTGTCGGGCGCGACGAAGGCATCGTAGGACCGTGGCGGGTATCCGAGGATCACTCGGCCTTCTTCGCGAAGAGGGGGCCCTTCGAAACGATCAGCCCGATGCCGAAGCCCAGCACCGTGATCCCGAAGAAGCAGAGCAGCAGGCCGCCGATCTTCGCCTCGGTGTCCGTGTCCGGGCTGCGCGCCGAGTTCGAGGAACCGGCGATGACAGAATCTGGATCGGCGATCGCATCGATCCCGGTGACGAACAGAGCCGCCGCGCCAAGGATCAGGATGATTCCGCGGATGACGCGCCCGGCGCTACGGCGCGGCGGATCGGCCTGTCGGCCGTGGTCAGTGGCGTTGGACTCCGACATGGCCCGCAAGATATCAGGGGCCGCCCGGTAAAGCCGATTGCGGCTGGCCGGCCGCTCAGCCCTCGGGGTGGCGACACCCGGGAACGAAGCGCTCGCCGTCGAAGACCATCTCGAGTGGCGGACATCGCGTGGCGGGCCGCCAGCCGGCGCGAAAGGCGTCACGAATGGCGCGGCGGACCTGCGTCTGCGTAGGCAGGAAAGCGTGATGGTAGGGGTCGAGAACCAGAACCTGGCCGTCGGTGCCGTCCTCCTTGACACGGATCACGCGCGTTGTTCTTTCCCAGTCGGCATCGAGGTGCCAGAGGAACGACTGGCCGTTGCGAAGCGAGACTCGACGAGTGTCCTTCTTCGGCCAGGTCATCGTGATCACTCCTCGGATGCCCCGATGGGGGCAGCGCCATCGATGATCGCATCGTACGAGACCGGGTCGAGCTTTCCAGCCCGCACCGTACGCAGGAGGACGTATGCGTCTCTCCACTCGGCTGCGGATTGTGGTGGCGCGAGTTCGACTCCGGCTATCCCGCCGGTCGCAGCGAACTCCACCATGAGGGCGGCCATCAGATCAGCTGCCTCCCGCGTCGTCTCGGACGCGTTCAAGGGACCATCGAGACTGAGGCCGAGTACGAAGGCCCCTTCTTCCGTAACGGTGACGATGGCACCGTAATACCCGATTGCTCGTAGGTACAGAGAGAAGGCACGTTCGGCTGCGTCATCCCGACGTAGCTCCGCCAGCGCGTCAGCGTCACCATGAGCGGGGTCATACGAGACAAAAGTCCGAACGAACGCCGGGAATCTCGGGTCACCCGGCCGCTCGACGTCGACGTAGCGATCGATGAAGCGCGACAACGAGCCGTCCCGGTCGCCGGGCTCCACCCACACATAGACATCGAATACCGGAGACACACCAGATGCTACCGCGCCGCCTGGCCGGAGCACGCTCATCGGCACGACAGGACGCGACCCTCGGCCTGGCAGAGCGCGACCAGCGGCATGAGCGGACGTACGAAGGTTCGACAGCGCGGCACGACACTACGGAGTGCCGGGTGCGTGCCGACCGCAATCTTCGACAGCGTGGCCGTCGGCTCGCTTGCCCCTCATCGTCGTTGTTCCGATCTGGTGCACGAAGCAGGAGTCTGGAAACGACACTGCCACTGACGAATTGTGTGGTCAGGGGCCGATCACGACCGTACGGTGAGCCCATGTATGCCGGGCTCACGGAGCGCATCGAGGCGAACGTCGCCGAACATGCCTGTCATCTACATCGCCGTACCGACGGGATGACTGTTACGGAAACCGGCGATCTGGTGATCGCCGACAGTGGTATCGAAGGCGATGCCGGCACCTTCAACATCGTCGCGAACGCTCGTTTCGCGCCGGATGAGGTGAAGAACCGTCTCTCCCTCACAGCGTTCACGCTGCGTTTGACCGGCCGCGCCTTCTCCTGGTGGGCCGGTCCGAATTCCGCGGACCTGCCGTTCGACTCCGTCCAACTGAGGGCAGGGAAGAGAAAAGCCTCGATGTGGGCCCACACCGCGGACATCCCCGCCGCAGACCCGCACCCGGATTTGGAAATCCGCCGCGTCCGCACCCCCGAGGAACTCGCCGACTACGCCGGAATCCTGGCCTCCGACTGGAATCCACCAGTCGCCACCGTTGTGGAGTTCTACGATCGTGTGGCCCCGTCCGCCCTCGCCGAGGACTGTCCGGCGCAGTATCTGATCGGTTACCACCATGGCGAGCCGGTGAGCACAGGCGAGATCTTTCTGCACGCCGAGGTCGCCGGTATCTACAACATCTCCACTCTGGCCGCCTTCCAGCGCCGGGGATTCGGCGGCGTCATGATCTTGGCCGCGGTGGACAGTGCTCGTGCCGCCGGATACGACACCGTGGCGATCCGAGCGTCCACCGAGACCGAGCCGGTGTACCGCAGGCTCGGTTTCCGTGCCGATGGCTGGTTCACTGAGTACCCCGTCCCGATTGTCCCGTTGGAAGACCGCGGCTACACCACACGGGAGCAGCTGATCTCCGTCGGCTTCGAACACGTCCACGTGGAAAACGATCGCTACGACGGCCCGCAAACCGGTGTCGCCGACATCTCCGGCGTTCCCCACTACTTCGTCAGGCTGAACAGCTTGTTCGAGGACGGCGACGAGTTCTCCGTCTGGCCGATCGACGACGAGAGTCTCGCCCTCGAACAGGAAGCCTGGCGTCTCTACGTGAAAGCGTGGGATGCGGGGGACCATAAACCCGCGCGCCTCACTGAGCTCGAATCGCTGCTGGAGGCTCGCCGTACCACGCCGCCCGCCAGTGCACGAACGATGTTCGCGCAATGGCGTTTCGACGAACGCGATGCGCGCCACGACGCTAACGGACCTACCTACATGATGCGCTGGCGCTGGTACCGAGGGACGGAAGTGGGGTGCCGGCGGTTGAGCAGCTGACGTGGGGAGCGTTGCCGTCGGTGAACCGAACGTGCGATCCGCTCCTGACGCCCATCCCGATCTCACCCTCGGGATGGCCCGATGACATCGAAAACACACGCACATCGGCATGAGAGTGCGTTGACGCACAGTGACACGCCTTGCGGGTCTGACCAGTGTCAAACGGCCGATGCCCGGTATAGGTCGAGGATGTCGGTCTCGCGGGACTCCCAGACGTCGTAGAGCGCTGCGGGTTCGTCATCGTGTTCGCGCACGAACTCGAACTCGCCGAGGGTGCACGGGAGCAGGGTTACGAAGCGCAGCGCGGGCTCGCTTCGATCGTCGTGGTAGAGGTCGAACTCCTCGTCGGCGAACGGGTGTGGGGCGGCGAGCAGGAACGCGATGCCGGTGCCAGGGATGAGGGGTTCGGCGTTGACGTAGCCGCCGCCGTAGGCGTAGCCGCGTTGGCGCTCGATCGCTTCGCTGGCGATGACGTGCGCGAGATATCCGGCTTCGTCCTCGTGCTCGGGCACGGCAGATACGACGAACTCTTGAGGCAACGAGGCATCGATCTGCTGGAACCGCACCCCGGTGGTCACCGCGGAGACCATCCGCTGCCGCGGGTGCGCGTGAAAGCCGAGGGCGAATCCCCGGTTGCGCCCGTCTGGCCTCTGCGGGCTCTGCCCGTGAGTCACCGGGCCAAGATGGCGTTCGACGTGGGAGCGCAACCCTTCGTATCGCTTCGGGTCGGCGTGCGGAAAGCTCATCGCCTGATCCTAGGGAAGACGACATTCTGTCGCTGCGATGCGAGCGGGAACGTCAGTGGATGCGGGTTGGAAGGGCCGGCTCGCGCTTCGCTCACTGCTTCCGCGCCTCACTCATCACTCAGGAGAAAAGACGATGTGCGACGCACGTTCGCGGACGTCGGCGTCGGCGTGGTCGCGCAACGCCGTTACCAGCTCACGCCACGGACGTGACCATCCGGCTTGCGGGCCGGCCTGGCTCGCGATACTCGCTGCGAGCAACGCCTCCATCGGGTTTGCCGTAAGCGCTCGGGCAGCGCCGAACAGCTCGGGGCGGCCCGGATCGTGGCTGGCCGGCCAAGCCGCGAGCCGCTCCGCCACTTGCCAAGCCTGTGCGGGACGATCGGCGAGGGCGGAGAGCCGGCAGCAGGTCGCCGCGGCGGGGCAGGGCGCTGACCGCGAGCAGTAGCGCGTCCGTCCGGTACTCTGCGCTGTCTGTCAGCGTCATGGACAGCCGTTCCGCCGCAGCGCACATCGCTTCGCCGCTGACGTCCAACCGTGAAGCGAAGCGGGCGAGGAAGAGACGAAGTCGTTGCCGCGCCGGCTGGTCCCGGCCGGCGACCACGTCAGCCATCTCGAGGAGCGTCGTGACCACGTCGCCCGTCCGCGATGACCCACATGCCGACAACGTCGATATCGCTCGTCATACCGACCAGCACCCCCGGCCGACAACTGATCATCTACCACGCCGAACCCGCCACACCCAGCGCCCACGCCCTCGCACTGCTGAGCAGCCTCCACGCCGGCACACACCACGCGCGTTCGGTCGACACCTGACTCGCGAAAACGACCTCAAAGAGCCACCCGGAACCAGATGTACGTCTGCGGCCTCAGCGCAGCCCGATCGAAACCACGCTCTGGCCTTCGGGTGGCCCCCACATGCTCCCGGAGAAGGCCGACGCGGCTGGAGCCGGCTAACTCGCCGCCCGCTTGAGCGACACGTCCGCTATTCGGCAGGAGAGGACAGCTGTATCCGGTGTATCCGGCGGTTTCTACTTTTGGCGTCGCGGGTGCAGCGGAAGAGGCGCCTCGTCGCTGTGATGACCGCGCGTTCGTGGTCTTCTGCTGCACGGTGGAAGGCGATGTCGAAAGGCCACGAGTGAGATGCTCCTATTGTTATCGGTCGGTCGCTCACAACCCGGCCTTGCCCAGCAAGTCCAGCATGACTTGCCGCGGCAGGCTGGGGTTGGCGCCCGCGGCCGCGCAGACGCCCAGGTCGCTGTCCTCGATCAGGGCCCGCAGGATCTCCGGAGGGGTCTTGAGGTGGCCGGCCACGCCCTCGCGGACATGGCCGTCGGGGTCGGTGGCCAGTTCGGCCAGGATCTCGAGCGGCAGGTCGGGACCTTTCAGTGCGATCGACCGCCGTCGCGGGTCGGAATGCGAGGCGAAGCGGATGAAGGCCTCCGGCGGGAAGTTCGAGTGTTCGACGATCAGCGGCCGGTGCTTCGGGTGCTCGCCGTGCTGGGCTACCAGTCGCTCGAGGACTTCGCCGGGGGTGTCCGGGCGGCGCGCGACCAATCGGCGGATCCCGACGTCCTTGTCGTCGTGCAGGGCGGCCACAACCTCCGGCGGCAGATCGGGGCTCGCCGCGACTGCCGCACGGAAACAGTGAATCGGGGAGTCCAGATAGGCCAGCCGTTCTGCCAATGGCAGCTTGCGAACCCACGGCACGTCGTTCGCGTTCAGCACGGTCAGCGCGAACGATTCCGCGCTCCACGGCCCCTTGGCGGCGGAGCACAGGGCTCGGTGCAGCTCGCGGCGCCGGTCCTCGGGCAGGTCCTGACGGAGGATCACGTGCGCCTGCACGTACCCGCTCGGGTCCTCGGCCAGGCGATCCAGCAGGTCGGTGGGCAGGGTCGGATTCTTGGCGACTTCGGCGCGCAACTCTTCGTTGTCGGTGGCCACGAGTTCTTCGGCGATCTCCCTGCTCAAAGTGGCGTACGATGCGACGCTCGCTCTGGTGGCCTCGTCAGCCAGCAGCCTCTGATGGAGATCCTTGGGTGCGTCGCCGTGCGGATAGCCTGCGACGCTTTCGCGCACCGCGGGATCCGGATCGGCGAGCAACGCGCGGCGGATATCCTCCGGCATGTCGTAATCCCAGGCGCGGCCAAGAGCGGCGCGGATCTTCGGATCCGCATGCGTGGCCAGTCTGGGCAGATCGTCTCCCGCGTATATCGCGAGGTCGGATGCTGAGACCTGGATGTGCCTGTCGATCGAGTGCTGGATGTGCTTCAGCAGTACGTCCGGGTCGTCCAACCCGAGCGAGTTGCCGGTCGCGAGCAGCTTCTCGACCAGCTCCGGCGACTTGCCCCCCCGCCGCGACACGATCTCATGAGCCGCCACGGGCACCAGGCGAAGCAGAACCTCCAGTGGAGCCGCCGGGTTCTGCCCTATGCCTTCCAGTGCCTTCTTCAGTCTCTCATCCACATCCACATCCTGCCCGAGCGTTTGTCAGAACACGTTGCCACCTAACTCAGGTGCCTTCCCAGTCGACCGTCGGGGATCTCCGTGGGCGCGTGAACTCGCGCGCGGTCCGGCTCTGAGTCGGACACGAAGACACGGGACATGGCGAGTCGGACCAATCATCGCCAACAGCCAGAAGCCGAGATTCGGCACGATCCCACTATCCCGTTCGGCGCGCAACCAGTGCCAACACCCCACATCCGGTACCACATCGGCATGACAGGACGTTCGCTTGCCGTCGCCACGATCGGTCCACACGGCAACAGTCCCGATCGGACCGTGCACCCAGGAGACCCGTTCGGCGACCGGGAGTCACCACCCGGGCAACCGCCTTGACCTCATTCCAGAGCGAGCCCCAAAACCCGTGGCCGTCGAGGTCGACACTGTTGGTGGGGTCGCCGGCGACGTAGTCGTAGTCGTTGGCGGAGCCGCCTTCTTCGGGGTCAACGGACACCGACGGAGTGACAAAGGCGGCTATTGAGAGGCGAGGCAAATGTGGCGAGTCCGTGAAGGCCTCCTTTCCTGTTCTCAGGGCAGGAAAGGAGGCCTTCGCGAGCTTTCCCGGCTCGCGGCTTCCGGCGCACGCGCTACGGGGTGGTCGTGAGTGGCGATTCGGGTTAGAACACGATTCGCCACTCACGACCCCGACCGAAACGTCCCTTGCAGACAGTCCGGGGGTGCGTCCGCGGAACAGCCGGGTCAGGTCATCGCGACCAGGGTCCGCCGCTTGCCCGTGAACGGCTCGCGTCCGTGCGCCATCAGCATGTTGTTGATCACCATGATGTCGCCCGGCCGCCACGGGAACGCGTAGCTGACCTCGTCGTACGCCGTCTTGATCGTGTCCAGGTCCGCTTGCGGGATCGGCGAGCCGTCGGCGAAGAACGCGTGGCGGGGCAGGTCCTCTTCGGGGTACAGCTCCAGCAGCGCCTCGCTGACCTCCTCCCCCAGGCTCGAGACGTGGAACAGGTTGGCCTGGTTGAACCACACCGTCGCGCCGGTGTGCGGTTCCTCGACAAAGGACGGACGCACGTGCCGCGTGCGCAGGCCCTCGTCGGTCCACTCGTACGTCTGCCCGTTGCCGGCGCAGTAGTCCTCCACCGCCTGGCGGTCGTCGGTCTGGAACGCCTCCTGCCAGGTCAGCCCGAGGCCTTCGCGGAACGCCCGTGCGTAGGTGACGCCGCCCGCGAACCGCTCGCGCAGGTCCGGCGGCAGCAGGCGGTACATCGCGCGGCTGTCGGCGATCGGCGTCGCGCCGCCGGTTTCGGCCGCCGTGTCGCACAGGAAGAACAGGCGGTCCGGCCAGTGCGCCGAGTACGAGTTCTCGTTGTGCATCGGGATCGACTCGGCCGCCGGGTACTCGGTCGAGGTGTAGATGTTGCCCGAGACCGCCGACCGCGGCGTCGAGCGTTCCGTGTACGTCAGCAGCGAGCCACCGATCTCCTCGGTGACCTGGTTGAACACCGCCAGGTCGGCGGGCATCCCGCGCAGCAGGATCGCGCCGTGCTCGCGCAACCGGTCTTGCAGCGCTTCGCGATGCGCGCGCACCCAGTCCAGGCCCGTGGCCGCGTACACGGTGAGTTTCGTGTGTTCGTTGCCCTCGATGTGACCGAGGTTCGCCGCGAGTTCGGCGGTCATGACTCCTCCAGTTCGAATCGGATCAGCTTGGCGGCCTCGGCATGCAGCGCGGCGAGGTCTTCGGTGTCGGCGAATCCCGCGGCGAGCACGTTCACCGCGTAGATCTCCTGGTCGTCGGTGAGCAGCTGGCCGGGGCGCACGATCGTGACGACCTCCAGGACCTCGGGCAGGCCGGCGACCTCGTCGGTGCCCTCGACGCGGACCAGCCGTCCGGTGCCCTCGGCGTAGAAGATCAGGTAGCCCACCGGCACTGGCAAGCCCGCACCTCGCGCGGGCGGTGGCGTGCCGAGTGCCAGCGACACGGCTTCGGCGATGACGTCGATGCCGGTCGCGAGCTTCAGCAGCACCGGCTGGGCGCCGCCTGCCGGGCGGCCCGCGTTCACCTCGACGATCGTCGGGCCCAGCTCGGCGTCGTCGATCAGCTCCAGGTGAGCGCAGGTGTTGTCCAGGCCCAGCGCGAGCGCGGCGGCCGTCGCCGCCGCGAACAGCCGTTCGGTGTCCTCTTCGGACAGTTCGAGTGGCGGGCAGACCATGCCCAACTCGAACTTGCGCTCGTCGATCAGCGGCTTCTCCACCACGGCCACCGGTTCCGCGACGCCGTCACGCACCAGGACGTCGACCGCGTACTCCGGGCCGCGCAGCAGGCCTTCCACGAGGAACACCTTCAGCGGGTCGATGGACCCGACGAGCCGGTGGTACCGGGCGTCCTCCGACAGCGGCAACCGCTCGGCCAGCAGCCGATACGCCGCGGCCAGTTCGTCCACAGTGGACACCGTGCGCACGAGATTGCTCGCGGCGCCGTTCACCGGCTTGATGATCGCCGGGAGCCCGACCGCCGATGCCACCGACGCCGCCTCGGCAGCCGACGAGATCAACGCGCAGCGCGGCCCCGGCAATCCGGCCGCGGCCAGCACCTGCCGGACCGCGAACTTGTTGTGCGTCATGGTGAACACCGATGCCGGGCAGCGCGCGACGCCGAGCAGCTCGGCCGCGCGGGCGACGCTCGCGATGATCCCCTCGGCGGCCGTCACCACCCCGGCCGGATGCGCGGTCCGCGCCCGGATCGCCTCGGCGACGGCTTCGGCGTCACGAACGTCGTCGACGAAAACGAAGCCGTCCACCAGTTCCGCCAGTTGTGCCTGCTCGGCCGGTTCCAGGGGCTGGGTGACCAGCTCGGCCCCCAGCCCGGTCGCGCGCACGGCGGCCACGAAGTCGGCGATCCACTGTCCTGTGGTCTCGCAGACCACGAACGCGGTGCTCACACTACCTCCAGTTCGAGCCGGACGAGCTTGCTCGCCTCCGCGTGCAGGGCGGCGAGGTCGTCGTGATCGGCGAACCCGGCCACGACGAGGTTGACCGCGTAGGTCTCCTGTTCGTCGGTGAGCACCTCCCCCGGCGAGACGGTGGTGACGACGTCGATCACCTCGGGCAGCTCGGCGATCTCGTCGAGCCCGCCGATGCCGGTCAACCGCCCCGAACCGGCCGCGTAGAGGATCAGCATGCCCAGCGGGATCGGCAGTTTCGCCGGTTCCCGCACCGGCGGCGGAGCGTCCACCGCGAGTGCCGCGAGCTCGGCGAACACGTCGATGCCGGTGCGTAGTTTCGCCAGCAGCGGCATGATCGACCCGGCAGGTCTGCCCGCGTTGACCTCGACGATCGTCGGGCCGCGGTCGACGTCGTCGATCAGCTCGACGTGAGCGCAGGTGTTGTCGAGACCCAGCGCGCGGACGGCGGCGACCGCCGCCGCGGTGACCAGCTCGGCCCGGTCGGCGGTGAGCCCGGCGGGCGGGCACGACAGCGCCAGCTCGAACTTCCGCTCGTCGATCAGCGGCTTGTCGAGGATCTCGACCGGCTCGGCCACGCCGTCGCGGATCAGTACGTCCACCGCGTACTCCGGGCCGGACAGCAACCCTTCGACCAGGAACGTCGCCGACGGGTCCAGTGTCCCCAATGGACGGTGGTAGCGCGGATCCGCCGACTCGGGCAGTCGCGCGGCCAGCAGCTCGTACGCGGCCGCCAGTTCGTCCACAGTGGACACAGCGCGGACAAGATTACTGCCCGCCCCGTTGACCGGTTTGACGATCGCCGGGAGCCCGACCGCCGAAGCGACCGACTCCGCCTCGGCGGCCGACGAGATCAGGGCGTGCGCGGGTCCGGGCAACCCGGCCGCGGCGAGGGCCTCCCGGACCGCGAACTTGTTCGCGCACAAGGCGAACACCGAAGCCGGGCAGCGTGCCACCCCGAGCAGCTCCGCGGCGCGGGCAGTGCTCGCGATGGCGCCGTCCGAGCCGGTGAAGATGCCGGCCAACGCGCCGCCGTCGATCTCCCGGACCTTCGCCGAGACGGCTTCCGGATCGTGGACGTCTTCGAGCGCGACGACGTCGTCCACCACACCGTCCAGCGCCGCCCGTTCGGCCGCGTCCATCGGCGGGGCCAGCAGCACCACGCGGTGCCCGGCCGCCCGGATGGCAGGCGCGACTTCGCCGACCCAGTGCCCGCGGGCCTCCCTGACCAGCACTGCCGTACTCATTCGGCTTCCTTCCCCGCGAGCTTGCGCTCCCGTTCCTGCGCCCCCACCAGATCGTCGGGAAGCGAATCGGGCACTTCGGTGTCGAACCGGCGCAGCCGCCGCATCGAGAACCCGCCGACGTTGATCAGCAGCAGGAGCAGCGCGAAGACGACATAGGCGAGCCCGATGCCCCGGGTCTCGCCGGTGCCGAGCACGGCGCCGACCGATCCGGTCAGCGCGCCGCCGGGCGCGAGCAGCGGCGAGAACCAGCCGACGGCCAGCGGCGCCAGCACGGCGAACCCGATCGGCAGCGTCGACCACGTGATCGTCTGGTTGATCGCGAACACCCGGCCGTGGAACCGCTGCGGCACCTTGACCTGCACCAGCGTCGCGTAGATGCCCTGTGACACGGACATCGCGGCGGCCAGGAGGAACACGCCCGCCGCGACGACGATCAGCGACGGCCGGAGGCCCATCACCAGGCAGCCGAGCGCGATCCCGACGTTGCCGACGAGCACGCCGACCATCCGCCGGTGCCGCGGGCCGCCCCACAGCGCCATCCCGATCCCGCCCACGACCGCGCCGACGGCCTCGGCTAGCGCCACCTGCGCGACGTCGGTGACCGAACCGAACGACAGCACGAGCGGCGAGAGCAGCACCAGCGCGGGTGCGAGGAAGACGTTCGCCAGCGCGAAGTACAGCAGCATCGTGCGGAAGCCGCGGTGGTTCCACGAATACCGCAGCCCGCCCGCGATCGCCGTCAGCAGCGGTTCGCGCGGACGCCAGCCCATCATGTCCGGGAACCGCACCAGCAGCAGGCCCACGATCGCGAACACGTAACTCGCCATGTCCAGGATGAGGATGCCGGACAGCTGGATCGTCGCCAGCAACCCGGCCGCGAGCACCGGCATCAGCAGCTGGGCGAAACCGGTGGACAGCTGCGCGAGACCCATCGCGTGCCCGAGGTACTGCTTCGGCACCAGCTGCGCCACCGACGACTGATAGGCGATGCGCTGGAACGAAGCCGCCACCGACCCGAGCGGGATCAGCACGTAGAACAACCACAGCTGGACGTGCCCGGTGATCAACAGCAACGCCAGTATCAGCTGGATCCCGCCGGCGACGCTGCTGGCCGCGATCATGATCCGCCGCCGGTCGCCGCGGTCGACCAGTGCGCCCGCCACCGGCAGGACGAGCACGCCGAACAGCAGCGCGAGCGCCCACAGCAGGCCGAGGTCGGCGACCGAGCCCGTGCGGGTGTAGAGCCAGATCGGCACCGCGAACGACGTCAGCGCCGAGCCGGTCGAGGACACCAATTGCCCGATCGTGATCGTGACGAACCGGGCCATGCTCGGCCGCACCGCGGGTTTCTCGTCCACTTCTGCCCGGTGGGTCTCGTGCACCGCCCAGGCCGCGTCTTCGCCGCGGACCCGGACGTCGAGTTCGCCGGGATCGTCCAGCGCCGGGTGCACGCGCGTGACGATCTCCGCGAGTTCTTCGGCCCGATAGCGCAGGAAGAAGTGCCCGGCCTGGTCGAGCACCACGAGCCCGGTGGTGTCGGTGAGGAACTCCCATTCCCGGTACCGCTCGGCGTAGTAGTCGGTGACCGGGTCCTCTGAGCCGACCACCGACACGATCGGCGCGCGCAGCTTGGCCACACGGTCGTCGAGCAGGCCGCTGAAGTACTCCTCGGCGGCACGGCTGTCGGCGCGCATGTTCGTGATGATCCGGTCGGCCTGCGCCGGGTCGAGGTCGTCGGTGTCGACGCCCATGCCCTTGAGCCAGTTCGAGTAGTACCGGTTGCTGCGCAGCTTCTCCAGCCTGGCGCGCAGCGTGCCCACCGGACCCTTCATGCGGGCGAACGGGAAGATCGCGCCGATGTAGACGACTTCCAGCTCCCTGCCGCGCTCTTCGAGCAGCCGGGCGACGGCGACGGCGAGTGCGTTGCCGACACCGCAGTGGCCGTAGATGGCCAGCGGGCCGTCGACGCGGTCGAGGATCTCGTCGGCCAGCCGCTCGACCAGGTCGTCGAAGGGCAGGGCCTCTTCGGACAGTCCGACGTCGTGGCCGGGGATGGCGACCGAGTAGAGCGAGTAGCCCTCCGGGAGCGCGTCGGCCAGTGGCTGGTAGACGATCGCGCTGCCGCCGCCGTAAGGGAAGCAGACGTAGGTCAGCGTCCGCTGCGTCGTCGGTTTGGTCAGCTCGTACAGCAGGTGCCGCGGCCGGTCGGTGGCGTCACCGTCCATGAAGGACGCCAGCTCGCGGATCGTGCGGTGCTGGAACAGGTCCATGACGCCGACCTGCCCGGCACCCGCCTTGCCGATCCGCGCCACCACCTGGGTGGCCAGCATCGAGTGGCCGCCGAGGTCGAAGAAGTCGTCGTCGACGCCCAGTTCGTCCACCTTGAGCACGTCTCGCCAGATTTCGGCCAGCAGGATCTCGACCGGGGTCGACGGCGCGACCAGTTCCTTGGTCGCGTCCCGGGAGGCGACCGGAGCGGGCAGCGCCTTGCGGTCGAGCTTGCCGTTCGGGGTGAGCGGCAGCTCGTCGAGCGCGACGAACGACGGCGGGACCATGTAGTCCGGGAGGCTCTGCTTGAGCGCCGTCCGCAACTCGCCGGGCTCGGCGTCGCCGACGACGTACCCGACCAGCCGCTTGTCCCCCGGCGTGTCCTCGCGGACGATCACGGCGGCGTCGCGCACACCCGGCTGGGCGCGCAAGGTCGTCTCGATCTCCCCCAGTTCGATGCGGAGGCCGCGCAGTTTGACCTGGTGGTCGATCCGGCCGAGGAACGCGATCGTCCCGTCCGGGCGCCAATGGGCCAGGTCGCCGGTGCGGTACATCCGTCCACTGTGGAACGGATCGGGCACGAACCGCTCGGCCGTCAGTTCCGGGCGGTTGTGGTACCCGAGGGCGAGGCCGACACCGGCGATGTGCAGTTCGCCGGGTACTCCGACCGGGCATGGCCGCCCGGCGGGATCGAGAACGTAGATCCGGATGTTCTGGATCGGCGCCCCGATCGGCACCGACGCGACCTCGGCGAGCGCGGCGGGCGTGCAGTGCCAGGCGGTGACGTCGATGGCGGCTTCGGTCGGGCCGTAGAGGTTGTGCAGCTCGCAGTCCGGCAGCCGCCGGACGAACTCGCGGGCGGCGTCGAGCGGCAGTTCCTCGCCGCTGCACACGACCCGCCGCAGCGCCGTGCAGGTCTCGACGCCTTGCTCGGCAAGGAAAAGCGTGAGCATCGACGGCACGAAGTGCGCGGTGGTGATGCCTTCGGACGCGAGCAGCTCACGCAGGTACGCGGCGTCCTTGTGGCCGCCGGGTTCGGCGAGCACGAGCCGCGCGCCGGTGATCAGCGGCCAGAAGAACTCCCAGACCGACACGTCGAAACCGGCCGGGGTCTTCTGCAGCACCGAATCGGTGCCGTCGAGGCGGTACGCGCGCTGCATCCAGTCGAGCCGGTTGACGATGCCGCGGTGACCGTTGGGCACGCCCTTCGGCTGCCCCGTGGAGCCCGAGGTGTAGATGACGTACGCCGGGTCTTCCGGTCCGGCGAGCGGCTCGGGCGGGATGCCCGGCTGCCCGGCCGTCTCGGCAAGGTCATCCAGGACGACGACCGTCGCGTCACCCGGCGGCAGCGTTTCGCGCAACGCCGCCTGTGTCAGCACGACGGGCGCGGCCGCGTCCCGCAGCATGAACGCCAGCCGTTCGGCCGGATACTCCGGGTCGAGCGGGACGTACGCGCCACCGGCTTTCAGCACGCCGAGGAGCGCGACGACCAGCTCGAACGACCGCTCCGCGAATACACCCGTGAGCACGCCCGGCCCGACACCGAGCCCACGCAGCCGGTGCGCGAGCCGGTTGGCCCGCTCGTCCAGCTCTCGGTAGGTCAGCGACGCGCCGCGGAAGGTCACCGCGGGCGCGTCCGGCGTCCGGGCGGCCTGCTCCTCGACGAGCGTGTGCAGCGTGGTCTGCGGGAAGTCGGCCGTCGTGGCGTTCCAGCGCTCCAGGACGAGTTCGCGCTGCCCGGCGTCGAGGATGTCCAGTTCGGACAGTCGCCGGTCCGGGTCGGCGACGATCGAGCGCAGCAGCGTGACCAGCCGCCCGGCCATCCCGGCGACCGTGTCCGCGGTGAACAGCGCGGTGTTGTGCACGAACTTGCCGATCAGCCCGCGTTCGACCTCGATCGCGTGGAACTCGAAGTCGAACCGGGTCGCGGGCAGGTCCATCGGCAACCAGCGGAAGTCCACAGCGGACTCCCCGGCCGCGCCCATCCGGCCCATCTCGTAGTTCTGCAGTACGAACATCGCCTGGAACACCGGCGAGCGGCTGACGTCGCGGGGCACGCCGAGCGCGTTCACCAGCCGCTCGAACGGGACGTCGGCGTGGTCGAACGCGTCCAGCACGTGCCGCCGGGTGCGTTCGAGCAGCTCGGCGAACGTCGGGTCGTCCGCGAGCTGGGCACGCAGGGGCAGCATGTTGATGAACATGCCCGCCACGCCCTCCAGCTCGGGCAGGCCGCGCCCGGCCGACGACGAGCCGATCGCGAAGTCCTCCTGGCCCGAGTACCGCGCCAGCAGCACCTGGTAGGCGGCCAGCAGAGTCATGAAGAGCGTGACTCCGTGCCCGCGGCTCAGCTCGCCGAGGGCACGGGCGAGGTCGCGCTCGACGAAGAACTCATGGATCGCGCCGTCGAAGCTCTGCTTGGCTGGCCGGGGCCGGTCGGTGGGCAGCTCCAAGGGCTCGACCCCGGTGAGCTGTGCCTTCCAGTGCTCCAGTTGCCGGTCGAGTTCGCCACCGGTGAGCGTGCGGCGCTGCCAGTGCGCGAAGTCGCCGTACCCGATGCTCAGCGCGGGCAGCTCGGCCGCGCCGCCGGTGCTCAGGGCGTGGTACTGCGCGGCGAGGTCACGCAGCAGCAGGTCGACCGACCAGCCGTCGCCCACGATGTGGTGCGTGCACAGGACGAGCAGGTGCTCCTCGTCGGACACCTTGGCCAGGGTCGCGCGCAGCAGCGGGCCCGTGGCCAGGTCGAACGTCTCGGCCGCGGCGGCATCGACGGCGGCACGGGCCGCTTCCTCGGTTCCAGCGTCCACAATGGACAAAGTGACGGTGACCGCTGGTTCGATGTGGACGGTCGGCTGCCCGTCGTCCCCTGCCGGGAACCGCATCCGCAGCGCCTCGTGCCGCGTCGGCAGAGTGTCCAAAGCGGACTGGAGCGCGGCGACGTCAAGCCTGCCGGTCAGCCGGATCGGCACCGGGATGTGGTACGACCCGGTACCCGGCGCGAACTGCTCCATGAACCAGACACGTTCCTGCTGATAGGACAGCGGGACGACGGCATCGGCGGGGCGCGGCGTGATGGTCGCGGCCCGCTCCGTGCGCCGTCGCAGCCGCTGTTCGAGCAGGGCTCGGCGCGCGGCCGCGCTACTGGTTTCGTCGATCGCGGTCATGAGATCTCGCCTTCGGCCAGCTGACGCTGGACCTCTTCGTCGCTGAGCTGGTCGAGGTCTTCGGCGAGGCGCCGCTCGATCTCGGCGGCGAGCCCGGCGACGGTGGTGAGGGTGAACAGCCCCCGCACCGGGATGTCGACTTCGACCTGCTTGCGGATCCGGGACATCGCGCGGATCGCCAGCAGCGAGTTGCCGCCGCGGGCGAAGAAGTCGTCGTGCGCGCCGAGGTCGTCGACGCCGAGCAGCTCGCCGAGCACCTCGGCGACGAGTTCTTCGGCCGCGGTCCGTGGTGCGACGTACGCCGGCGCCTCGCCGGGTTCGGGATCCGGCAGCGCGGCCCGGTCGAGCTTGCCGCTGGCCGCCATCGGCAGCGCGTCGAGCGTCACGAACCGGGTCGGCACCAGGTAGTCCGGCAACGTCTTCCGCAGGGCGTCGGCCGCCCCCTCGGTGCTGCCGACGACATAGCCGACGAGCGTGTCGCCGCGGACCGCCACGGCCGCGTCCCGCACCTCCGGCAGCTCGCGCAGCGCCGCTTCGACCTCGCCGGGCTCGATGCGGTAGCCGCGCAGCTTCACCTGCTCGTCGACGCGGCCGAGGTAATCGAGCGTGCCGTCACGGCGCCAGCGGGCGAGGTCGCCGGTCGCGTACATCCGGCCGGACGGACCGTCGGTGAACTTCTCCGCGGTCAGCTCCGGTAGCCCGAGGTAGCCGCGGGCGAGCTGCGGCCCGGCAACGTACAGCTCTCCCGGGACGCCCGGCGGTACCGGCTGCCGCCGCTCGTCGAGGACGTACACCCGGGTGCCGGGCACCGGGCGGCCGATCGAGACGGGTCCGGACGGCAGCGCGCCCCCGGGTTCGATCCGGTGCACGACGCAGCCGACCGTGGCCTCGGTCGGGCCGTACTCGTTGACGACGAGCGTGCCGGGGTGGCGGTCCCGCCACGGCTGGACGGTCTCGGCGGTCAGCGCTTCGCCACCGAGCACCAGTTCACCAGTGGGGAACAGCTCCTCGGCGAGGACGGCGAGGTGCGTCGGGGTCGCCTTGACGAACGTCGGGCGGCCGCCGTCGACCACCGCACCCCCGGCGGTGAGCGTGCCGAGCAGCGTCGTCACGGTGAGGTCGAACGACGGCGACGTGTGCAGCAACGCCCGTCCGGCCAGGCCGGGATATGCCTCACGCGCCCACGCCAGGTACGTCTCCACCGCCCGGTGCTCGACCTCGACGCCCTTGGGCCGCCCGGTCGAACCCGACGTGTAGATCACATAGGCGACGTCGGCCGGCCCGGCCGCCGGTTCCGGGTCCTCGGTGGCCGCGGCGGACCACTCGCCCGGGTCGTCGAGGGCCAGCGTCTTGGTGTCCAAAGTGGACTCTCCGGTGACCAGCGCGAACGGGACACCCGCGTCGGCGAGGATCAGTGCTTGTCGCGGGGCCGGGTTGTCCGGGTCGAGCGGGACGTAGGCCGCGCCGCTCTTCAGTACCCCGAGCACGCCGGTCAGCAGGTCCGCCGAGTTCGGCACGCATACGCCGACGGCGGTGCCGGGACCGGCGCCCAGCTCACGCAGCCGGTGTGCGACGCGGTTGGCTCGCACGTTCAGCTCAGAGTACGTCAGGCGAACTCCGCCGAAATCGACGGCGGGCGCGTCCGGGGTCCGCCGGGCCTGGTCCTCGAACCTGGCGTGCACCGTCTCGGTGTCTGAAGTGGACACTGGGTTCCAGCTTTTCAGGACCAGTTCACGCTCGGCGTCCGACAGCAGCGGCAGATCCGCGACCGACTGTGCCGGATCGGCGACCGCCGCGGTCAGCAGCCGCACGTAGCGCTCGGCCACGGCTTCGGCGGTCTCGCGGTCGAACAGGTCGGTGCGGTAGACGAGCCTGCCGTCCACGGAGGTCAGGTCGATCGCGATGTCGTCCTTCGCGGTGGCCGAGCGGATCGGCTCCAGCCCCGAGTCGGGCAGGAAGTTGAACCCGAGCTGATATACCGGCTGCACACCGGGATCGCGTTCGGCCACGGCCGCCTCGGCGACCGCCTGGAACGGCACCTGGCTGTGGTCGATCGCCTCCAGCAGCGTGGTCCGGACCCGGCCGACCAGCTCGGTGAACGCGGGCGCGCCCGAGCAGTCCACCCGCACGGCCATCTGATTGACGAACATGCCGATCAGGTCGGCCAGCTCGGGCAGGTCGCGGCCGGCGACCGGCACGCCGACGACGACGTCGTCCACTCTGGACAGTCGCGACAAGAGTGCCGCGTACCCCGCCAGCAGCACCATGAACGGCGACGCCGAGAGCTCCCGGCCCAGCTCGCCGACCCGGTCGATCAGTCCGTCCGGAAGGTCGAAGTACACCTGGTCCCCGGCGAACGTCAGCTCCGCCGGTCGCGGCCGGTCGGTGGGCAGGCCGTGCACCGGCGGCAGCCCGGCGAGCTGCCTCCGCCAGTAGTCCAGCTGTTCGCTGGAGGTTTCGAGCTGCCCGCGCTGCCAGGCCGAGTAGTCCGGGTACTGGATGGACAGCTCGGGCAGCTTCGGCTCGCGGCCCTCGAACACGGCGTCGCACGCCTCGCCGAGCTCGGATCCCAGCACCAGCACCGAGGCGGCGTCGAACACGGTGTGGTGCACGACGAACGTGAGCACCCACTCGTCGTCGGCCGTACGGCACACCTGGGCCCGCCACGGCGGCGGCGAGTCGAGCGGGATGGCCTCGCGCGAAACATCACCGACGAGTTCGGCGAGCCGGACACCGCGGGCGTCAGCGGGCAGGTCCCGCAGGTCGTGCACCTCGGGCTCGATCGGCACCTCGGCGTGCACCACCTGCACGAGCGCGCCGCCGTCCATCCGGAACGACGTGCGCAGCGCCTCGTGCCGCCCGACGATGACACCGAGCGCGGCGCGCCACTGCTCCGCGGTCAGCGGGCGGTCCAGCCGGGCCTGGCAGTGCAGGTTGTACACCGGGGACGCCGGGTCGAGCTGGCCGGACAGCCAGATCCGCTCCTGCCCGAACGAGGCCGGGAACGTCCATTCCTTCGTGTCGCTCATGATTTCCTGTTCAGTGAGAGGTCAAGCGAAAGTGGCGTCGTGGGTCCAGGTGGTCGTGAGTGGCGTTTCGGGTTCTAACCCGAAACGCCACTCACGACCCCTTCACCGCTTCAGCGCTCGAGCTTGGGGATGGTGGTCCGGGCGGATTCGGCCGGCGCCTCGGCCTTGTCGGCGCGCAGCTCCTCGATCCGCTCGACCAGAGTGGCCACTGTGGACGCTTCGAACAGCGTCTTCATCGCCAGCCGCGTGCCGGTGGCCTTGCGCACCTGGGCGATGAGCTGGATGGCGACCAGCGAGTTGCCGCCGAGGGCGAAGAAGTCGTCGTGGACGCCGATCTTCTCCACGCCGAGCAGCTCGGTCCACTGGCGAGCGATCTCGGCCTCCAGGTCGGTGCGCGGGGCGACGTAGTCGTCATCCGACACCTTCACCGATGCTTCGTCGGGCTCGTCCAGCTCGTCGACGCTGACCTGGCGCTCGATCAGCTCCCGCACCGGCAGGGTGGTGATCACCACCTGCCCGCCGAGGCCGGGGGCCAGCGCCCGGACGAACGCCTCGGCGCCGTCCACCGGCCGGATCCCGGTCGACACCTGGTCCACAGTGGACATTGTGCGCTCTGCGGACGTCGCGGTCAGGCCGCCGCCGACGGCGTCCTGATCCACCTGCCGCAGCACGAAGTCCTCGATCGTGACGAGCACGCGGCCGGTCTCGTCGCACAGCGAGAGGTCGGCCGCCACCACCTGGTCGCCGCCGGAGTCGCGGTAGCGCAGGTGGCTGCGGAAACTCGCCGGGAGCGCGTCGTGCACGACGATCCGGCCGTAGCTCATCGGCAGATAGGTGCCGCTCCCCCGGCCTCGACCGAACGCGGTCGCGACGTCGAGCAGCGCCGGGTGCAGCCCCCACGCGCCGGTGTCGCCCGCCGCCGCGTCGGGAGCCGTGATCGTGGCCAGCTCCTCCTGTGCGCCGATGCGGTGTTCGCGCAGCGCCGCCCAGCGCGGGCCGAAGGTCACCATGCTGGTGCGGCCGGTGCCGAAACCGTGCCCGTCGTCGATCGGCTCGGTCCGCGCGGTCACCGCTTCGATGTCCACAGTGGACGTCGTCTCGGCCGCGACCCATCCGGCGGAACCGCGCACGTGGGTCCGGCTCGCGCCGGCGACGTGGCTGGTCACAGTGAAGTCGTCGCCGTCGAACTCCACGCGGTACTCCGCGGTGGCACCGTCCGGGACGCCGAACGGCTCCAGGAACGCGACATCTCGCAGCTCGACGACGTGCCCGTCACCGGGCTTCGGCAGCGCCGCGGCCACCGCCGCTCGGACGGTCTCCAGGTGTCCCGTGCCCGGCACCACCGGCACCCCGGCGATCCGGTGCTCGTCGAGCAGCCAGTGCGTGGCCGCCGAGACGAGCCCGTGCGCGCCGTCCTCGGTGCGCGTGGTGAGCACGGGGTGCTCGACCGGGCCGAGCGACCGCGACCGGGCGGTGCGGATCGTGGTCGGAGCGGCCACTTCCGCGGCCATGCCGACCTCGTCCCAGCCACCCCAGGCGTGCGACACGAGCCGCGCGCGCCAGCCGTGGTTTCCCCGCGCGTAGGCGTCGAGGAAGTTGTTGGCGGCGCAGTAATCGACCTGTCCGATGCCGCCCGCCACCGCGGTGATCGACGAGCACAGCGCGACGAAGTCCATCGGCAGGTCGGCGAACGCCTCGGCCAGAGCCAGCGTCCCGGCGATCTTCGGGGACAGCACGGCCTCGGCCGCGGCTCGCTCCTTCACCTCGGCGACGCCGCCGCCGGGCAACCCGGCGGCGTGCACGATCCCGTCGAGGCCGCCGAACTCGCGCTCGGCCAGCTCACGGACCTCGCGCAGGCGCGCCGCGTCGGTGACGTCCGCGGCGGCGACGTGCACCACCGCGCCCGCGGCCTCCATCCGCCGGACGGCGAGCATCGTGCGCCCGGCACGGTCGGAGCCGCCGTGCGCGGCGAGGTGCGCGTCCCACTCCGCCCGCGGCGGCAGCCCGGCGCGGGAGAGGAGCACGAGCTTCGCCCGCACCCGGCGGGCGAGGTCCTCGGCGAGCGTGATGCCGATGCCGCCGGTCCCGCCCGTGATCAGGTACCGGCCACCGTCCCGCAACACCGGCTCGGCGGTCGCGGGCAGTTCGAGCTGGGTGTAGTCCAGGACCCAGCGGCGGCCGGAACGCAGCGCGACCTCGGCCGCCGCGTCGGCCGGGCGGAACAGCTCGGCGACGGCATCGGCCACGTCGATGACGTCGATCCGGCGCACCACCGTGCCCGCGACCTCCAGCGGCACCACCCGGGCGATGCCGGCGAGGGTCGCGTGCTCGGGGCGGGTCAGGTCGGTGCCGGTGACGTCGGCGGTTCCGGTGCCCAGCACGTCGATCCGCACCGGCTCGCCCCAAGCCTGGACGAGGTTGAGCAGGCTGAAGAACCCGTGGTCCTGTGCGGCCATGCCGCGCTCGTCCCCGGCCAGCGTCCAGGCGTGCACGATCCGCTCGGGCCGGGCGGGCAGCGCGGCCACGAGCGCGTCGTAGTCCTCGCGCACCCCGGGCCGGACGGTGAAACCGGTCTCCGTCGCGGCGAAACCGTCGCCGGGTCGCACCTCGGTGACCGTCACACCCTCGTCGCGCAGCAGACCGGGCACGACGTCGTCAGCGGCGAAGACGAGCGCGTTCGCGAAGGGCTCGCGTCTCAGGTCCGGTTCCGCCTGCCGCCACGCCGGGACCGCGAACCACTCGGACAGGGGCAGCGGACCGCTTCGCCGCACGGGCTGGGTGGCCGTGGCCGGGTCCGGATCGACCCAGTACCGCTTGCGCGCGTACGGGTAGCCAGGCAGCGGTACCCGGTGGCCGGGCGCGCCGAACATCCGCGGCTCCAGGGAAACCCCGTTCGTCCACAAGAGACCGGCCGCGCCATACAGGGTTTCGACGTCGCCGATGCGCTCGGTGCGGCCCGGCAGGCTCGGCTGCGGTGCGGGCATCCCCTTCGGAACCTGGCCGCGGGCCAGCCCGGACAGCTGATGACCCGGGCCGCATTCGACGAGCGCCCAGCGCCCGCCGCGCGCGAACAGATTCTTGACGCAGTCGCCGAACCGGACGGCCTGACGCAGGTGGGAGGCCCAGTAGGCGGGGTCGGTGGCCTGGGCGTCGGTGATCCAGTCGCCGGTGACGTTCGACAGGAACGGCAGCGCGGGCGCGGTGCGGGCGACGGCGGCGACAGCGGCGGTGAACTCGGCGAGGATCGGGTCCATCATCGGCGAGTGGAAGGCATGCGAGGTCACCAGCTCGCGGCACTGGACGCCGCTGGCCTTGAGTGTCGCCGCGAAGTCCGCGATCGCGTCGGACGGCCCGGCCACGACACACGTGCCGGGACCGTTCACCCCGGCGACCGCGAGGGCGCCCGGCAGCCGCGTGCTGACGCTCTCCTCGTCGAGCTGGACGGCCAGCATCGCCCCGGCGGGCATCGACTGCATCAGGCGGCCGCGCGTGGCGACCAGGTTCAGCGCGTCCGGCAGGGTGAAGACCCCGGCGACGGTGGCGGCGACGTACTCGCCGACCGAGTGACCGATCATCGCCGCGGGCCGCACGCCCCAGCTCTGCCACAGCTTCGCCAGCGCGTACTCGACGACGAACAGCGCGGGCTGGGTCACGCGGGTTTCCCGCAGCGCCTGCTCGCCACCGCGCCCGAAGATCAGGTCGCGCAACTCCGGCAGCTCGGATTCGAGCAGCCGCAGGCACTCGTCGACGGCCGCGGCGAACACCGGCTCGGCCTCGTACAGCTCTGCGCCCATCCCGGCGTACTGGGAACCCTGGCCAGGGAACAAGAACGCCACGTTCGTCTCCCCGGCCAGTGCGGACACGAGCCGCCGGGAGTCCCGCAGCCCGTCGACCGCGTCCTCGGAGTCACGGGCGACGACGACCGCGCGGTGCGGGTACTCGGTGCGCCCGGCGGCCAGGGTGTGGGCCACGTCGGCGAGGTCGAGGTCGACGTCTCCGGCCAGCCGCTCGGCCAGCCGGTCGACAGCGGCCGAGAGCGCTTCGGCGGTATTGGCCGACACCCGCAGCAGGTGCGCCGGATGCGGCGTCCGGGTCCGCTCGAGGACCGGCGCCTCCTCCAGCACGACGTGCGCGTTGGTGCCGCCGACGCCGAACGAGCTGACGCCCGCCCGCCGCGGTGCCTGGCCCGCCTCCCACTTCGTCACCTCGCGCGCCGGGTAGAACGGGCTCGCCGGGAAGTCGATACCGGGGTTGGGTTCGTGGTAGTTGATGGTCGGCGGGATCAGCCCGTGCTCCATGACGAGCACGGCCTTGATCAACGAGACCACGCCCGCCGCCTGCGACAGGTGGCCGATGTTGGACTTCACCGAGCCGATCGCGCACCAGCCGGTGTCCGCGACCCTGTCTCCGTACACAGTGGACAGTGCGGTGATCTCGATCGGGTCGCCCAGCGCGGTTCCGGTGCCGTGCGCCTCGACGTAGCCGACGGTGCGCGGGTCGACACCGGCCATGCCGACGGCCTGCGCGACCGCCTCGGTCTGTCCGGACACGCTGGGCGCGGAGAAGCCGACCTTGGTGGCGCCGTCGTTGTTGATCGCGTTGCCCAGCACGACGGCCCGGATGTGGTCGCCGTCCTCGATCGCCTGCGACAGCCGCTTCACCAGCACGACTCCGACGCCACTGCTCCACACCGTGCCGTTGGCGCCGGCGTCGAACGCGCGCACGTGGCCGTCCGGTGAGGTGAAGCCGTCGACGCCCATGTAGCCGACGCCGTGCGGCATCTCCACGTTGACCCCGCCCGCCAGCGCCATGTCGCACTCGCCGTTGCGCAGCGCCTCGCAGGCCAGGTGCACCGCGACCAGGGACGTCGAGCAGGCGGTGAACACCGCGAGGCTCGGGCCGCGCAGGTTGAGCTTGTACGACACCGAGGTCGTCAGGTAGCTCGGCTGGTTGCCGGTCGAGATGCCGATACCGCCATGCTGCGAGGCGAGGAGCCGCTCGTTGCGCATCAGGTTCTCGGTCAGGTATCCGGTGCCCCCGGACCCGCCGTAGACGCCGATCGCGCCGTCGAACCGGGCCGGGTCGTAGCCCGCGTCGGTCAGCGCGGCGTGGCACGACTGGAGGAACAGCCGATGCTGCGGGTCGGTGATCTCGGCCTCACGGCTGGTCATGCCGAACAGCTCGGCGTCGAACTCGTCGAAGCCGTCGACCACGGCGGTGGCGTTCACCCAGCTCGGATCGTCCACAGTGTCCGGTGCGGCGCCGCGGGCGATCATCTCCTCGCGGGTGGCGGGCACGATCGACTCGACGCCGTCGACGAGGTTGCGCCAGAACTGCCGCGCGTCACGCGCGCCGGGCACGCGAATGTCGAGTCCGACGATCGCGATCGGTTCGGCTCCGGGATCGCCGGTGCCGGTTTCGGGGAGGTGGTTCACGGTGGTGCTCCTATCAGGTGCCGGCCGGGCCGGCGGTGCGACGGGGTCTTCTGGTCTGGGTGCGGCTGCGGCGGGCGGCGACGCGCTCGGCGGCGCGGGCCAGCTCCGGGACGGCGGCGCCGCCGGAGTGCAGGTGCGCGGCGAGGGCGCGGACGGTGGGGTGGGTGAACAGGTCGACCAACGGGATCCGGCGGGCGAGCCGGGCGGTGACCTGGGCGTGCACCCGTGCCAGGGCGAGCGAATTCCCGCCCACGTCGAAGAAGTTTTCGGCGTTCCCGACTTCGGCGACACCGAGGACTTCGCACCAGGCACGGGCGATCACGGCCTCGGTCACGGCGAGCGCCGCCGGATCCGCGGCCACCGACGGCGGCCGTGTCCGAGCACGGGTCATCGCGGCGGGCGCGGCGGTGCGGACGCCCGCCCGCGGCAGTTCCGGCACGCTCGTCCCGACCGGCGCGTCCGGCGCCGCGGCCAGCGCGCCGAGCAGCGCGACGTAGTCCTCGGCGAGCCCGGCCATCCGGGCGTGGTCGAACAGGTCCGGGTTGTACAGCAGTTCGACGCCGTCGTCGTGGACGTACACCGTGAGGTCGAACGGCGACCCCGGCTTGTCGACCGGCAGCCACGCCGACCGCACGCCGGGCAGGTCCAGCCCCGGCTCGGTGAAGTTCAGGACGTTGAACATCACCTGCACGAGCGGGGCGTGCGCGGGATCGCGGGGCACGCCGAGCGCCTCGACGAGCCGCTCGACCGGCGCGGCCGGATGCGCGGTCGCGGCGAGGAGTTCGGCGCCGCCGTCGCGGACGTGCGTGGCGAAGTCCGCGGCGTCGTCGGCTCGCAGCCGCACCGGCACGATGTCCACGAAGAACCCCGCGACCTCCTGGCACTCGGCGAGCTGCCGGTCCGCGACGACCGTGGCGACCAGGTGGTCGGTCGCGCCGGTCAGCCGCCGCAGCAGCTGGCCGAACGCGGCGAGCAGCACCCCGGCGCGCGTCGTGCCGGTGCGGGCGGCCAGCGCCCGGACCGACTCGGCGGCACCGTCCGGAAAGGACTGACGCAGGCTCGCGCCCCGGTAGGTCTGCACGGCCGGGCGCGGCCGATCCCGTGGAATGTCCACTGTGGCCGGTGCACCGGCGAGATGCCCGGTCCACCAGGCGACGTCGACGGCCTCCCGGCGTTCGTCGCGTCCGGCCCGCCACACCGCGTAGTCCGCATAGGACGCCACCGGCGGCGGCAGCGGCTCGCCCCGGTAGGCCGCCGACAGGTCGGCGCACAGCAGCTCCTGCGACCAGCCGTCGAACACCGCGTGATGCAGCGTGAAGCCGAGCACATGCTCCGCCTCGCCGAGCCGGTAAAGCCTTACGCGCCAGGGAGCCTCGCGGTCGAGGTGCACCGGCGTCGCGGCGTCGGCGGCCAGCCGGGCGCGCAGTCCGTCCTCGGTCACCGGCGCCACCGGCAGCGGAACGTCCGACGGTGGCAGGAGATCCGCCAGCGGCGCGCCGTCGACGGCGCGGATCCGCCAGCGGAGCACGTCGTGCCGCTCGGCGACCGCGCGCAAGGCGTGGCGCAGCGCGTCGACGTCCAGCGCGCCGGTCAGCCGGAACGCCATCGCGATGTTGTACGGCGCGGCGTCCGGCGCGAGCTGGTCGAGGAACCACAGCCGCCGCTGCGGCGGGGACAGCGCGGGCGCGTGCCCGGTGGTCAGCCCCGGCCCGGTCAGCGGCAGTGCGGCCGCCACCCGCCGGGTGAGCCCGTCGAGAGTGCCGGCGGCGAGGACGTCCTCCGTGGCGACGTCCGCGGCCAGCTCCGCCCGCAGCGCCGCGACCAGGCGCATCGCGGCGATCGAATTCCCGCCCGAGGACAGGAAATCCGTCCCCGCGCCGTCGCCGAGCACCCGCCGCCAGATCGCCGCGACCGCGCGTTCGGCCGGGGTGCCGAGCGGGCCGAGATCCTCCCGTTGTCCCGCCAGCACAGCTTCGGCCAGGTCGCGCAACGCGGGCCGGTCGATCTTGCCGGTGACCGGGTTGACCGGCAGGCGGTCGAGCACCCGGACCGCGGCCGGGCGCATCGCCGCGGTGAGCAGGTCCCGGCCGATTGTGTCCACATCGGACGGTGCGGACGCCGGTGCCAGGAAGGCCACCAGCCGGGTGCCCGCCTGCCCGGGGACGGCCACCACGGCGGCGGCGTCGACGTCCCGGTGAGTCGTGAGCGCGGCCTCCACCTCGCCCAGCTCGATCCGCTGGCCGCGGACCTTCACCTGGCGGTCGGCGCGGCCGGCGAACTCGAGACGGCCGTCGGGCAGCTCGCGGACCAGGTCGCCGGTGCGGTAGAGCCGTTCCCCCGGCGTCATCGGGTCGTCGACGAACTTCGCGGCGGTCAGCTCCGGGCTGCCGAGGTAGCCGAGCGCGAGGCCAGGGCCGCCGATGAGCAGCTCGCCGATCTCGCCGGGCGCGACCGGCCGCAGCTCGGCGTCCGCGACGTACGCCCGGTGGTTCGGCGTCGGGCGGCCGAGCGGCAGTGGGTCGGCTGGGATGCCGGTGACCTCGTCGGTGACGACCACGACGGTGGTTTCGGTGGGGCCGTAGGCGTTGAAGAACCGCCGTCCCGGCAGCCAGCGCGCGGCGAGCTCCGCGGGCACCGGCTCGCCACCGCAGGCGATGACGCGCCAGCCGGGAACGGCCGCGGGGTCCAGCATGGACAGCAGCGTCGGCGTGACGAAGCCCCACTCGACGTCGTGCTCGACGAGGAACCGCCGCAGCCGTTCGGGGTCGGCGCGGTCGGCGGCGCCGGCGAGCTGGACCGATCCGCCGTGCGCCAGTGGGACGAACACGTCCATGGTGAAGGCGTCGAAGGCGAGTGAGGAGATGCCGAGCGACCGGGCGCCGGGCCGGACCCCGAGGGCGGCGGCGAACCCGGTGACGAACGCGACCACGTTGCGGTGACTGGTCAGCACGCCCTTGGGGCGGCCGGTGGAGCCGGAGGTGTAGAGGAGGTGGACGAGGTCGTCCGGCCCGGCGGGGCAGTCGGCAGGCCCGTCGGCGGGCGGGGGCACGTCGAGAGTTTCGATGCCTTCAGTGGCGCCGAATTCGGCCCGCGCGCAGTCGCCGACGACAAGGGAGATCCCGGCGTCCGCGGCGATTTCGGCCAGCCGTGTCTTCGGGCCGCCGGGTTCGAGCGGCACGTAGGCGGCCCCGGACAGCAGCACGCCCACGACGGTCGAGATCAGCTCCGGCCGCCGGTCGGCGCAGACGCCGACGCGGGTGCCGGGCCCGGCACCCCGAGCCTGCAGCAGCCGGGCGACGCCGGTCGCCGACGCGACCAGTTCGCGGTAGGTCAGCCGGACGTCACCCTGCCGGACGGCGACGGCATGCGGGGTGCGCGCGGCCTGGGCGAGGATCAGCCCGGTGAGCGTGGTGTCCGGATAGGACAGTGGCGGGCCGTGGCCACCCACGACGGGCAAGGTGTCGGTCACCGAGGGGTCTCCTGGTCGGTTGTGTGGTGAGGCAGTGGGTCGATCCAGTGCCGCTCTCGTTGGAACGGGTAGCCCGGCAAGGGGACGCGGCCGGGATCGCCGTCCGCTACCCCTTCGATCTCGCCGCCCGCGGCCCAGTGGGCGGCCATGTCCCGCTCCGCCCCGGCCGGGCCCTCGACGTCGGTTCCGTTCGCCAGCACCGCATCGAGCGCGGCGACCGCCGACGCGACCGAGTCCGCCACCACGGCGGCCCGGCACGCGAACGCCCGCCGCACCGAAAGCGTGTACGCCGCGTCCCTGAGGTCCGGAGCGTCCGTGGCGAGCCGGTCGCGCAGCCGGGACACCGCCTCGCGCAACGCCTTCGCGTCACGCGCGGACACCGGCAACACGAACGGACCGCCGGCCGCCTGCCGTGGCGGGCCGGCAGGGGCCTCCTCCACGATCACGTGCACGTTCGTGCCGCCCATGCCGAACGAGCTGACCCCGGCCACCCGCCGCTCGCGGGCAGGCCAGTCGGTGGCCTTCGCCGGGACGTACCAGGGGCCGCCCGCCAGGTCGACCTCCGGGTGCGGGGCGGTGAAGTGCAGGTTCGGCGGGATGACGCCGTGCCGCACGGACAACACGGCCTTGATCAGCCCGGCGATGCCCGCCGCCGCGTCGAGGTGCCCGATGTTCGTCTTCACCGAACCCAGCGCACACGTTTCGGGTGGTGTGTCCCCGTAGACGCGGTTGAGCGCGGCCACCTCGATCGCGTCGCCGAGCGGGGTGCCGCTGCCGTGGGCTTCGAGCAGCGCGACCTCGTCCGGGGCGACCTCCGCGACGGCCAGCGCCTCGGCCACCGCGGCAGCCTGCCCGGCCGGCCCCGGAACGGCGTAGCCCGCACGGTCCGGGCCGTCGTTGGTGATCGCCCAGCCGGGCAGCACGGCGTAAACGTGGTCGCGGTCGGCGAGTGCGTCCGCCAGCCGCCGCAGCACGACCACCCCGGCGCCGGAGCTGAACCCGGCCCCCGCCGCGGCGACGTCGAACGCGCGGCACCGGCCGTCCGGTGAGGCGAGCCCGCCGCCGCGGTACCGCGGCCACGTCACGCTCGCCCCGCCGGCCAGCGCGACGTCGCACCGATAGTCCGCGAGGCTCTGCGCGGCCAGCGCCACCGCCGCGAGCGAGCTGGAGCACGCGCTCTGCACGGCTACCGCGGGCCCGGTCAGCCCCAGCCGGTAGGCGACCTGGCCGGGCAGGTGGTCGGTGAGCTGGCGGCCGGTCAGCCGCCCCTCCCAGTCGTCGGGGTCGACGTCGCCGGTCACCGCCGGGTTGCCGAACAGGTGGAACAGGAAGTAGCGATTCACCGAGGCGGCCGTGAACACCCCGACCGGCCCGGTCTCGGCGGCGGGGTCGCGTCCGGCGTCTTCGAGTGCCTGCCAGGCCGTTTCGAGGAACAGCCGGTGCTGCGGGTCGGTCCGCGCGGCTTCGTCGGCGGTGAACCCGAAGAACCCGGCGTCGAACTCCTCGACGCCCTCGATCCGGCCTCCCGCCCGCACATACGCCGGGTCGGCACGCAGGCGCGGCCCGATGCCCAGCGCCGCCAGCTCGTCGTCGGCGTAGTCGTGGATCGAGTCGACGCCCGCGCAGAGGTTCCACCAGAACGAGGCGGCGTCCGGCGCGCCGGGGAACCGGCAGGCCAGCCCGACGACGGCGATGAGATCCCCGGTCTGCTCCTCCGCGGTGACCGGCTGCGAAGTGTCCGAAGTGGACTCCGTGAGCCAGGCGGCCTGCCCGGCGATCGTCGTACGCTCGAACAAAGCGAGCAGCGGGACGTCCACCCCGAACTCGTCGGCCAGCTCAGCCTGCACGCGGCCGAGCCGCAGCGAGTCGCCGCCGGCGTCGAAGAACGCCTCGGTGCGCCCGACCCGCCCACGGCCCAGCACCGCGCACCAGATCCGGTGCACACGTTCCTCGGCAGGGGTCAGCCGCTCGGCTGGGACGGTCGCGGCCGACCGCGGGTCCGGAAGCGCCAGTTCGTCGAGTTTTCCGGTGACGGTCAGCGGAAACCCGTCCAGCACCGCGACGGCCGCGGGAACCGAGTAGCCGGGCAGGACGTCCGCCAGCGCGGCCCTCAGCACCCTGCCGTCCGGACGCGGGCCTGCCGCGGTCACGTAGGCGAGCAGGTCGCCGTCGCGCACGATCGCGCGGGCTTCGGCCACGCCGGGCTGTTCGGCGAGCCGGGCCTCGATCTCGGTCAACTCCACCCGGAACCCGCGCACCTTGACCTGCCGGTCGAGCCGTCCGAGGCAGACGAGGTTCCCGTCCGGGAGCAGCCTGCCGAGGTCACCGGTCCGGTAACGACGGCCGCCGTCGGACGTCACCCCGAACGCCGGGCTCGGCTGGTCGAGGTAGCCGTCGACGAGGTGCCGCCCGCGCACTTCGAGTTCGCCGCTGTCCAGCACGGTGAGCGTGAACCCGGGCAGCGGGCGCCCGATCGGCAGCGGCCCGTCGGCGTCCGGGTCCAGCTCGGCGGCGGTCGTCCGGTAGTGCGCGGCGAAAGTCACCTCGGTGGCGCCGTAGCCGTTGACGAACACGCAGTCCGGCGCGAACCGGCCGCGGCGGACGTCGGCGTGGGTCGCCTGCTCGCCGCCGAGCAGCACGGTCCGCACGGACGGGAGGCCGGTCTCGCCGAGGACGTCGAGCAGATGCCGGTAGACCGTGGGCGTCGAGTGGTAGACGGTCACCTCGTGCCTGGCCAGCTCGCGCGCGGCGTGGGCGAGGCCGTGCGCGCGCAGGTCGACGGGTACGAGCGCGGCGCCGGTGAGCAGTGCCGGATACAGGTCCGGGATCGCCGCGTCGAAGCCGAACGACGCGAGCAGGCTGAGCCGGTCGGCCGCGGTGATGCCGAGCGCGGCGATCTGGTTGTCGACGACGTGCAGGAGGTTGCGGTGGGTCTGCGCGACGGCCTTCGGACGGCCGGTGGACCCGGAGGTGAACAGCACGTACGCCACGCTGTCCGGATCGGTTTGGGGCACCGGGAGCGCCGCGGTCTCCGTGCCCGAGCGCACGAGCCGAGCGGATCCGTTACGGCACAAGTACTCCGCCAGCTCGTCGTACTCCGGATCCGCGAGCACGGCGGTCACCCGCGCGGCCGTGAGCTGGTACTCGAGACGCTCTCGGGGGAAGGTCGGGTCCAGCGGGACGTAGGTGCAGCCCGCGGCGAGGGCGCCGAAGATCGCCGCGATCGCGGCGCTGCCGTGCCCGGTGACCAGCCCGACCCGCTCCCCCTGCCGGACACCGGCGTCACGCAACCGCAGCGCTCGGCCGCCCGCGAGCCCGGCAAGCCGGGCGTAGGTGAGCCCTGTGCCGTGCTCGAAGACCGCGATCCGGTCGGGCGATTGCCGGGCGTGCACGTCGAATCGGCTGACACAGCCGGCTTGTGTCATCGGGCGTCGAGCAGTCGCTCCGAGGTTTTTCGGGCGCGCGACAACAACGGCGTGGACTTCATCTTGCTCCCCAGTGAACATTCAGGTGAAGAATTACGCAAGGTTAAGACGACCGGCCGCGCGACGGAATACGAATTTCGTTGATTTGGTTCGAATGGCCTACTGATCTTGGACCATACGGTGCAGTTATCGCCGTCTTGTGACCGGATCGGCCACCAAGACCACGCTTCGCAACCGGCCACCGGCCACCATCGACACTCGATCGACTACGCTTCGTAATGCGTCGGATATTAACCGACACCGTGCCACGAAATACGTTCACAACGGCAACAGGTGAATTCTCGAAATCGATTCAGAAATACGATTCCCGATCGCGCGGACTTCTTGGAACTCGACATTCGAGACGAACTTACGTCCGTCGTAAAGTTACGCTCGACCTAGACGGCTAAGTGTCCGATTAGCCCGCTTTACGCGGTTTCGCGAAGGGGTCGCAGACTATCGAGGTGGCGTACGGCCTACGGCGCTCTCCGGTCCGTGAAGGCCTCCTTGAGGGACCCTGGGTCCCTCAAGGAGGCCTTCATTTGTGTACCTACGTCTGACCTGCGGGTTGGTGGGTGGGTCGTGAGGTGATGCCACCACCAGGTCGATGGACGTCGCGGTGACTGGACACCGATCTCGCGTGATTGAAGGCGGAACTCGCCCGTGACCGGGTCCGCCGTGAGTTCCGCGTCCCATCACGTGAGTTCCGCGTCCAGTCACGCGAGATCCGCTTCCAATCACGCGTGTCACGCCTAAGGCCACACGACGACCAAGGGGGACCTCAGAGCGCGAACCCCGAGCAGTGGGTAAGCAAATGCGGCGCCCTCAAGGAGGCCTTCACGGACCTTCCGCAGCTGCTCTCCGGTCCCGAAAGTGGCTTCGGGACGCGTGCGTTCATCGTCCTCAATGGACTCCCACTACGTGACCGAACATTTTCGAGGCTGTGCACACGGTCGCCAGCTCGCCGGAACCACGCGCGCATCCGGCGAGTCCCAGTTGAGAACCGGCCGTACAACGACTACAAGGGAACGAATGAAGACCCTACTCAAGAAAGCGACGATCACTGCCGCGGCGAGCACGCTGCTGCTCGGCCTCACCGTGGTGGGCACCGCCTCCGCCGAGGCCGCGGCCATCACCTGCGACACGAAGTCCAGCGGCAAGGACGGCCCCTTCTACCGCGGGAAATCCGCTTCTTACGCCTACGACGACCGGTTCAGCAAGAGCCACCCCGTCCCGGCGCTGGAAACCAACATCCCCCAGGGCACGGCGACCTGGTCGAATTGGGACGGGTCGAACGACCTGATCCTGGTCACCTCGTACGAGTCAGGCCACCGCAGCGCCATCATCATCGGCATCGACGCCAAGACCGGCAAGCAGGTCGGCCAGGCGCTGCTCGCGTACTCGCACGTCGGCGGGATCGCCGTATTCGAGAAGCAGGGCTGGGCGTTCGTGTCGGGCAAGGGCGACACGATCCGCAAGTACTCGCTGGCGAAGCTGAAGAACGCGATCAAGAAGTCGCTGCCCATCGAGCAGGACGGGAAGGCGCAGACCGTCTACGCCTCCTCTTTCCTCACCAGCCACGGCCCGACCAACACCCTGTGGGCGGGCAAGTTCGAGGACGCCAAGCGCGGATCGATGCACTCGTACACCGTCGGCTCCGACGGCAAGCTGGGCTACCGGCCGGGGTCGTGGGAGGTGCCGACGAAGACGCAGGGCCTCGTCGTCACCAAGGACGTGTTCATCTACAGCACGTCGCACGGCAGGAACAACCGCAGCAACATCTACGTGGTCCGGCGCGGCGCCGGCGACAAAGACCTGGACACGGCCAAGAAGCACTGCTTCCGCGCGCCGAGCATGTCCGAGGGACTGACGGTCTACGGCAGCAACGTCTACCTGGCGTTCGAGTCCGGCGCGCACTACTACAGCAAGGCCGCGGACAAGCCGAGGAACATCATCTCGAACCTGCACAAGGCACCACTGTCGTCTTTGGAGTCGCTCGCGCCTCGGTGACGTAGTGCGCGACCTCGCGGCGTGACACTGACCAGCCGACGGGTGTCGGCCGCACTCAAAGTGTCCACTAAGGACGAATCCTGGCGGCCGGATGTCCACTTGAGACCTATGTGCGGTTTCGCGAAGGGTCGTGAGTGGCGTTTCGGGTTCTAACCCGAAACGCCACTCACGACCCCGGCACCGCTATGCCACCTTTGCCTTACCCCTCACTGGCTCGCCTGCTGCTCGGCGATCCAGTCCCGGTACACCGTCACATCGGTCCAGATGCCCAGACCGCTGGCGCACTTCGGATCCGCGTCACCATCGCGGCTGGTCGCACCGACCAGTTCCCACTCACCCGGCCTGCCCTTGATCTGCGGCCCACCCGAATCGCCGTAGCAGCCCATCGCGTCCGGCGTGTCGGAACCGGTGCAGATCTCCTTGCCCGTGGCCACATCGCGGCATTCCTCCGCCGGCATGACCTTGGTGTCCAGCTCCTGGAGGATCTCCGGCGCCCCGCAGTTCTGCTCGGCGCAGTGCTCACCCCAGCCGAGGATCCGGGTCGCCGTTCCCGCGTCGCCCGCGGCCTCGGCGATCTTGATCGGCTGCTCGGTCACCGCTTTGTCCAACCGCACCAGCGCGATGTCCCCGCCCGGCGGCTTCTGCCTGGCGAAGTCCGGATGCACGATGATCCGGCTGACGCCGGCCTCGGTGCCCCCGCTGTTGTGCTGCCGTGCCCCGATCCTGGCCCTGACCTGTCCCGGCTTCGCTCCCTGCACGCAGTGCGCCGCGGTCACCACCCAGTTCTCGCTGATCAGCGAGCCGCCGCAGAAATGCTTCCCGCCCTCCTGCAGCGACACCATGAACGAATAGTCCTCGGTGGCGTCGTGCCCGCCGATGACGTACGGCGTCGGACCTTCAGCCGCCGCGGCGCCCCCCGGCACCAGCACCGCTCCCACCGCGGCCAAGCCGACCGCCAGAATCCCTGTTTTGCGAAGCATGATCGCCAACTCCCCGTAGATGACCAATTGCTGACAGTCGTCACGCTATGGGGTGATGATCACGACTGGATCGGCTTATCGGCCGGGTGTACATCGGCCGAATGGCCGACCCAGCGTGACACCGCGCCCCACGATGGGCGAGCGCGGGCAGGCGTGTCGTGGATGCTCAGCTTGTCCACTGTGGACATTGGCTGAGCCAGGCGGACCTCAGTTCGAGGCCGGTGACGCGCTGGACTTCCGCGACCTGAGCACGCGAGGCGACGGATCAGCTCACCGGCCTCAGCCCTTCGGTGCCACCTTCCCGATGGCGGCGGTGGCCAAGGCGGTCACCCCGTCCTTGACCGGCGCGCCATCGGTCTGGTTGGTGTAGTCGACGTGGTAGACGACATTGCGGTACCGCGCCGTGACCGCCACCGAGTGGCCGCGTTTTCCCTGCTCGACGACCAAGGCCTCATCGGCGTCCTTCACGTTCACCGAAGCCCCGTTCCGGACCCGGCGCTTCAGGTGTTCCGTCGCGGCGTCCACGCCCGACTTCGTGCGGGTGGCGCGATAGACGTAGCTGGTGACGATCACGTGCGCCGCCCGGACCTTGTCCTTGAGGAAGGTGTCGGTGTTCCCCCAGAGGCATTGCCCCTGCGCCACGGAGTCCGACGTGGTGTCGCCCGAAAGCGCCTTGAACTCGGTCCGTCCGGGGATGTAGGGAGCCACCTCGCCCTTGTCGAAGAGCGCACAACCGATCGGCGCCTTCGCCAGGTCCTGTGAGGCGTCCACCGGCGGTGGCCCGTCCGAGTCGCTTTTCCTGATGAAGAACCAGTATCCGCCGAAAGCCAGCCCGAGCACCATGACGGTGCCCAGTGCCAGCATCGTGATCAGCAGCCCGGTCTTCTTCTTGCGTGGCGGCGGTTGCCGGCCCCAGCCCCCACCCTGCTGAAGATAGGGCTGGTGGTACTGCTGCCCCGGATACGACCCTGGCGGACCGGGCTGACTCATCGAACTCCTCGAACGTCTTCCTCGGAGCGACGCGCTCCTGGTCGCGGCGAAGGGCCGCGGGCATTCAGTGCCCCTCAACACCGAATGCCCGCGGCGTCCCCTGCTCCGGCGACGTTAGTCCGGTCGCGGCCCCGGTGCTGTCGGGTGAACGCCTTACACCGACGCCTCGTTGAGTTCGGCTAGCGTGATGACACCGTCGTCGAGTGCCCGGGTGACGAGTTCGCTCTTGGTGCGGGCGTCGCGTCCGACGCCCGCGTATTTCACCCGCACCCGGGTGATGTGCGTGTCGACGGTTTTGACGGTGATGTGGAGTTTCGCGGCGACGAGTTCCTTGGAGGAGGCGGCGAACCATGCCCGCAGTACCTCGACTTCCCGTGGGGACAGGCGTGGCCTGCCCGGGGCGTCGTCCGCGGCGAGCGCGCCCGAGAGCGACGGCCCCGTGTAGGCCTGTCCGTCGGCGACCGCCCGGATAGCGGGCACGAGATGCTCCGGGCCCTCACGTTTGGTCAAGTACGCGAGCGCGCCGAGGTCGATGCATTTGATCGCGGTGGCGTTGTCCGCGTGCTGCGAGTACACGACCACGCGGCGTCCGCTCTCGACCAGACGGCGGAGTTCGCCGAAGTCCGGTTTGCGGGGCACCAGTTCGAGGTCGAAGATCACCACGTCGGCGGCGGCGCCGGGGCCGGTCCACACATCGCCGAGCCGGTCGCCGGCGTCGACGAGCCCGATCGGCGGATCCGCCTGCTCACACCAGTACCGTACGCCCGCCGCGATCGCCGCGTGATCGTCCACGATCACCGCCGTGATCAGCTCTCCGTCGGCTGCCATTGGGCCTCCATCCACACTGTTCCGTCACCGTCGAAGATCTCGATCCGCACGTCCGGGGTTCTCGCTGTGGACACGATCGGCTCGGCACAGTCCGCGACCACGTTGACCGACACCAGATCCGCGCTTCCGACCACGGTGACCCGCGCCCAGGAGCCTGCCGTCGCCAGTGCGGTCAAAGCGGCGTCGGTGAGGTCTCGCCGGACGGCCACCGGCGGCACGGGCCAGTGGCCGCGCACGTCCAACTCGACCTCGACACCTTTGCGATCGGCGATGTCCGCGCAATGCCGCAGCTCATGCAGCAGCGGGTTCTCCACCGTGTCGGTTTCGGCGAACAGCCGGCGCATCCGGGCCGCTTCGATCGCGCATCCCCGCCGCACCATGGGATCCGAAGGCGCGAACGAGCCGTCCGCCAGTCCTGCGAGCAACGGCATGGTCGTGTCGGCGAGCTCGGCGAATCGCTGTGTGCGACGACTGTGCGCGCCCGCCGCGACGGCTTCCGCGGTGCGCACCCGTTCCAGTTCCCGGGTTGCCTTGGCCGCCTGTGCACCGATCCGGCCCAGCACGGCCGCGACCACGGCGACGCACAGCGGAAGGCCGAACACCGTCACGGAACCCGTGGCGAACCGCGCCAGCACCGACCGGCTCACGTCGTGGAACAACAGCAGGTTCGCCAGCGCGAGCGACTCGTGCGTCAGCAGGAAGGCCAGCATCGTCCGGAAAGGACGATCGAGCAGGACGACGATGCCGACCCAGTTGGCCGCTCCGAACAACCAGTCCACAGTGGTCGCCGTCTTCCCGTCAGGCAACGTCAGGTACGCCAGCGTGGACGTGGCCAGCACGACGGCGACGGCGGGCCACCTCGACACTCCCCATGGCCGCCGCCGCACGACCAGCACCAGCTCGACGGCCAGCACCGCGGTCAGCGCGGCGAGTGCGGTGAACTGGGCCGCCGGCAGGTCGTGGGATCTCAGTCCCCGCACCAGATTGGTCAGCCCGAGCACGTCGACCGTCAGCACCGCGACGACCAGCACGGCGATCCGCAGTCCGTGCCTCAGCTGTTCCTGGGTCGCTTCGTCGTCGCTTATGACGACCACTCCAGCCGAACCATCGTGCCCGCCCCTTCGGCCGACGTGATCGTCGCCGTGCCGCCGACCCTGTCCATCCGGCCGTGCACGGATTCCCGCAGGCCGCGCCGCGACGGCACGCTGTCGCCGGCGTCGAATCCCTTTCCCTCGTCGGAGATTTCGGCGAGTACCGACCGGGTGTCGCCGCGCAGCCTGACCCTTGCCCGGTCGGTCCCCGCATGACGGCGCACATTGTTGAGCGCCTCCCGGACCGCTCCGGCGATCGCACCGGCGACGTCGGACGGCAGCGGCAGCCGCGGCGGTACGTCCAGCTCGACGGTGAGGTGGCCGGTGCCGAGATCCGCGCCGAGCGTCTCGACGAGGTCGGTCTCCGGCGCTGTCCGCCCGTCGTGGACGAAACTCAGCCGGGCCAGGTCGCGGTGTGCCTGTGGGGCCAGCCACTTCGCGTCCGGGGGAACCTGACCGAGGCCGACCATCAACAAGGTGGTGGCCGCGGTGTCGTGCAGTGAGTTCGCGAGTTCACGTTCCTCGGCGCGGACGGCCGCCGCCACGGCGGCCTCCCGCCGCGCCCGTTCGGCCTCGGCCGCCATCCGATCGGCACGTTCGGCGGCGCGGGTGACCAGCACCCAGGCCACCCTGGACATCGCGGCCATCACCGGCACCCACAACTGCGACGCACTCAGGTTGAGCCCGGCGGCGGCGAAGATGACGAGCATCCCGCCGCCGGTGATCAGCGCCGCGAGGGCACCGGTCAGCGGCGTGGTGTGCCACTGCCAGGTCACACACGCGAAAATGACCAGGAGCCGAAGCCAGCCGGTGTTGCCGTCCGCCTCGGCGCCGGTACAGAACACGGTGAGACACAGACCCAGCAGGACCGCCACGTCCACGCCGATCGGGGCCCGCCGCAGCCACCATCCCCGCGCACAGGTCCAGACCACCGCGGCGGCGACCACCGCCACCGTGCCCGCGAACTCCGCGGACGAGCTTCTCAGCAGACCGATCGCCGCGATGGGCGGCAAAGTCGCGACACGTACGGCGACGGCGTAACGGTGCCCGAAACCGTTCAGCAGCCGCCCGGCCTCCCCCGTCACCCGCTACCTCGCCCACCGTCGAACCCGACATCCCTCGCCCGGGTGACCTTACCGGCCCCAAGGTCAGGCAGTGCCGGTTCTCGAATGACGCCTGCCACCCCGGTACAGCTGGAATTCCCCGAAGAACTCGTCGTCGTCCCGCCTTCGCGGCGGCTTTCCCGGTTCGGGTGGCCGCTGATCGCCGAACAACTTCCGGTCCTCGTCGAGCACTTTGTCCAGCAGGCTGGTGTCACCGAGACCACGACGGACCACCTCGGCCTGCCGTCGCGCGGCGTCCGCTCGCGCCGCGGCGATCGTGTGCATGACCGTGGCCGACAGCGCCAGCGGCTCGATGGTGCGCGCACGATCGCCGAAGGTGAGGCCGGTGACCTCCCCCGCCGCGCTCGCGACCACGGTGACCAGTCCGTCCGGTGAAGTGGCGGTGCCCTCGACGGTCTGCAGCTCGCCTTCCATCCGCTGGTAGGCCTCGGCGCGCCGGCGGTTGTCGGCGTTCGCGTTGTCGATAGCTTCTATCCGGCTGAGCAATCGCCTGGCGTATTCGCTCATCGTGTGTGCTCGCCTTCCTCGGGGCGGATGGTCGACACGAACTTCTGGAAGTCCTCGGCGACCTGGTCGAACTGCTCCGGGAGCGCGCTGAGCACGACGTGCAGAACGGCCCGCCGACGCGGGTCGCGCTTGTCCCACATGCCGAGGAAGACCTGCAGTTGCACGACATCCAGGCGGCGGCCGTCGAGCACCGTCGACAGCCGGACGGACTGGGTCAGCCCCGGGTTCTCCGGCGATCCGGACTCCTTTCGCTTGCCCAGCCGCACATCGGGGTCGGTCCGCCGCAGCGTTTCCACCGCCTCGTCGGCGACGTGCGCGAGCGGGATGTACGACTCCCGGATCTCGCCGGCGATCGTGATGTTGGCGGTGAATCCCGCGCTGGCAGGCGGATGCAGCGCGACGAAGGCGCTGCCGCCCGCGCCGACCTCGTCCGGCGGCGCCGACAGCCAGCCCGCGGGAAGCGAGAACTCGATCGGCACGGGAAGGGTGGCTACCATGTTGTCTCCGTCTCTGTGTTTTCCCGGACGGGTATTCGTTCGATCCTAGAGCCAGTCATTGACCGAGCCCCATGCGTCGCCGGCGGCGCCGGCGGCGTCGGAGAGCCCGTCGGCGACGTCCGACGCGACATCGGCGACGTCATCGGACACGTCGGCGACGGTGTCGGCGACCTCAGCGGGATCGACGGACACGTCGAAACCGACACTGCCACCGACGCCGAGCGCGGCGCCGAGCGACGCGCCGACATGGAACTTGCCGTCCTCCCCCATGCCGAACTGCCCGCTGGCCTCCGCGCCGACACCGACCCATACCTCGCCGTTCGCACCGGCTCCCAGGCCTGCCGCCTCGGCGCTGACGTCACCGCCCGCCTTGATCCCGGCGAAGGCTTCGGCGCTGCCCTCCGCCCCCGTCCAGCTGATGTTCCCCTCGGCCGATGCCTCGGCGCCGACCATGACGTCCGCACTGCCCGAAACGCCGGCGTGCTCACCGAAGTTCAGCTCGCCTTCGGCATGACCCTGGGCCAGATAGGCCTCCGCGTGGGCGGCACCGCTCGCTCCGAGCCAGCTCGCGGTCCCGCTCGCACCGGCACTGGCGCTGAGCACCGACCCCGAAAGCGTGCCGCTCCCGGAGACCGAGCCGTTGTCGAATTCACCATCGATGCTGCCCTCGCGCAGCGCCGCGGCCGCCTCACGTTCCCAGCCCACCTCGGTCACATCGATGCCGGCGGCCTCGGCGATGGCCTGGAGATCCACGAGATCGGCGTCCGCGTCGCCGTATTCGTTGGCGTAGCTGCTGTTGAGGCCGTTCCGCTGCCACCCGCCGGGGTCCACGTCCTCGTACTCGCCGGTCTCGGGGTTGAAGACCCGCTCCGTCTGCCGGTCGTCGGCACCGAACGGGCCGCCTCCGGGGAGGTCCGTCGAATAGCCGCCCTCGCCGTCGGAGTCCATCCCGAACGCCATCGCGGCGAAGTTGCCCACCGTGGTCGCGAGCGAGACACCGTCGCCGCCCATCCCGAACGCCTGCGCGACCGAGCCGCCGGTCGAGGCCACCGCCTCCCGCGCGGCGTCCAGGATCGACCGGGCCTCCTGCGCGAGCCCCGCCCCCGGATCCTGGAACAGCCCGATCGACTGCCCCGCTTCCACCGCCTGCCGCGCCAGCCCGGTGAACTGCTCCAGCGCAGTCCTGCTCGCGGCCTGCGCCTCGGTGAACATTTCGATCGCGCGCTGCGCCTCACCTTGTGCCCAGGTCAGTGTGTCGCCGAAGTCGGCGAGTGTCTCACCATTCCGGCCGAGGAAATCCACGGCCCGGAACCATTCGGGTATCGCGGCGCCGAACGCGTCACGAAAGGAGTTGGCACCCTCACCGGTCCACTCCCTTGGATCGATACCCTGTAGACCGTCCCCTGCCCCGCCGACCAGTTCGATATTGCCGACCAACCGGCGAAGGTCATCGGCGATCGATTCCGGCTGACCGGGAATCAGTTCCCTCGGATCGGTGGTCTCCCCCAGCTGAACCGCCATCAGCAGTACATCCCTTCGAAGTTCTTTTACCGCGCGTTGTCACCGGATACTTCAGGGGTTGAGCCGCGCCGCGATTCCGCCACCGGCCACGCCACCGATCCCCGGTCCGATGGCCGCGGCCGGATCACCGGCGAAACCGTCGAGCAGGCCGCCCAGCCGGGACAACGCCTGTTCCGATTCCTGCTCCGACACCTGGTACCGGCCGGCCGCGGTGCGCACCAGGTCGCCATGCTCGGTTGCCTTGCCCCGCAGTCCATCGACATACACCTTCGCGTTTTCGATGAATCGATCCCAGCCTGCCTGCACGCCGGAATTCCCGTAGTCCCCGCTCGGACCGTTCCACGGCAGGCCGTCGACGACCGTGACGACGTCGGAGATCCTGCTTGCCGTCTGGTGCAGATCATCGAATACCGCACCGAACCCGTAAGTCATGTTCACGCCCCCGTCACCATATTCATGATTTCACCGACTCCGATGTCGGAATTCGCTGACCGGTTCCCTCGAAAGTGATCTGTTTTATTCGGCCGATCGACCGGAGACCTTACAATGAAAAGAATCCTCGGAATGTCAGGTGAACACCCGACAAGGCCACCTGCGTGCGGCGATTACGCCGAGAAACCGGTGCCCCGGCCGTTGAGGCCGGGACACCGGTGGTGACTCGGAAACGCGTCACTTCAGCTTCCGCTCATCGGCGAACCCGGGATCTCCCGATAGTCCACGGTCCCTTCGGCGCGGGTCGGGCCGGGATTGGTGATGGTCTGCCCGAAGCACACCGACCACGACTTCGGTCCCACTCCGGACTCCCGGCACTTCCAGGTGTCCATCACCTGATGCCCGGACGGCCTGAACAGAGCCACTGACGCGTTCGTGTCGAAGACGCCGGATCGGTTGTTGCGCACTATCACCGCGCCCTGCATGGAGGCCCTGCTCGGCGACACCACCATGCAGGTCTGCGCGAGCACGGAGGTGGAGACGGTCACCGTGGTTCCGCACGTCCAGTCGCTGGCGCTGGCGGTGATCGGATTCGTGTTCCCGTAGGCCTTCCAAGTGCCGTCCGCGGCCGCGGCGGGCCCTGCGGTCGCCAGGCCGAGCCCGAGAACGACAGCGATCGTCGCTGTCAACCCCGTGAGACCTCTTCGCGTTAGCTGCATCGATGTTCCCCTTCGTCGACCGTGGTGCCGGGTCGGCCACTCGCGTGCTTCGAAGGATGCGGGCAGGACTTTCATCCCGCTTTCATGGCGAAGAAAGTCAGCCGAGGCCGAGTTTGCCGAGCTTCGTCCTCGTTTCGGCGGCTTGGGGGACGTCGAGGTCGCGGTAGAAGGCGAGCACCTGAAGCCAGTGCCGCCGGGCATGGTCGTGTTCGCCCAGTTCGGCGTGGACATCGCCGATGCCCGCGTTGGCGTGAGCCAACTGTTCGCCGTGGCCCGCTTCGGTGGCCACGGCCAGTGCTTCGCCGTGCCGATGGAGGGCCTCGGCGGAGCGGCCGGCGGCCGCGTGGGTGGTGCCCAGCGCGTTGAGTGCCTCGGCGATCAGTTCCGTGTCGCCGACGGCACGAGCGAGCGCCACCGCTTCTTCGTGGTGGCGCAAGGCCCGCTCGAGGTCGCCCCTTCGCCGGTACACCACGCCGAGGAACCCCAGGGAATCCGCTTCTTGCGTGCGGAAACCCGCTTCCCTGGCGAGGGCAAGGCAACGGCGAGCGTGCTCGAAGGCAGCCTCGTTCTGTCCGAGGTGGACGAACACCCTGGCCAGCAGGTTGACCGCGTTGCATTCGATGTACTTGTCGCGGTCGTCCTCACGCAAGGCGAACACCGCGTCGAGATGGTGCCTGGCCTCCTCGGCCCGGCCGAGGCTCAACAGGTTCCGGGAGTGATTGATCCGGACCGCGCAGTGCAGGTAGCCGCTGCCGCCGCGTTCGGTCAGCACGAGCGCCCGCTCGAATCTGCGCCGGGCCTCCTCCAGCTCGCCCCTCTTCCCGTACACGCAGCCGAGAAAGCTCAGTGTCGCGGCCTGGAACTCCTGATCCCCGACGCGCTGGAACGCGGCCAGCGCCCACTCGAGATGGTCGATCGCTTCGCGGTCCCGGCCAAGGCGGGACATCGTGACGCCGAGCACGCGCCGCGCGTTCGCTTCCGCGCGTTCGCTCCCCAGGTCGCGGGCGGCGTCGAGCGCGCGACCGTGCAGAGCCGCGGCGTCGTCGTAGTAGCCGCCGGTGTCGAGGTAACGCCACACGGTCTCCGACACATGGATCACGCTCGCCGGTCCGCCGTGCCGTCCGGCTTCGAGCAGGTTGGCCCGCTCGGCGTCGAGCCAGCGCCAGGCGTGGTCGTAGGTCGAGAACAGCGGCGCTTCGCCGGGGAACTCCGACGCCTTCGGCCGCTGGGCGTAGTCGTCCGGCGCGACGACGTCCATCGCGGCCGAAGCCGTGGACACGTAATGGTCGAGCAGCCTGCTCAACGCGGCTTCGCGTTCGTCGGCACTGTCGGTGGCTTCCGCGAGTTCGGCGGCATACGCCCGCAGCAGGTCGTGGGGCTGGTAGCGGCCGTCGGAAGGTTGGTCCACGAGGTGTGCCCGCCGCAGCACGTCCAGCATCCGGCGCGTCTCCCACACGCCGGTCCCGGCGAGGGCCGCCGCCGCCCGGTCGTCCGTGTCGTGCCCGGGGTGCAGGCCGAGAAGCCGGAACATCCGGGCCACCGACGCGTCCAGTCGCCGATACGACCACGAGAAGACCGCGCGGACGGCGGTCTGCGGATCACCGTCCACGTCCAGCAGATCGAGCGGGCTCTGCCGCCCAGCGAGCTCGTCGACGAACTCGCCGAGACCACGGGCGGGCCGCGACCGGATCAGCTCGGCGGTGATCCGCAGCGCCAGTGGCAGCCGGGCGCACCGCTCCACCAGTTCCCTCGCGGCGGCAGGTTCGGCGGCCACCCGGTCGCCGAGCAGCTCGCGCAGCAGCCCGCGCGCGTCCTCGCTCGACAGCCTGTCGAGATCGAGCCGCCGGGCCCCCTCGCGAGCGACGAGGCCCGCCAACGCGTCGCGGCTGGTGACCACCACGAAGCACGACGGGCTACCGGGCAACAAGGGCCGCAGCTGCTCCACCGTCCGGGCGTTGTCCAGCACGATCAACATCCGCCGCCGGGCGACCAGGGTGCGAAACCGCGCGGCGCGTTCGGCGAGGTCCTGCGGAATCGCCGCGCCGTCCAAATCCAGCGCGCGCAGGAAGCCTCCCAACGCGTCTTCCGGCGAGACGGGCTGGTCGGAGCCGTAACCGCGCAAGTCGACATACAGCTGACCGTCGGGGAACCGCTCCCGCGTCCGGTGCCCCCACCGCACGGCCAGCGCCGTCTTCCCCACCCCGGCGGTTCCGGCGACGACCGAGATCACCGCGGCCTCCCCGGCGAGAAGAAGGCCGTCGAGCTCCGCGAGCTCGGCGTCGCGGCCCACGAACTCGCGCACGTCCATCGGCAACTGAGCGGGAGCGGAGGACGTCTTCTCGGCAGGCCCCAGCCTCTCCCCCGCGAGCAGCCGCCGATGCAGCTCACGCAACTCGGGCCCCGGTTCCACGCCGAGTTCCTCGACGAGGGTGTCCCGTGCCGCGCGGTAGGCATCCAGCGCGTCGGCCCGCCGCCCCGCGCGATACAGGGCGCTCATGAGCAGCCCGTGCAGCCGCTCCCGCACCGGATACCGGCGCACCAGCTCGGTCAGTTCGCCGATGATCGCCGCGTTCAACCCGCAGGCGAGCTCCGCCTGGTAGAGCGTCTCCAGTGCGACCGACCGGAGCTCGACGAGCCCCTGTGCCCAGTCGGCGAGGAGGGGGACCTCCACGTCGCGGAACGGATCGGCGTGCCACAGACCCAGCGCCTCGCGCAGCAACTCGACCGCCCGCTGCGGCTCCTCGTCCGCGATCGTTCGTGCCTCCTCGAACAGCGACGCGAACCGCTCCGAATCCAGCTCTCCCGGCAGCACCCGCAGCCGGTAGCCCGCCGCGCCGAACGACAACCGGTCCGGCTCCGCGAGCACACCCCGCAACCGGTGGACGTGCAGCTGCAACCGCTGTTCGGAGCGCGGGTCCGGCTTGTCTCCCCACAACGCACCGGTCAGGGTGTCCACCGGCACCGGCTGGTTGGCCCGCACGAGCAGCACGCCGAGCAGGATGCTCTGCAACCGTCCCGACAACGCGTGCGCACGCCCGGCCCCTCGAACCCGTACCGGCCCCAGCACCTGGAACTCCACCGCGTCCGCCCCTCTGTCAGCCAACGGGCACCAGTCTGTCGCACCCGCCCGAGGGCGGTTTGTCCACCTTGGCCTGTCCTGGCGCCCTGGCCGACGGGGCACCGATCCGGCGAGGCACGATCTAGCCCATGACGCGGGACACGGGCGAGCACTTGCTGTACGAGACGATCTTCCAACGGCGGGACACCAGGGCCGAGTTCACCGGAGCCCCGATTCCGGACGACGTACTGCATCGCGTGTTGAGCGCGGCTCACGCGGCGCCGAGTGTCGGCCTGTCACAACCGTGGGACTTCATCGTCGTGTCCGATATGGACGTTCGAGAGAAGTTCCGGGAGCACGTGCGAACCGAACGGGAGGTGTTCGCGGGCCAGCTGGACGCCGAGCGTGCCCGTACCTTCGCGCGGATCAAGATCGAGGGCATCGTGGAGGCTGCCGTCGGCATCGTGGTCGGGTACGACCCGTCACGCGGGGCACCCGCGGTGCTGGGCAGGCACGCCATCGCCGACGCCGGCCTGTACTCGGTGTGCCTGGCCATCCAAAACCTCTGGCTGGCCGCGACCGCCGAAGGGCTCGGACTCGGCTGGGTCAGCTTCTACCGGGAAGAGTTCCTGGGCGAACTCGTCGGCCTGCCGGAGAACATCCGCCCGGTGGCGTGGTTGTGCGTCGGCCCGGTGCGCGACCTGCCGTCGATTCCCGATCTGGAGCGGCACGGCTGGCGGGAACGTCTCCCGCTCAGTGCCGTGCTCCACTACGAGCGGTACGCGAACGCCGAGCTCGCCTGAGCAGGTGGTCCCCTGGTCATGGTCACGAAACCCGGCTCAGGGGTTGATCCGGCCGTACGCCGGCTTCGGCCGCAGGTTCGAGTCGAACAGGCAGGCCGCGCCCTGTCCGGGGAACGTGTCCGGCACCCACGAGTGGCGATCGGTGAAGCCCCAGGTCGTGAACTCCACGCAGCGCGCGACGGCGTGGCAACCGTCCCAGAGCTGCTTGAAGTAGCTCGCCTGGGTGTTCAGCTTCGTGGTGTCGGCGGGCATCGGGATGCGGACGTCGGCCTCGGTGATGGCGACGTCGACGCCCAGCGCGGCGAAGCGGGCGAGGTTCGCCTGATAGCCGCCGGGGAAGCCGTACTGCGTCGCGAGGTGCGCCTGGAAACCGACGCCGTCGATCGGCACGCCTTGCTGCTTCAGCGTCCGGACCAGGTTGTACAGGGCATCGCTCTTCGCGTTGAGGCCTTCGGTGTTGTAGTCGTTGATGTACAGCTTGGCCGAGGGATCCGCCGCCCGTGCCCACCGGAACGCGTCCGCGACGTAGCCGTCGCCCAGTTTCTGCTGGAACACCGAGGAACGGCGGGTACCGTCGTCGTTGAACATCTCGTTCACGACGTCCCAAGCGCGGATCTTTCCCCGGTAGCGGCCCATTTCCGCGGCTATGTGCCGTTGCGTCACCGACCGCAGCTCGCCGGCGGCGAGGTTGTTCACCCAGCCGGGCAGCTGGCTGTGCCAGACGAGCGTGTGCCCGCGGACGGATTTGCCGTTCCGCTAGGCGTAGTCGACGATCGCGTCCGCGCCCGACCAGTTGTACTGACCGCGGTTCGCCTCGACCACACCCCATTTCATCTCGTTCTCCGGGGTGACGTTGTCGAATTCGCGAGTGAGCACGGAACGGTAATCCGCTTCGTTCGCCAGGTGGTTCGCCGCGACGGCGCTGCCGACGTAGCGATTCGTGATGTCCTTCAACGGGCCGGCCGCCGACGCCGGAGGCGCCTGCAAAAGGGCCACTCCCGCCAGTACGGCCACCGTTGCCGAGAACGCTTTCATTGTCATCACTCCTGTTCCGGTCGATCGCGAAACTTTCCGAGCGAGCTTGAAGTCAGCCCTTCACCGATCCGGTCAGCCCGCCGACGATGCGCCGTTCGGCGAGCACGAAGAACGCGAGCGCGGGGATCATCGACAGCGCGGTGAACGCGAGCACACGCGCGGTGTCCTGGGAGTACTGGGATTGGAACGTCGCGACGCCGAGCGGCAGCGTGAAGTTCGCGGAGTCGTTGAACACCAGCAAAGGCAGCAGATAGAAGTTCCAGCTGGTCACGAACGCGAGCACGGCGACGGTGGTCAGCGCGGGCGCGGACAGCGGCAGCAGGATCCGCCAGAAGAAACCGAGCCTGCTCGCGCCGTCGAGGACGGCGGCGTCCTCGATCTCTCCGGGGATCGCCCGCATGAACGGCCGCAGGATCACGATGGTGACCGGGAGCGAGAACGCCGCTTCCGGGATCGCCACGCCCCAGAAGCTCTCCAGCATCCCCAGCTGACGCAACCACAGGTACAGCGGCAAGGTCGCCACGCCGAGCGGGAACAACAGGCCGAGCGTGAACAGGGTGTAGAAACCCTCGCGGCCCTTGAAGGTGTAGCGGGACAAGGCATACGCGGCCATCGATCCCAGTGCCACGGTCAGCGCCGTGGCGATCACCGCGATCAGCGCGCTGTTCCCCAGGAACGTCCAGAACGACGACGAGCCGAGGATCGCCGCGTAGTTGTCCCACACCCACGGGCCGGGCAGGCCGGCAGGCGAGGCGTTGATCTGGGCGGTGGTGCGGAATCCGCCCAGCACCACGAACAGCAGTGGCACCACGGTGATCCCGAGGACGGCGATCGCGGCGACATAGCCGATCGGCGTCCCGGCGCGGCGCATCAGTCCACCATCCTGGTCAGCGCGCCGTCGGTGTCACGGCGCAACGCGAACCGCTGGTACAGCAACGCGAACACGAAGCAGATCACGAACAGGATCACCGCGACCGCGCTGCCGAAGCCGAACTCGTAGCGTTTGAACCCGTGGTCGACCAGGTACGTCGCCATCGTCGCCGACGAGTCGGCGGGACCGCCGAGGGTCATGATCCACACCAGGTCGAACAGCTGCAGCGAGCCGATCACCGACAGGAACACCCAGATCCGGATGGTCGGACCCAGCAGCGGCAGCACCACGTGCCGGGTGGTCTGCCAGGCCGACGCGCCGTCGAGCGCGGCCGCTTCCCGCAGTTCGGACGGCACACCCTGGAGCCCGGCGAGCAGCAGGATGATGCCGAAGCCGATGTACTTCCAGGTGATCACCGCGAACAGGGTGTAGAGCACGATCCCCGGGTCGGCGAGCCAGTGCTGGACCAGCCCGCCGAGGCCGATCCCGCGCAGCATCTGGTCCACGAAACCGTCCGGCTGCAACATCAGCAGCCAGATCACCGCGGTGATCGCCTCCGACAGCACGTAGGGCGCGAACACGAGCGCGCGGAGGACGGCACGCCCGCGCAGTTTACGGTTGAGCAGCAACGCGAGCCCGATCGACAGCGGCAGCTGGATCACGAGGGACAGTCCCGCGATGATCAGGTTGTGCCCGATGGCACCCTGGAACACCGAGCCGGACAGGGCGTCGGTGTAGTTGCCGAGGCCGACGAAATCGTCCAGCGGGCCGAAACCGTTCCACTCGTAGAGGCTGTAGAACGCCGCGATCCCGATCGGGACCAGCACGAACCCGGCGAACAGCACCAGCGCCGGCCCGAGCAGGAACGTCAGTTCCAGCTTCTTGCGCGCTCCCGGCGCCCGCACCCGGACCGCGGGTGCGGGCGGCCGCGCCGCCGCCCGCACCCGCGTGGCCGTCGCCGTCACTTGTCGCCCGCCGCGGCCTTGTTCACCGCGTCGACGATGCCTTCCGAGGTGCCTTGTCCGGCGAAGAAGTTCGCCACGGCGTCGTTGAGCGCGGCCCCCACCGCGGTCGGGAACGCCTTGTCGAAGTACATCTGCAGGTACGGCGCCTTCTGCCCGTAGTCGAAGACGGTCTTCAGCGACTCGGTCTTGAGGGACTTCGCCGCCGACGCGGTCATCGGCAGCCCGGCGCCCTTCGCCGCGAGCTGGTTCTGCACCGGCTCGCTGCCGAGGTACCGCAGGAAGTCCGCGCACGCCTTGGCCGCGCGGGTGGTACAGGAGAAACCGTCGCCGCCGCCGAGTACCGCGGCGGGATCACCTTGCCCACCGGGGACCGACGGGAACGGGAACCAGCCGACCTTCGAGTCGAGGTCCTTGTCCTCGGTGAGCGAGGACATCGTGCCGGGCTCCCAGTCGCCCTGGAGTTCCATCGCCGCCTTGCCGTTGGCCAGCAGCCCGGCCGAACTGCCCGCGCCCTGCTGCGCCGGTGTGCCGGTGAAACCCGGTTGGAACGGCTGGGTCGCCAGGAACGCTTGCAGATCGCGGCCGGCCTTGGTCCAGCAGGGATCCTCGAGTTTCACCGCTTTGACCGACTGCTTCAGCGTGTCCGCCGAGCAGGCCCGCAGCGCGAAGTAGTTCCAGTAGAACGCGTCCGGCCAGCGATCCTTGCCCCCGACCGCGATCGGCGTGAGACCCGCCTGCTTCAGCTTGACGACGGTGGTGTTGAGTTCATCCAAAGTGGACGGCGGCGCGGTGACGCCCGCCTGCGCGAAAAGGTCCTTGCGGTACCAGAAACCGACGAAGTGCTGCTCCCACGGGATCCCGTACTGCTTGCCGTCGACCTGCCAGCTCTCGGCGAGTTTGCCCACCGAGGAGAGCCATTCCCCGGCCGGGCCGGTCAGGTCCGCGACCTTGCCCGAGGTGGCCTGTGAGGCCAGCTCACCGCCGCCCCACGACTGGTAGACGTCCGGCGGTTCGTTCGACTGCAGGGCGAGCGGGACCTTGGTGGTGAACTCCTCGTTCTGCAGCGGCTGCCCCTTGATCGTCACCTCGGGATGCGCCTTCTGGTAGTCGGCGACGACCTGGGCCCAGATCGATTTGATCGGGTCGGTGGTGCCGTTGTGCCACCAGGTGAGGGTGACCGGACCGCTGGGCTCGGCCGCGGTCTCGGCGCCCCCTGAGCAGCCGGCGAGCGCGAGCGGGACGGCCGCCGCCAGCGCGGCGGCGGCGGGGATTCGGCGGTTCGAAAGCATGGTGAGTCCACTCCTGACGACTTCGGCCGAGTAGGACGGGGCGTGACTGCGCCCGGACTGGCGATGAGTTTGCGCGCCTGAAATTCCGATGTCAATCGTTGTCGATAACGTTTTACATGGCTAGTCTGACAGTATGCAGCCCAGTTCGAGGGTCACGATCCGTGACGTCGCGGCCCGTGCCGGCGTCTCCGTGGCCACGGTGTCCAAAGTGATCAACGACCGCTACGGCGTCGCCGCCGCGACCCTCGCGAAGGTCCGTGCGGTGATCGACGAACTCGGCTACGAGGCGAGCCTGGTCGCCCAGAGCCTGCGCAACCACAAGACGAACGTGATCGGGATCCTGGTCGCCGACCTCGAACCGTTCTCCACCGAACTGCTCAAGGGTGCGGCGGACGCCATCCGAGGCACCGGCTACGAACTCGTCGTCTACTCGGCAGGCGGCCGGACCGGTGATCCATCGGGCTGGGAAAAGCGTTATCTCTCAAGGCTTTCCGGCACGCTGGTCGACGGCGCGGTACTGGTCACCCCGGTGGCTTCGCTGGAGGCCGTGCCCGGAACGCCGGTGGTCGCGGTCGATCCGCACACCGGCCCCTCGACGGTGCCCACCATCGATTCCGACAACCTGCGCGGTGCCCAGCTGGCGACCGAGCATCTGCTGGAACTCGGCCACCGCCGGATCGGCTTCCTCTCCGGACGGCCGGATCTCGAATCGGCCGAGCTGCGCAAAACCGGGTACCTGCGGGCGCTCACCGCCGCCGGTGTCCCGATCGACGAGGACCTGATCCGGCTCGGCGCCTACGATCCGGAGATCTCCGCCCGGTCCGCCCGCGAACTACTGACCAGCGCGGACCGGCCGACGGCGGTGTTCGCCGCCAACGACATCTCGGCGATCGCGACCGTCGGGGCCGCCGCGGAACTCGGCTTGTCCGTCCCGGACGACCTGTCGGTGGTCGGTTTCGACAACGTCCCCGAGTCCGCGCTCTGCACCCCGCCGCTGACCACGGTGGACCAGCCCATCCGCGAGATGGGCCACCGCGCCATCACCCTCCTGATCTCGCTGATCAGCGGGGAACCCGAGAAGGAAACCCACATCACCCTGTCCACGGGTCTCGTGGTGCGCCGCTCGACGCGTGCACTCGGAACCACGACGAAGGGCGGACGGCCTTGACCACGCAGCCCAGCGCTTCACCCCGGCCCTGGCAGGACACCACCGCGGATCCCGCCGATCGCGTCCGCGCGCTGATGGACCGGATGACCTTGCGGGAGAAGCTCGCCCAGCTGTACGGCGTCTGGGTCGGCATCGACTCCGGCGGCGAGATGGCCCCGCACCAGCACGACTTCGCCGACGCGGAACTGGACTGGGACGAACTGGTGCGGCACGGCATCGGGCAGCTGACCAGGGTGTACGGCACGCGGCCCGTCGATCCGGTGATCGGCGCGCGCAGCCTGGCGCGCTCCCAGCGGGAGATCGTCGGGAGCGGCCGGTTCGGTATCCCGGCGCTGGTCCACGAGGAGACGCTCACCGGTCTCGCCGCCTGGCAGGCAACGGTCTACCCGTCCCCGCTGTGCTGGGGAGCGAGTTTCGACCCGGATCTCGTGTACCGCATGGGGGCGCGGATCGGCGGCACGATGCGACGGCTGGGTGTCCACCAAGGACTCGCACCGGTCCTCGACGTCGCCCGTGACCTGCGCTGGGGCCGGGTCGAGGAGACCATCGGCGAGGATCCGCAGCTGGTCGGGACGATCGGCGCCGCCTACGTGGCCGGGCTCGAATCCGCCGGTGTGATCGCGACGCTGAAACATTTCGCCGGGTACTCGGCTTCACGCGCCGGCCGTAACCTCGCGCCGGTGTCGGTCGGCCCCAGGGAACTGGCCGACGTCCTGCTGCCGCCGTTCGAGATGGCGTTGCGCGCGGGCGCCCGATCCGTGATGAACGCCTACATCGACAACGACGGCGTCCCCGCCGCCGCGGATCCGGCGTTGCTCACCGGCCTGCTGCGCGACACCTACGGCTTCGACGGAACCGTGGTCGCGGACTACTTCTCCGTGTCGTTCCTGTACAAACTGCACGGCGTCGCGGCCGATCGCGGTGAGGCCGCCGCGCAGGCGCTGACCGCCGGGATCGACGTGGAACTGCCCACTGTGGACTGCTACGGCGAGCCGCTGCTCGCCGCGGTGGAACAGGGCGCGGTCGATGCCGCCGTCGTCGACCGCGCCCTCGAACGGGTGCTACGGCAGAAATGCGAACTCGGCCTCCTCGATGAGGACTGGGTGCCGGAGGTGCCGGACGAGATCGACCTCGATGATCCGGAATCCCGCGCGCTGGCGAGGGAAATCGCCGAACGCTCGATCGTGCTGCTGCGCAACGACGGCGCACTCCCGCTCTCCCCCGGCCGCCGGATCGCCGTGGTCGGGCCGCGAGCGCACGATCCCGGCGCGATGCTCGGCTGCTACTCGTTCCCGATGCACGTCGGCGTGCATCATCCGGAAGTGCCGTTCGGGGTGGCGGTTCCGACCGTGCTCGACGCGCTCCGCGACGACCACGACGTCATCCACGCGCTCGGTTGCCCCGTGGTCGGCGGCGAGGACTCGGACATCGCCGAAGCCGTCGCCGCGGCCGAGGAGGCGGAGATCTGCGTCGCCGTCCTCGGCGACCGCGCCGGTCTGTTCGGCGGCGGCACCTCGGGCGAGGGATGCGACGCCTCGGACCTCAAGCTGCCGGGACGACAGGAAGAGCTCCTCGAGGCCTTGCTCTCGACCGGGACGCCGGTGATCCTGATACTCCTTTGTGGACGGCCGTACGAACTGTCACGGCAGGCCGGCCGTCTCGCCGCGATCGTATGCGGTTTCTACCCCGGGGAAGAGGGCGCGGCCGCGCTCGCCGGTGTCCTCAGTGGACGGATCAACCCTTCCGGCAGGCTCCCCGTCGGCTTCCCCGGCGAGGAAGCGTCCCAGCCGTCGACGTATCTCACGGCGCCGCTCGGGCTGCGCAGCGAGGTCAGCACGGTGGACCCGACACCGCTGTTCCCCTTCGGGCACGGGCTTTCCTACGGCGCCGTCCGCTGGGACGACGTCACGACGCCGGATCCCACGTGGCCGACGGACGGCCTCTGCCGGGTTCGGGTGACGCTGAGCAACGACGGCGACCGCACCACGACGGAGGTCGTCCAGATCTACCTGCACGACCCGGTCGCGGAGGTCGCCCGCCCGGTCCAGCAGCTGATCGCGGCCAAGCGGGTCGACCTGGCCCCCGGCGCGACCGAGGTGGTCGAGATCGGGCTGCACGCCGACCTGACGTCCTACACCGGACGGGCTGGCAAGCGGATCGTCGAACCCGGCGACGTCGAACTGCGGATCGGGACGTCGAGTGCCCGGATCGTCACGGCCGTCCCCCGCACGTTGACCGGCCCTCGCCGCGAGGTCGGCTTCGACCGGGTCATGGCACCGGATTTCGCCTGAGCCGGGCGGGGTTTGTGGGGCGGTGGGGTGAAGGCTCCCTTCGCTGCGTCTGATGAGGCGAAGGACGCTTCCGAAATCCAACGGTCACCAGAAGCCTCGCCGGAGGTGTTGCGAAAGCCACTTTCGCAACGTTGAAGGTTGCGAAAGTGGCTTTCGCAACACCTGCCCTGGCCGGACACGAGGGTTTAAGCCTGGGTCAGGTGAGCGGGTCTGCTCCGGCTCGGGCTGTACATGAAGGACCCCTTCCTGTACCTAGGCGCAAGGAAGGGGTCCTTCATGTACCTCGGCAAGGTGTGAAGGTCGAGTTTCCTCGGCTGAGCCGAGGGAAGGGGGCCTTCACGCGCTCCGATTGTGGCTGGTGGTGCTACTGAGACTCAAGGTGTCCTTCCGGACCGCCGCACTAGGTACCTCACTCACCGGCCTCAAGAGCCGTGCCGGAGAGCCGTGCCTGCCAGAGAGCTCAGCCGAACAGCTGTACGTGCAGCGAGAACGCGGTCGCGATCTCCGCCTGCGCCCAGAACCGGTGGTAGGTGAACGTCGGCGCGGCCCCACCGTCCAGATAGGACTGGACCTTCGGCCACTGCGGGTCGTCCCGGTAGAACGACCGGATGGACAGGAAGTCCGCGCCCGCGGCGAGGGGGTCGCCGTTGGGCATCGTCCCGGTCCAGCCTTGCGGCAGGTACACACCTTCACCAGTGGCCGAGTCGTACTCGTCGTCGAACCGGTTGTAGTCCGTCCGCGTTTCCGGGACCGCGATGCCGATCGAGTCCGTGTGCGCGAGCATCGCGTCGAGGAGCCCCTCGCCGACCGTCCGCGCCTCCGCGTTTCCGGACCGGGCGGCGTAGTTCAGCAGGATCTTCGAGTACGACGCCGCGACGCCGACGTCCTGACTGTGGTTCAGCACCCGGACCCGCAGGTTCGCGTTGGTCCCCGGCGTGGCCGGGTTCCACGTATCGGGTTTGCCGGTCCATTCCAGGTCGGACGGGATCCGGAACTCCCCGCCGGAGCCGACCGTCGTGTTCGCGATCGCCCACGGCACCCACTTGTCGAGGATCCGTTTCGCCCGTTCGTCGCCGGTCAGCTGGTACAGCGCGGCGACCCGCTCCAGGCCCCACGCCTGGAACCCGAACCACCTGTTGGACGGCGGGTCGTGCCAGACGGGCTGCTGGTCGTAGTACATCCCGTAGAACGTCGAGGAGCCCGCGGGCGGCGCGGCGTACTGGCCGTCCCAGCTGTTCGTCGCGCCGCCCGCGATGCCACCGTCGGCGGACTGCAACCATTGCAGGAACTCCAGTTGCCGGTCCAGGCTTTCCGCCCAGTCCGCCGCGCCGGTCGCCGAGACCGGCTTCAGTGCCGGGTCGTTGGCGAGCGCGTGCGCGGCGAGCGGGTTCTGGTAGCCCTGGTGCGCCGCGCCGTCACCGATCCGCCACGCCCAGCCGGCGGACGTGTCGGTCGCCCCACCCCACGCGTAGTACCACGACATGAGGTAGTGCGAGCTGTTCTTGCCGCTGCCCGCCGGGCAGGTGCTCGGGCCGACACAGTCGCCGATCTTCTTGAAGTACTTGTCGAACATGGCGTACCGCAGATAGTCGCCCATCTTCGACGCCTTCTTCACCACATCGGCCACCGCGGCCCCTTTGCCCTGCGCGGTCGCCCACTGGTTGGCGAGGTGCGCCACCTGTACGGCACGCGCGTCGGCGTCGGGCGCGTTGGTGTACTTCCACTGTTTTGCATAGCTGGAGTCCTTGGTGAACAGATCGAGGAACCCGTTCGGCCCGCCGTGCGCGAACGTGTCGCAGGAAGGCTGCGGGATGGTCTCCCACACCGACTCGCTGGACCCGCGCTGGTAGGTGTTGATGTACGCGGGTGCGGTGGTGCCGTCACCACAGCGGCCGAAGCCGTAGGTGTTGTCGACGTCCAGCAGCCAATGCATGCCGTAGACGTCCGACGTGCCGTAGGCGGCGCGCAGTTCACCCGCGATCGGGTCGGACCCGACCGGGACGTTGCCGTCCAGCACGGCCGGGTACCGGTCCATCCTCGGATGCTCGGGCGCGTAAGTCGCCGGGTCGGCGGCGTTGTACTTGTCGTTGGTGGGCTGGTCGACATGCGCGGGGATGATGAACTTCTCCATCGACGCCCACGCCTGGTTGAACGGCGTCCAGTCACCTTCGAGCTGTCCGTACGCGGCTTCGAGCCACAGGTAGTAACTGAACGCCTCGGACGTGGTCTGGTGACCGTGGTCCGGAGCCTCGACCAGCAGCGTCTCCACCGAGTGGTACGGCACGAGCAGGCCGTCGAAATTCCGGAAGTAGCCGCTGTCCGCGTCCTTGATCTTGTGATACTGCTGGAGGAAGGCGGCACGGTAGTCCGAGGCGGACGCGTCGATCTCCGCCACGTCGAGCGTGGCCGCGGTGAGGCCGGATCCGGTGATCGAGAACGCGGCGGTGGCGAGTGCGCCGCCGTTCGCGGCGGAGGCGATCGTCACCGGTTTCGCCGTGTTCCAGCTGTTCTGGTCGAAAGTGAGGGTCGCGGGCGTGGCCGTGAGATCGGCGCTGCCCGTCGTGCGTGCCACGTTCAGCGTGACCGGGCCTGTCGGCGGAGTCGCGAGTTTCACGTCCACGGTGGCCGAGGTCCCCTGCCGGACGCGAACGGTCGACGGGGTGGCGACGACCGACGGCGCCGCCAGCACCCGCACCGCGACCGGCGCGGAAACCGTTGCCGCGCCGAGGTTGTCGATCGCTCGCGCGGTGACCGAATACTCCCCCGCGGTCGCGCCGGTCCACGTGTACTCGAACGGGGCGCTGGTGTCGGCGCCGAGCCGGGTGGTCCCGGCGTAGAACTCCACCGACGACACCGAACCGTCGCTGTCACTGGCGGACGCGGCCAGTTCGATCGGCGACGGCACGGCGAAGGTCGCGTTGTTCACCGGCTTCGTGAGCCGCACCACCGGGCCGGTGTTCGGACCGGCGCAACTGATGCCGTTGACCTTGAAGTCGACCGGCGACCGGTTCGCGGCCCCGCTCTTCCCCGCGTTGAAGCCGAATTGCACGGTAGCGCCGGGGTTGATCGCACGCTGCCAGTCCGCGCCGCGGACGCTCACCGCGCCACCGGACTGCGTGTACGTGCCGTTCCACAGCTGGGTGATCCGCTGTCCGTCGGCGAAGGTCCAGGTCAGATTCCAATCGGGGATGACGTCGGCGCCTTCGTTGCGGATCGCCACCGTCGCACCGAAGCCGTTGTCCCACTCACTGCTGACTTTGTACGTTGTCGTACAGGACACGTCGGCCGCCGCGGCCGTGGGTACGGCACCGGCCGTGACCGCTGCCGCGAGTGCCACTGTGGTGGCCAGTGCCATACTGGGACGCGCTCTCATCGAGCGCGCCGGTGGTCGTGATCTCACAGGTCCTCCTCTGTTGTGATCCGGCGTTTTTCGGAGTAGAGCTGAAAAGCATGAGGCGACTCGCCACCACTTTGCTGATCTCCGCCGGAATACTCGCGGGCTGTTCCGCACCGGCGCCGAAGGCCACCGCCGGCGCCGAGGCGCTCGGCACTCGATTGACCACAATGGACGATCTTGTCGATTGGATCCGTGACAACGCAGGCGATTGCGCCGACGTTTCCCGCCGGGATCCCGCGGAGCTGCGCACGTTCGTCGGGCCGGACATCGCCGCCCGCTTTCAGCCGCATGTGTCCGAATGGGCCACCTGCCGGGTTTCCCCGGAATTCCCGGTCGTCGGACTCTTCCTGTTCACTGGCGACGAGCAGCGGCGCTTCCAGGAATCGTGGCATTCGGCGATGACGGCGGGCCGGATCGCCGACGGACCGGCCTTCGCCTTCGGTAACGGGTTCGCGATCTCCGCGGGATTTCTCGGCGTCGGTGAGCTGGGCCTGTACTACTTCAGATGCGGCTCCCTCGATCCTCGAGTGCATCAGGTTCCCGCCGACGTCGCGGGATGCGTGTTCGCCAACCCGGAGCACGGGCACCACTGAGCCGTGGTCCCCCGGACGCTACGGGCTGGAGCAGGTGAGCTCCGGAGTGGCGGCACTCCCTGTCGCGGTGGCGGTCAAGCCGAACGAACGGGTGGTACCCGCCGATATCGACCCGTTCCACTCCGCGTTTCGGACGGTGGCGCGAGTGCCGGCACCGTCCATGGCGAGTGTGCCGTTCCAGACGCTCGTGATCGTCTCCCCCGCCGGGACGGTCCAGCCGACCCGCCAGCCGGACAGCGGCGCCTTGCCCGGATTGGTGACGGTCACTTCCGCTTGGTAGCCACCGTTCCAGTTGCCGGTCTTCGCCAATGTGGCCGTGCACGCTCCGTTCGGCGGCTCGCCGGGATCGGGCGGATCGTCGACCACGCCGACGCCCGTGACCTCGCCGTTGCCGCCGTCGAACACGACGTCGGAGCAACCGTAGAACGTCTCGGCGCTGTCGGATCGCTTCCACACCGAGTAGACGACGTGCTTGCCCGACTTGGCCGACGGGAAGTTCCCGGTCCACTTGTACTGGCCGTCGACGCTGCCGACGTTGCCGCTCACCTGCGGATGGTCTGCCGTGAGGAAAGGCTGCTCCTCGAGGTCGTCCCAACGCAGTTCGCGGCCGGGGTCGTATCCGTCCTTGGTCACGTACAGGTAGAACCAGCCGGGGTGGGCGGCCCACGCGTTGTAGGAGAAGCCGAACGACGCGCCCGCCGTCAGATGCGTCATCGGCCAGTTCCCGGTGCGGTCGTAGCCCGCGAAACTCGGATTCCCGCCCGAGCAGAGTTTCCCGTCCGGGATGAATCCCTTGGTCCGGCCCGCGCCGTCCGAACGGAGCACGGAGAACCAGTTGTAGAGCGAGTTCTCCCCGCTTTGCCCCACGGCCGCCTTACAGGCCGAGTTCTTCGGCACGATGTTGCCCTGCGGGGTCAATCCGTCCTGCCAGCAGAAGAAAGTCCTGCTGCCCGGTTTCATCATCGCGCCGTGTGCCGACGCCGGTGGTGCGTTCAGGGTCGCGGTCACGAGGCAGGCCGCCATCGTCGTGACGACGGCCAGCATCGCGGTCATTGCCTTTCCGTGTCGCATAGCGCCTTCTTTCCGACCATACTGGGAGCGCTCCCAGCCGTTGGCACCATAGCGCGACTCGAATAACGGCGACACAGGCCGAACGAGTGAGAATGGCTTGACATCAGTGATTCCGGAGCGCGGTCTTCCCCGCGACGGGATATCGGGCTAGATTGTGGGAGCGCTCCCAATTAGTCGGCCTTCGAAAGGATCACGACGTGGTGATCGACATTTGGCGTGTAGTGCTGTCCGCCGGACTCGTCGCGGGTGTCGCGGTCGTTCCGCAAGCGTCGTCCTCGGCCGCGGAGGAGGCCGCCGGGTACGAGCGGATCGTGAACGGCGACTTCTCGGCGGGCGGCGGCGAACCCTGGTGGGCAGGCGCGAACACCCGCGCCTCGGTGACCGGCGGGGAATACTGCGTCGATGTCACCGGCGGCACGGCCAACGGGTACGACGCCTTGTCCGGTCAGAACGGCGTGCCGTACGAGGCAGGCCAGACCTACACGATGAAGTTCGACGCGCGGGCGGTCGTCGAACAGCGGATCTCGGCGGTCGCGGGTGAGTCCGTCGCCCCGTACCGGCAACTCGCGCGCACCGACGTGGCCATCACCCCCGCCAAGCAGACCTTCACCCTGACCTTTCAGTCCACTGTGGACTTCCCGGCGGCGGGTAACGGTCAGTTCGCGTTCTGGTTCGGCGGACAGTCTTTCGACAACACCATCTGCGTCGACAACGTGTCCCTCGCCGGCGGCGTGCTGCCGCCACCGGGAGTGGAACCGGCGGGCCCGCTGCGGGTGAACCAGGTCGGTTACGTGCCCGGCCTGCCCAAACAGGCGAGTCTCGCGACCGGGTCGGCCACCCCGCTGACGTGGACGCTGCGCGATGGCGCGGGCACCTCCGTCACCACCGGCCAGACCACTCCGAAGGGCCATGACGCCGCATCGAACGAGAACGTCCACGTCATCGACTTCTCGTCCTACGACCGGCCTGGCGGCGGCTACACACTGAGCGTCGGCGCCGACGTGAGCCACCCGTTCGACATCTCCGCGAACGCCATGACCGGGCTGCGGTCCGACTCGCTCGCGTTCTTCTACCACCAGCGCAGCGGCACCCCGATCGAAGCCCGGTACGTGGGCGCCGAGTACGCGCGGCCCGCCGGACACATGAACGTGGCGCCGAACCGAGGGGACGACGACGTACCCTGCCGGGCGGGCCTGGAGTGCGGGTACACCCTCGACGTGCGCGGCGGCTGGTACGACGCCGGCGACCACGGCAAGTACGTGGTGAACGGTGGCATCGCCGCGTGGCAGCTGCAGAACGCCTACGAGCGTGCCGCGCTGCTCGGTGACAAGGCGGCGCTCGGCGACGGCACGTTAGCCGTTCCCGAGCGGTCGAACGGCGTGCCGGACGTGCTCGACGAGGCGCGGTGGGAACTCGAATTCCTGGTGAGCATGCAGGTCCCCGACGGGCGGCCGCTGGCAGGGATGGCCCACCACAAGATCCACGACGAGCAATGGACCGGCCTGCCCACGCTGCCGCACGAGGATGCCCAGCCGCGCAGGCTGTCCGCGCCGAGCACGGCGGCGACCCTGAACCTCGCGGCGGTGGCGGCACAGGCCTCGCGGCTGTGGGCGCCTTACGACGCCGCCTTCGCGGCGCGCGCGCTTTCAGCCGCGGAGAAGGCGTACGCGGCGGCGAAGGCGCATCCCGGCATGATCGCCGACCCGGACGACGGCATCGGCGGTGGCTCGTACAGCGATCCCACGGTGACCGACGAGTTCTACTGGGCCGCGGCCGAGCTGTACGTGACCACCGGCCGCTACCGCACGGACGTGACGAATTCACCGCTGTTCGGGGGAAAGAGCTTCAACGCTCGCGGATTCGACTGGGGAGCCACCGGCGCGCTCGGTGACGTGTCCTTGGTACTGACACCGCGCGACGTGCCCACGGCGCCGATCCGGTCCGCGATCGTCACGACCGCGGACGCACACCTCGCGACCATGGCGTCCGCCGGGCATCCGGCGCCGTACCGGACCGGCGACGGCGGCTACGAGTGGGGATCGAACGGGCTGGTCGCCAACAACGGAATGGTGCTGGGCCTTGCCCACGACCTCACCCGCGCGGCGAAGTACCGGGACGGCGCTTTCGCCACGATGGATTACCTGCTGGGCCGTAATCCGGTCGGTTTCTCGTATGTCTCCGGCTGGGGCGATCGGCCGGTACGCAACGTGCACCACCGGCACTGGGCGAACCAGCTGGCCCCGTCGCTGCCGACAGCGCCGCCCGGTGTCCTGTCCGGCGGGCCCAACAGCGCGTTGCAGGACCCGGTCGCGCAGCGGCTGCTGCCCGGTTGCGCGCCGCAACGGTGCTGGGTCGACCACATCGAGGCGTACTCGCTCAACGAGGTCACGGTCAACTGGAACTCGGCGTTCGCGTGGCTGTCGAACTGGGTGGCCGAGCATTCCGCCCCGCCTCCGACCGCGGCGAACTGTCAGGTGACGTACACGGCCTCGACCTGGCAGACGGGCCTGACCGGGGCGCTCACCGTGAAGAACACCGGCACGACCGCATGGGACGGCTGGGCCCTGACCTTCGCGTTCGACGGCGAGGAGCGGATCACGCAGGGATGGAACGCCACGTGGAGTCAGACCGGCGCGGCCGTCCGGGCGGGCAACGCGCCGTGGAACGCCCGGATCGCGCCGGGCGCGTCGGTGTCGATCGGTTTCAACGCGGACGGCACGGGCGCGCACCGGTCGCCGGCGGAGTTCGCGGTCGACGGCGGGCGGTGCGCGCCCTAGTGGCCGGGGTGAGTGTCAGGGCCGGGGTGTCTGGCCGGGGCGGAGCGTGTCCCCGCAGGACCGCAGATGTGCGACCGAGTTCGCCGCGACGACCTTCTGCGTCTCGGTGGTGACGTAGCGCTGTGCCGCGGCGAGAACCGCGGGGTCGCGCACGAGATCCTTGCGCACCCACACTCCGACGTCACCGAACGCGGACGGGTCACGGGGGCTGCGGTAGAGCACTTCGTACTCCTGCCCGAACCGTTCGTCCTGGGCGAAGCCGAGCGTGGTGTCCCAGGTGCCGACGAACGAGATCAGCTCCGGCCTGAGCTCGTCGAAGACGTAGCGTCGCACTCCGGCGAAATCGGCGGTGCTCAGGTAGTCGGCGATGACGCGGTCGGCGAGACCGGCGAGGTCGACCACCTGGAGCCTGCTGACCAGCGCCATCCCGCCGAGGTCGATCACGCCGATCTTCGCCGAGCCTGGCAGCTTGAGGAGATCCGCCACGCCGTTGGTGACCCTGGCGTCGCGCTCGACCACGCTGCAGAACGGCGTCTTCGGGACGGCGCGGTAACTCTTGCCCTGGATGTGGAATCCGCTGATCGACGACGCCGTCGCGACGACGAGCGTGGCCGTCAGCAGGATCCGGCCTCGGATACGCGCCTTCCGCAGGGTCTCGACGATCACGATCGCGCCACCGAGCGCACCCAGCGCCCAGATCGGGGTCGCGAACCGGAGCTGCCCCATCCAGTCGGCCTGGAGGACGCAGAAGGCGATCACCGACAACGCGAACGGGACCAGGAGCGCGACGACGCCCGCGCGGAGTTTGGACGGCTTCTGCATCACCAGCGCGAGGCAGACGACCGCGACCGCGACCAGCAGCCAGCCCGCGTACTGGAGGACCGTCCCGGCCTTGGCGATGTCCGTGATGGCCGGGAGCGGTTGTGCCTTGGCGATCGCCGTGTTGGGCAGCAGACGCCCGTACTCGATCCAGCGGAACAGCAGGTAGCCGCCGAAGGGGACGACGAACCCGGCGGCGGACAGCAGCACCGCCCGGATGGCGGGAGGCACGCCGCCGCGGCGGGTGAACAGCGCGACCACGATCGGGAACGCGGCCGCGTAGATGACCCCGTCCGGACGGCTCAGCCCGGCGAGGGCGGCGAGCGCGCCTGCCGACATGGCGATCTTCGCGGTCAGGAGCGTGCCGGAGTCGACGCCGCACAGGATGACCACGGCGAGAGCGGTGACCATGAGGGCGTAGACCGAGTTCTCCAGACCGGAGAAGCACCAGATGACGAACGAGGGATTGACCGCGAGCGCCGTCCCGGCGATCAGGGTGACCAAGGCGGGCCGGGGCGTCAGGCGCTTCGCCCCGACGTACACCAGTGCCAGGATGGCCATGCAGCAAAGCAGTGCCAATCCCTTGGGGAACAGGACGTAATCGGGGACGCCGAAGATCGTGCCGTGGTCGAACAGGCCGAGCAGCTTGCCGAGGGCCAGCAGCGCCATCCACACCGGGTTCGAGAAGCCCTCGACGGGTTCGGCCCCCGGCTGCAGCACCGGCCCGAAGCCGTCGGCGAGGTTCCGGGAGTAGGCGAACGTGATGGCCGCGTCATCGATCATCCAGTTGCCGTAGAAGCTCGCGTGGACGGCGATCAGCACCGTGCCGACGATGACCGAGAGGGAGGCTCTCAGGATCCCCCGGCGCGTGGACGCCCGGCCATCGCCGCTCGGTCTGTCCCCGTCGCGGCCGCCCGGATCCGCCACCGACGGCGGATCGGTCAGTTGAACGCTGCACACGTGTTACTCCCCTGCTTTGTCCGGAAATCCGGCAACGGAGCCACGGACCGCAGCGTCCAGCTCATCCATCACGGATAGTCCGAGAAACCCCAGTGTTCTCAACAGATGATCCGCCGACACAACGCCGAGCCGATGATCATCACCCAGGGTCAGGATTCTACAGCACGGGAAAACGATCTCTCGCTCCAGCACCGTGCTATGAATTCACGCGTACGTATTCGGTGTTACTCACGGGCATGGTGGAAAATCACCGTCGAGCGGCCGTGCCACCTCGGTCGACACCTGGTAGAAACGGTGTCGAACCAAGATCGTCAAGCCCTGGCTTCCGAGAAGGGAATGCTATGCCCGAGCCCCGCCGAGCTCATGTCTCCGACCACGGCACGATCGTCGAATGCGTACAGGAATGGTGGGGCGATTCGCGCAATCCCGCTCAGGCTCGCGAGCTTTCGCTTCTGCTTCCCAAACTTTTCCTGCAATTCTTCTCCAGCACGAGCCTGGTCCTGGAGGACGAAGCGGGCATCAGGGCATTCCTCGTCGGCTTCCACGCACCGGACAATGCCACCGAGGCGTACATCCATTTCGTGGGAGTGGATCCGCACCTTCGCGGCCAGGGAACGGCCCGCCGCCTGTATACGACTTTCTTCCAGCGCGCCGCCGAGGCGGGCCGCACGGAAGTCCGTGCGGTCACCTCGCCGGGCAACACCGGATCCATCGCCTTTCACCAGGCCATGGGGTTCACGCTCGAAACCGGCGACCGGGTGGCCGACGGCCTCCCCCTGCACAGCGACTACGACGGCCCCGGCCAGGACCGGGTGTGCTTCCACCGGAAGCTCACTCGTTGACCACCGATCAGGTCCCCTCGACGACGTGGACCGAGTTGACGCCGATGTTGCAGCTGACGTGGTGGTCGATCCGGTACCACTCGTTCTGCGGCGGGTAGTGCCAAATCGTGTCGTACGTTCCGCCGAACGTACAGTCCACCCGCAGCTTCCACTTCGCCGGAATGGGCGCCCAGCAGACTCCCCAGGCCCGATAGCTCGAGTTGTAGCCGGTGTCGCAGGTCATCCCGTACACCGGCGTGACGAAGCTCGCCTGTGCAGGCGCGGCGGCCGCGACCATGACGCCGCCCGCAACCGCCGTCGCGGCGACCGCGCCGCCAATCCTCCGAATGCTCTTTCGCATGATTTCCTCCGTGCGGCGAATATGGCCGAATGAGACAAGAAAGGACGATATTGTCCTCGGCACACATTTGACGCGTTCGAAGGGATCGTCCAAGGGACCACGCAAACTGCCTTTTGGGGCGATAGGAGCTCGCCGCGGCGGCGCTATCCGTAGATGGAGGCGGCCCATTCCGGGTGGTCGATGAACGGGTTGCGGTTGTGCTGGAACCGGTCGTAGATGACCTGGTTACGACGCTGCTCGGCGGCGTCGGGCGGGTCCTGGGTGTTCCAGGTCAGCAGCACCGAGAGGCGGCCGATGTTGGGTTTGGAGCCGTTGTCGACGGCGTCGTTGGGTTCGAGATCGGCGAAACCGTCGGTGCCGTCGTAGCGGACGGCCATGTACAGGATCATGCGGGCCACATCGCCCTTGACCGCGTCCCGCGGCTCGAACGAGTCGTCGTCGGTCGAACTCCCCGGCGCCTCGCCGACCGGCGAGCCACCGGCGTCGAAGTCCTTGTTCCCGCGGGTGCTGTTGACGGACACGTCCTCCGCTCGCAGGTGGTGCAAATCGGTACCGGGTCCGACGGCGGTGCCGAAGTCGCCGTGCGACTTGGCCCAGACATGCTCGCGGTTCCAGTCGTCGACCTCGCCGCCGTTGGCGGTCTTCGCCTGCGAGCGGCCGCTGTAGAGCAGCACGACGTTCGCCGGGTTGGCCGGGTCCTCGTCGGTGGCCCTGATCCCGTCCCACACCTGTTCGTAGGTCAGTTTGGTGTTGGTGCTGATGATCCCGTGCAGTGCCGCCTTGAGCTCGGGCCCGGTCTTGCCCAGCGCGTCCTGGTAGTAGTCGTCCGCGGCGGTGGACGGCCCCGCCATGGTCGGTGACGCGAACGCGATCCCCGCCGCGGCGCCGAGTGCGAGAACGAGAGAGATACGACGGGTTGGCTGCATGGACAGGTCCTCTCCCCAGAGGCGCCGACCCGGATCGTCGTCTGTTCAGCCACAACCCCGGCAACGCACTAGTCGTCTAGTTGGAAAAATACTGTCATGGGTGTCAATAGGCACCACTCCGTCGGTCGACATCCGCGGTCGTCCGCGCGACAATCGTCGTCCTGATCCGGACTCACTGGAGGGCCGCGTGGCTGGGCTGAACGAGCAGATCCGCGGCTGGATCGCGGCACCGAAGTTCTGGCACCTGGCCACGGTGAACAGGGACGGCTCACCCCAGGTGTCCGCCATGTGGATCGACCTCGAAGGCGACCACATCGTGTTCAACACCGCCGTCGGCAGGGTGAAGGAAGAGAACCTGCGCCGCGATCCCCGCGTGTCGCTGTCATGCCTGGACACGGACAACCCTTACGACCGCGTCGTGATCCAGGGCCGGGCCGTCGAGTTCGTCGAAGGCGACGAGGCGGATCACTGCATGGACCGGCTGGCGAAGAAGTACGTCGGAACCGACCGGTTCGAATGGCGGATCCCGGGCGAACGGCGGGTCAAGGTGCTCGTCGAGCCGACCCGCGCTCGCCACGTCGTCGGCGTCGAGCCCTTCCGGCCGGGAAGGCTCGAGCCAGGCACACAGGCCTGACGTCTCGATTAGATACCCAAACGGCGCAACCGGCGGAGCGGTCGGCTACGTCCTCGGCGCATGAGATGGATTGCAGCGTGCCTTCTACTGCTGGTGGCGGGATGTGGCATTGGCAACGATCCGGCGAAGCTGGAGGCGTTCGCGAGACTCGACGGCTCGAGCACCCGGTTGACGGGCCTGCGGCCAGTCGAACTCGGAACGGCTCCTGCTCAGGAGTTCCAGCGAACCCTCGAACGCGCCAAGCTGACGAACCTGGACGAAGTCCGTGGGGCTTTGTCGTTCGTCCTGCCCGCCGACCGGCGCGGTTTCGCCTTCGTCCTGCCGGGCTGCGCCGAGGACGGCGCCGAACTGACCGTCGAACGCGACACGCTCACCGCGGAACTCACCGGTGGGGAGAACGTCAACTGCGCCCAGGCGAACTATTTCCTCGCCGTCTTTTCCGTCGAACGCGACTCGGTGTCGCCGACACCGACGTTGTCGACGACACCGCGCTAGTCGCGAGTTTCAGCCTCGCTGCGGCTCTGCGATGGGCTCCGGCAGCGTGAGAGCGGTATGGGCCGATCGCCCGGTTTCCGGCGCCGAGGTGATCAGGCCACGCAGCCGGCTGTCGCGTCGCGCGAGGGCTTCGGCGGTGACCGGGAAGAGCGCCGCGTCGCCCACGCCGACCTGCGCCTGGTTCACCTCGACGAATCCCCGCGTGTCGTTTTCGTAGGCGTCGAACGCGGCGATGTGGTCACGGTGGACGGTCAGTGCCCTGGCGAGCATGTAGGCACCCACCAGGGCGAGGCTGGAACCCTGCCCGGTCAGGAACGACGGCGCGTAGGCGGCATCGCCGACCAAGGCGATCCGGCCGCTGGACCAGCGCGGCAGGTGTATTTGGCTGATGGTGTCGAAGAACAGGTCGTCCGCGCCGCGCATCGCGGTGACCATGGCCGGGATTTCCCAGCCGTCGCCGGCGAAGGTCGCGGCGATGAGGTCCAGTTGCGCTTGGGGGTCGCGAAGCACCTCGTACGGCGGCTCGGGGCGAGCGGCGACCAGGAAACCGTGGATCCGCTCGCTGCCCTTGACCGCGTAGAGCGCCGCCCCGCGGCCGGGCACGGTCCAGAGCACACCTTCTCGCGACAGGCCGAACTCGTTGGGCATCGTGAATCCGGCGAAGCAATATCCCAGATAACGGTGATAGGGATGCTCGGGCCCGAAGACGAGTTCCCTGGTGCGCGAGTGCAGTCCGTCGGCACCCACGACCAGGTCGAACGCGCGCCGTGTTCCGCTGCGGAAGGTGACTTCGACACCGTTCTCGTGTTCTTCGAGCGCGTCGATGGAATCGCCGAATACGTACTCCACGTCGTCGCGGGTGGCTCCGTACAGAATCTCCGCCAGGTCACCACGCCGCACCTCGACATCGCTCCCCTCGACCCCGCCGACCACCGCCTGCGGATGCACCGACGCCACCTCTCCGCCGGTGGAATCAAGGAACGTCAGCAAACGCGTCTCGATATGCGCTTCATGGAGCAGTGGCAGGATCCCCATCCGGCGGGCCACCTCCAGCGCGGTGCCCCGGACGTCGATCGGATATCCGCCTCCTCGCAGTCCGCCCGCCTTCTCCACCACCGTCACCGAGAACCCGTACCGCCGCAACCAGAATGCGACGGCCGGTCCGGCGATGCTCGCTCCGGAGACGAGGACTGTTCCTTTTGCCGTGTTCATTTCCATTCTCCGATTCCGTCAAAGAGACGCCGGTGAGGGCGTTTTGTTGTTGTGTGGAGACTTTCGCACCAGCAAGACGACGAGTACGGCCGCGATCGCGAAGGCCACGGAAGCGATCGTGATGTAGGTGAAGACACCCGTTCCCGAATTCACGGTTTCGCCGCCGACGGACACGGTGGTCGACTTGAGCACCGCCGCGCCCACGAAATCCAGCACCACCGAGCCGATCGCGATGACGACCATGACCAGGCTGGAGACGATGCCCTGCCGTTCGGCGGGTGCCAGGCTGCCCGCCAGGTTGAAGCCGGAGGTTCCGAGGACGCCGACCGTGAAACCCAGCAGGAAAGCGAAGAACACCGCGACCGGGAACTGGGAGACACCGAGGAACATCCCCATGGTTCCCACGGTCCCGAGTGCGATCCCACCTGCCAAGGTCATCGCCGGCCCGACGCGAGTGGCGAGCACCCCGGCTACCGGACCGCCGATCATGACGCCGATACCGGGCGCCGCGAGCAGCAGTGCCAGCGTTCCCTGGCCCGCCAGTCCGTACCCGAACCCTTGCCCCGCCGAGACATCGCTGACCAGCGGGATGAGCTGGAGCATGCTCTGGTACGAACCGGTGCTGAGCACGAGCACGAGCAGTGTGAGCGCCAAAGGCGCGCCGAGGTTCCGGATGTCGATCAGCGAATCGGGCTTCCGGCTCGAGACCAGGAACCACCTGGCCAAGGCCACGACGCCGCCGATCAGGAGGACCATCGGGCCGACGGCGAACCAGCCGAACTCCGAGCCGAGGCTGACATAGCCGAGCACCCCGGCCAGGCCGCCGCCGAGGAGCAGCGCACCTCCGACGTCGATCCGGCCCGGCGTCCTGAGCACGGACTCGGGAATGACGCGGCGCACGCAGATCGCCATCGCGATGGCGACGACGGCCGATACGACGAACAAGATCTGGAAGCCGAACTCCGCGGCCAGTTTCTCGGTGAGGAAACGGGAACCGATGTTGAGCACCGCGGATCCGGAGGTCACGATGCCCACCACGACCATCGCGATCCGGGGCGCGCAGATCTCCCGGACGATCGCGACGGAGAGGAACAGGGCGGCCACGGCCGACCCTTGCAACAGTCGTCCGGGCACGAAGACCCAGATATTCGGGGCCACCGCGCAGATGAGCGCGCCGGCGCAACTGAGCAGCAACGTCAGTACGAGCACCTTGCGTTTGCCGTGCACGTCGGCGCTCTTGCCGAGCAGCGGCGCCCACATCACGCCCGCCAGCATCGCGCTGGCGTTGAGCCACGCCGTCTGATCGGTGCCGAAGTGGTCGAGCATTTCCGGAAGGACGAGCAGCGGCGCCGTGATGGCCGTGTCGACCATGAAGTTGACCAGGACCAGGACGGCCACGAGGCCGATGAGCCGCCTGTTCCACCTCGTATGCGGTCCTGCGCCGGGATTGCCGATCCTGCTCTCCTGCATAAAGGACTCCTTGTGCGGGATGGAGGAAAGGCGGCGTATCCGCCTCAAAAGCTACACTACACGGTGCAGTTTTCTGCGGCTGAGAATACGATGAGAACATGGCGACCCCGAAAGCGACCGCGCGGACACCGGGCAGGCGACTGCAGGCCGAGGCCAAGCAGGCGGCCATCCTCGACGCGGCCGAGGCGTTGTTCGTGTCGGACGGATACGAACTCACCAGCGTCGACGCGATCTCGGCGCGGGCCGGCGTGTCCAAACGCACCGTCTACGACCACTTCGGCGACAAGCAGACCCTCTTCCGCAGTGTCCTCGGCCGCGCCAACGACGCCGTGGTCGCGACCGTGCACAAGGCGATCGACGAAGAACTCACCGACGACAGGGACATCCGCGCCGCCCTGCTCGGCTTCGCGCGGCGGGTGACGACGGGAATGTTCCCCACCTCGGACTACGCGACGTTCCGGCGGCTGAGTTCGCAGGCCCCCGTGGCGCCGCGACTGCCGGAAGCGGCGCGCGACCAGCCCGAACGGATGATGGAGGAACGGTTCGCGAAGTTCGCGGCGGACGGCAGGCTCCGGCTGGCCGACCCGCGGCGCGCCATGCAGCACTTCGTCGCACTGACGATGCGCCTGGTCCTCGACGTGGTCAACGACGACCTGGCAGGCACGGTCGGCAAGTCGGAGATCCTCGCGATCCTCGACGACGGGGTGGACGTATTCCTACGCGCCTACGGCTGATCCAAAATGGACGGACACTGCGGCGGCGGGCACGTCCCCGCCGCGACGTGCCTGCGCGATCCGGGCCGGGGTCCGCGACGGGCTCCGGACAGGACGAGCGATCGACCATCCCCTGTGGGGCGGATGCGGCACCGATACCGGCAGATGATCCGGCCAATGGCTTCGGGTCAGGCCCGCTTGCGGGTCGCGATCTCGTCAGAAAGCTGCCGCACATGGGCGGGGTCCGCGTCCCGGGCAAGGGCGACGTAGTGGTCCATGACGGCCGGCCGGTAGCGCACGGGCAACGTCTGTTCTGGGGCGAGCCGGGTGATCTCGGTGATCGTGAGGTCTTCGTCCGCGACACCGCGGAACGAGATGCCGCCGACCTCCCGCCAGTCGACGAGAACGCCGAGCGATTCCTGGCTCAGGTCGGCCTCAACTGCGCCATCAGATCGTTGAGCTTCTTCTTCGAACCGGTGCCGGGATCTCGGCCTGGCGCTTCGCCCCTCGCCGCGGTTGTACGTCGCGGCCATTCCCGACCACCGTCGCATCGCCCCGTCCCGATGGGGTCGCCGCCTGCGGTCACACTCGGTCGAGAGCAGCCTGGGCATTGCCTTGCAGGGACTTGTCTGTGCTGCGGGCATGACGAGGAGCCCGTCGTCGGTGTGACCGACGGGCTTCTCGGGTCACACGTGATGGAGGGTGTTGCGCCGGGATCTTCGTAGCGGGTCCAGATATTGGGGTGGGATGAACTCCGGTATCCCATCGCCCGCCATCCGGACTTGCCAGTCGCCGTGGTGGATCAGCCGGTGATGAAAACCGCAGAGCAGCACCAGGTTCCGGAGATCGGTGGGACCTCCGTCTGCCCAGTGGTGAATGTGGTGAGCGTGGCAGTTCCTGGGCCGCCGGTGACAGCCGGGGAAGGCACAACCGCCATCCCGGATGTTCAAGGCTCGGCGTTGGCCTGGTGTGACGAACCGTCGCAACCGCCCGACATCCAGCGGCTCACCGGCGGCGCTCATCACGACCGGGAGCATCAGGCAGTCGCAGGCGGCGAGGCGGGCTTCGCGGGCGGTCATCCTCCCAACGAAATCGAGGCATGCGGTGCCGAGGCCGGATTTCAGTGCGTCGAGTCCGATCGTGACATGCAGCAGGGTGCGGTAGCCGCTGGTGCCGGGCTGATCCGGACAGGCGATCGCCAAGTCGAGGATGTCGACCCAGGCGTCGCCCATGCGCTCGCATTTCATCCGCAGATCGGCTTGACCGAACTCGTCCACCGGCCGCGGTTGCGCATACGCCTCCAAAGCCGCAGCAGTGCGAGCACCCGTCTCATCATCGAGCAGCCCGGTCAGCTTCCAGAACCCGTCCTTGCGGCGCTCCAAGGTGATTTCCCGGCGCAGCTCAGTAGGTTCGGGGTCTTTCGGTTCGTTCCCATCGGGATCCAGCCAGGCGAGCAGGTTCGCTTCGGCGTCGACGAGCTGGCGGGGTCCGGCGTCGCGAGCGAGAGTGGCGAGGATCTTCTCCGCACTCACCCGATCCTCAACAGAAGTCTCGGCCGGGAGCTTCTTCAAGATCTCCAGAATCTGATCGATCCGCTCATCCCCGACCAAACCCTCCGCAGCCACCGCGGCGGTAGCGGGCGCGACAGCAGGAACCTCGGTCCCGTCCAACGCACGCGTCGGGTTCAACGCGATCGCGCGATTCACCACCGCACGCGCCTCACCCACCGACAACCCCGCCACATCGGCGAACCAGTTCGCCGTACGGCCATACCCATACAAGTCCTTGACGCCCCGAGACTCGACCTCCGCCAAGAACTGCCCCAGTCCGGCGGCGGCCATCCTGATCACCTGCAAAGACTGCCGTACGCCATGGGCAAGCTCCAGCTTGCCAGCACGCCACAGTTCCTGCGGCAACTCGGGAAGGAAGGTCTCGGACACCCCTCAAGAATACCGCAAAACAATCGAACAGGCGTTCGTAATTTAAGCAACAATGAAATCGAACGAACAACACTGAAGGGTGATTCAAGCCGCCTTGTCCCCCGTGAGAGCTACGCGCAGATGTCCTCCGCATGGTGACGATTCCCGGCTGCGAGATCCGTAGCGTTGCCGTGAATCGTCCCCCTGTACCAGGAGTTCATCATGTCCCGTAAGGCATCCGCTCTGATCGCGCTGTGCTGCGCCGTGGCCGGTGTTGCGCTTTCGGCTTGCGACGAAGCCACGGAATCGGAGTCGTCCGCGGAAGATCGTGTCGCGTTCACCGGAACCCAGAAGATCAAGGTCGGCGAGCGTTCCGTGAACGTGTCGTGTGCGGGTGATCCGGTCGAGGGGCGGCCGGTCGTCGTCCTGCTGCACGGCGGAGGCGACGACGTCGGGAAGCTGGCGGGGCTCCAGAACACGTTGGCCGCGCAGGGTCAGGTCTGCTCTTACGACCGGCTCGGCGCGGGCGCCAGTGACCAGCCTGACGGACCGCAGAGTTTCGAGAGCACCGGGAAGATCCTGACCGGGGTGATCGACCGGGTCGCCGGCGGTAAGCCGGTCGTGCTGGCCGGGCATTCACTCGGCGGGTTGATCGCCGGCAGGTACGCCCCCGACCATCAGGACCGGGTCAAGGGGCTGGTGCTGATGGACGCCACGTCTCCGACCCAGGCCGCCGATCTGCGGCAGCACATCCCGCAGTCGGCCACCGGTATGGCGGCCGAACTGCGGGACCAGACCTTGGCGGTGATCGCGGGGCAGGGTCCGGAGAAGCTGGTGGTCCCCGACGGCGAGGTCCGCCCGGCCGGGACCATCCCGGTCGAGGTGATCCAGCACGGCAAGCCGTATCTCGCGGCCGTCCCCGAGTACGGCGCCGCCCTGGAGCGGGCGTGGTCCGAGGGTCAGCGTAAATGGCTCGCGCTGTCCGCCCGCGGCAATCTGAGCACCGCGGCGACCAGTGAGCACTACATCTACGTCGACCAGCCGGACCTCGCCGTTCGCGCGATTCAGCGCGTCACCGACGAAGCCGCGAAGTCCTCTTAGGACAGTTCAGGTGACAAGGCCGTGGCGGAAGGCGTAGATGACCGCCTGGACCCGGTCGCGGAGACCGAGTTTGGTGAGCATGCGCGACACGAACGTCTTGACGGTCTCCTGGCTGATCATGAGGGTCGCGGCGATCTCACTGTTGGAGAGGCCGTCCGCGATGAGGCGGAGCACTTCCAGTTCCCGGGGAGTCAGCGGGCTGTCGCCCGGATTCTCGTCCTCCGCGGGCCGGATCCTGGCGGCGTAGCGGCCCACCAGCTGACGTGTCACCTCGGGATCCAGCAGGGCCGCGCCGGCGGCCACGGTGCGGATCCCGTGCAGCAGCCGGTCGGGCGGGGTGTCCTTGAGCAGGAACCCGCTCGCACCGGCGCGCAGTGCGCGGTAGACGTACTCGTCGAGATTGAACGTGGTCACCACCAGCACCTTGCCGGGTTCGGCCACACCGGCGCCCGCGAGCAGACGAGTGGCTTCGATACCGTCGAGCACCGGCATGCGCACATCCATCACCACGACATCGGGACGGAGGCGGGCGGCGAGTTCGACGGCGGCCCGCCCGTCCCCGCATTCGCCCGCCACCTCGAGATCGGGCTGCGCGTCGATGATCGTCACCAGTCCGGTGCGGACCAGCATCTGGTCGTCGCAGACCAGGACCCGGGTCGGCGCGGTCACGACGGAGTCCTCGCTGGGATGCGGGCACGGACGGAGAACCCGCCGTCTCTTCGGCGGCCCGCGCTGAAATCGCCGTCCAGGCCGTCGATCCGTTCGCGCAGCCCGGCGAGTCCTCGTCCGCCGCCGTCCGGCGACCCCGCGTGCGCACCGGACTCGTCCGTGTCGACGGCGACGGTGATCTCCCCGTCGCCGTGGTGCACCCGCACCGAAGTACGGCTGCCGCGGGCGTGTTTCAGCGCGTTGGTCAACGCCTCCTGTACGACGCGGTAGGCGACGGGACCGGCGTCTCCGGCCGGTGCCTCGGGCTCGCCCTTCTCGGTGTACTCCACTGGTTGCCCCGCCAAGCGTGTGCGCTCCACCAGCGTCGGGATCGCTTCGGCCCCGTGGCCGGTGCCGATCACGTCGAGCAGGTGACGCAGATCGGCGATGGCCAGCCGTCCGGTGTCGGCGACGGCGGTCAGGCTCCGCTCGAGCCGCGCGTCGGTGAGGTACCGGGCCGCTTCGGCCTGCACGACCATCGCCGTGACGTGATGGGTCACGACGTCGTGGAGCTCGGCGGCGATGCGCGCTCGTTCGGCCGCCCGCGTCTCCTCGGCGACGCGGAGGCGTCGTTCCGCCTCCGCGCCCCGGTCGGACCGCAGCCAGGTCCCGAACCCCCACGCCAGCACCAGCGCGAGATAGAAGGTCACATAGCCGGTCAGTGACTCCGTCCCACCGAGCAGCGTGAACGCGACCGCCGCCCCGACGTACGCCGCGGAGAACACGATCGCCGCCAAGCGACGGTGACGTTCCAGCCGAAGCCCCACGGTCAGCAGGGCGATCGGCAGCGCGGTGCCCGCGAACGAGTGATAGCCCCCGAACTGATCGATGGCGAACCCGAGCGACACCAGGGCGGAACAGGTGACCGGCCACCGGCGGCACACGACGAGCGGAACGCACTGGAGAACGACTCCAGCGACGGCCAGGACGTCGTAGGGACGGTTCGGCATCCCGCCGAACTGTGTGCCGTGGCTGTGCAACGCGGGGAGCAGCGAACCGACGAAGAGCGCCAAAGCGACCGGGAGATACCAGACCGGGCCACACCGCCGCCGCCACAGCTCCGAGACCCGCCGAAGGTTACCCACGGGGCAGAGCTTATTCCGAACGGGTGAATCGTCCACATGCCGCTCCACACGCGGTTACGAGCGCGACCTTCCCGCGGCGCGCGGCTGGTCACGCACAGGGGTGTAGAGAGGCCTCTCCCCGCAGGTAGCGATTCCGCTCGGCGGTCAGGACGCGACCGGCCGGCCGGCACGGTCCAGCCACGCTCCCCTGCTCAACGGCCATTCGACGACCGTCGATCCGTTGGCGGCCACGAGGCTCGCGCCGTCGGCCGAGGGCGCGAGCGACCAGACGTAGCCGGCCCCGGACTCGAGTGGACGCCCGCTCTGGAGACCGGTGGCGACGTCCCACAGGCGGAGCGTTCCGTCCTGGCTTCCGGAGGCCAACGTCGCGCCGTCCGGTGAATAGGCCAGTGCCAGGACCATGTCGGTGTGCCCGCGAAGGGTGCTTTTCATCGTGCCGTCGGCCAAGGTCCAGACGGTGATGGTCCTGTCGTCGCTGCCGCTGGCGAGGGATCGCCCATCGGGACCGAACGCGAGGCTCGTGACCGGCAGGGCGTGCCCGGTGAGCGTCCGGATGTCCCGGAACTCCCCGCTCTTCGTGGCGAAGGAGATCTGCGGCGGCGCGGCCTCCCGAAACCATCGACGCATATCACATACGCCGTTCAGCGCACTCATATCAAGAAGAACGGAACAGACAGGCGAATACGTTTTCAAAAGGACATTCGAATGACAAACATTCTGTCGAACGTGGTGATTCTTTTTCCAACTCCGCCACATGAGACCTCCGGACGGCGCCCGTCCACCCGGTTCTTCTTCAGCGACTTGTGCGCATTTCTGTCAGCGACGTAACAACTTTGGGTCTCGGCACGCCATACCGGACAGCTGCCGCGTTATGTCCGGTCCCCGCGCAGGAGGAGTTCCGTGTGTTGAGTTCTCGTCGTTCCTTGTTCCCCCGAAGATCACGACGTGCGTTGGCGGCGGGCGTGATCGGCCCGCTGATCGGCGCGCTCGCCGTCGGGCTCGTCACCGTGGCGCCCGCCGAAGCCGCCGTGCCCGCCGGTTTCACCGACACGGTGGCGATCGGCGGGCTCAGCTCGCCGACCGCCACCGCGTTCGCGCCGGACGGCCGGGTGTTCGTCGCGGAGAAGAGCGGCCTGGTCAAGGTCTTCGATTCACTCGCCGACACGACGGCGACGACTTTCGCCGATCTCCGTCCGCAGACACAGGATTTCTGGGACCGCGGCCTGCTCGGGCTGGCCGTCGACCCCGCTTTTCCCGCAAGGCCGTACGTCTACGTCTCCTACACCTTCGACGCGGAGCCCGGCGGTACCGCGCCGCGGTGGGGTGACACCTGCCCGACCCCGCCGGGCGCGACCGACAAAGGTTGCGTCGTCACCGGCCGCGTCTCCCAGCTGACCATGGGCTCGGCAGGCACCGCCGTCAGCGAGAAGCCGCTGGTCACGGGCTGGTGCCAGCAGTTCCCCAGCCACTCCGTCGGCGCTCTCGCCTTCGGGCCGGACGGCGCCCTGTACGCGGGCGGCGGCGACGGCGCCAGCTTCACCTTCGCCGACTACGGCCAGGTCGGGAACCCTTGTGCCGATCCGCCCTCGCCCGCCGGGACGAACCTGACGCCGCCGTCGGCCGAGGGTGGCGCACTGCGCTCGCAGTCGCCGCGGCGACCCGCCGGGCAGCCGGTCCTGCTCAACGGCACGGTGCTGCGTATCGATCCCGACACCGGCGAAGGCCTGCCAGGGAACCCTTTCGCGAACAGCGCCGACGCCAACGCCCGGCGGGTGATCGCCTACGGTGCGCGGAACCAGTTCCGGTTCGGGTTCCGGCCGGGCACCCGTGAGCTCTGGGCCGGCGACGTCGGCTGGGACACCTGGGAGGAGATCAACCGCGTCGCCGACGTCGGCGACGGTGTGGCGGAGAACTTCGGCTGGCCCTGTTTCGAGGGTGGAGCCAGGCAGGCCGGTTACGACGGCGCGAACCTCGACCGGTGCGAGTCCCTCTACACCTCCGGTGGGCACGCCACGCCGTATTACGCCTACAACCACCGCGCCAAGGTGGTGGCGAGCGATCCGTGTCCCACCGGCGGCTCTTCGATCAGCGGCATCGCCTTCGAGTCCGGGAGCAACTACCCCGCCGAGTACTCCGGCGCGTTGTTCTTCTCCGACTCCTCCCGCGGCTGCATCTGGGCCATGCAGGCCGTCAACGGCCAGCCGGACGCGAGCCGTCTCGTACCGTTCGTGACCGGTGTCAACACGCCGGTGCAGGTACTCACCGGACCGGGCGGCGACCTGTTCTACGTCGCGCTGGGCAGCGGCGAACTCCGTCGCGTGAGCCATCCCGGCGGCACCAACCGGCCGCCTTCCGCGGTGGCCACGGCGACCCCGGCGAGCGGGCCCGCGCCACTGACCGTCCAGTTCGACGGCACGGCTTCCACCGACCCGGACGCCGGAGACACGCTGTCCTACGCCTGGGACCTCGACGCCGACGGCGCGTACGACGACTCGTCGGCCGCCAACCCCACCTGGACCTACACCGCGGCGGCCGCCGTCGACGCGGGACTACGGGTGATGGACTCCCACGGCGCGGGCGCGACCACGACCGTGCGGGTCACCGTCGGTAACCCGCAGGGCCTCGATCCGGTGCCGGTCATCGACAGCCCGGCAGGCACGCTGACCTGGTCCGTCGGCGAGACCGTGGCGTTCTCCGGCCGCGCTGTCGACGCCCAAGACGGTCAGCTCCCGGCGTCGGCGCTGTCCTGGCGGCTCGCGATCCGGCACTGCGCGGCCAACGGCACCTGTCATACGCACAACGTCCAGGACTTCCCCGGCGTCGCGTCCGGCTCGTTCGTCGCACCGGACCACGACTACCCGTCATATCTGCAACTGACCCTCACGGCGACCGACTCGGGCGGCCGCACCGGCACCAAGACCATCGACCTGCAGCCGAAGACGGTGTCGCTGAGCTTCACCTCCAATCCCGGCCAAGCGACGCTCACCGTCGGCGGCACACAGCAGCGGACGCCGTTCTCCCGGACGGTGATCGCCGGATCCACCAACTCGATCAGCGCGGACAGCCCGCAGAAGCTGCCACCGCTCAACCTGAAGTACGCCTACACCAGCTGGGCACATGGCGGCGCGCGGACGCAGAACATCATCGCGCCGGGCACGTCCACGTCGTACCAGGCGAACTACCGGCTCTGCTGGCTGCTGCAGCCCTGCTGACCCGTCGCCTTCCGTGTCCCGGTCGCTTCTCGCGGCCGGGGCACGGTCGCCCGGCGGATCACTCGTCGAGGACGAGCAGCACGTGCTCACCGTCCTTTTCGGACAACAGCCGGAATCCGCACTTCTCCAGCACCCGGACCGACCCGACGTTGGTCTCCACCGGATCGGCGTACAACGGCCGGACCGGCATCTCGCCGAGGAACAACGCAAGACCTCGCGATCCGACACCTCCTCCCCAGAAATCCCTTCCGTACCAATAACCCACCCAATGCCTGCCGTCCTGTGGCCAGGCCACCACGTTTCCCGCGACCCTGCCGCCGACCAGAACGGTGCGCACCGTCACCGCCGGATCGCCGAGCACCCTGGTCTCCCAATGCTTCATGAACCGCTCACGGTCACGCGGCGTGAAGGCGGCACGACCGGCGGCGACCGGGTCTTGCTCCTGTTCGAAGAACACTTCGAGATCGGCCTGCTCGACAGCCCTGAGGCGCACCTCGTTCGTCATGGCGGGGAGTATGGCAGCGACCACCGACAGTTTTGCCCGGCAAGGATCGCCGACACCTGCCGAAAGCATGATTTTCCCTATCACGGAACAGAAGCCGGGGAGCCGTAAGGTCTCCGAAAGGATCGGAACCCGCCCCGCCAGGGCTCCGTCGGATCGCCACTTCAGATCCCACGGAAGGTGAATCCGATGAGCTATCCAGGCCTGCCCGACCAGCAGAACACCCAGTCTTCGACCGTCAAGCCCGGTGTGGCCATCGGGATCCTGGTCGCGGTGATCGCGCTGGTCGCCTTCTGCGTCACCGGTTTCGCCGCTCCGGGCTTCCTGCTCCGCGAGAGCGCCGGGATCTCGTTGCCCGTCCCGTCCTCCAGCCCGGCGACGACCTCCAGCCCGACGAGCAGCCCGAGCACGACGACGGTCAGCCGCACGACGCGCCCGAGGGTCACTGTGACCGTACGCCCGGCTCCGCAGCCGCCGGAGAAGGGTGTTCAGGTGGTCACGGACTTTCTCGCGAAGATCGCCGGGAGCGACAGGGCGGGAGCGATCGCCTTGGCCTGCGAGGCGCAGAAGCGGTTCATGGACGACAAGATCGACTCACTTCTCCCGCTGGGTTCCCGCGTCGAGATCACCAGGGCGGGCGGAACCGCCAAGTTCGTCCTCGCCGACGTCGCCGGAGTCGTCAAAGGACGGTCCGCCAGGGGCACCGTGATCGCGGATCGTACGGAGGACGGCGGCTTCTGCATCACGACGTTCAGCATTCGGGAGGCGCGATGAACCTGACCTCAGTCGAGGCAGAACTCGTTGCCCTCGATGTCCTGCATCACGATGCAGGACTCGTTCTCCTCGTCGGCCAGCATGACCCGCTCGCAGACCGCGCCGAGCGCCGTCAGTCGGACGCGCTCGGCCTGGAGGACGGCGAGGCGCTCTTCACCGACGAGTCCGATGCCGGCCCGCACGCAGACATGCACCCGGTTCTTGACGACCTTGCCTTCGGGCACTCGCTGGAAGTACAGCCGCGGGCCCACTCCGTTGGGGTCGCTGCAGGCGAAGCCGGCGTCCTGCTTCTCGGGCGCCAGCGTGCGGTTGTAGTCGTCCCAGGTGGCGAACCCGTCCGGCGGCGACGGCACGACGTAGCCCAGTACCTCGCACCAGAAGCGGGCGAGGCGCTCGGGTTTCGCGCAGTCGAAAGTGACCTGGACCTGTTTCACCGACACCATCAGACCACCCTAGTCGCTGTCGAACGGATCAAGCCCGCTGCCTTCAGATCGCCCCAGACCGGTGCTGGTACCTCCGCGGCGAAGGACTCCACGTTGCGTTGTACCTCCTCGGCGGACCGCATTCCCACCGCGATACCGGCGACGGCCGGATGCTGAAGCGGGAAGGCCATGGCCGCCTGTGGAAGCGTCACGCCGTGCGCCTCGCACACGTCGGCGATCTTGTTCGCCCGCGCCAGGATTTCCGGCGTGGCGACCTCGTAGTCGAAGTGCGCTCCCGCGACAGGCCTCGGCACGGCGAGCAACCCGGAGTTGAAGACCGAAGCCGCGATCACCGAGACACCGCGTTCCTCGCACGCGGGCAGGAACGTGTCGAGCGCGCTGTGCTCGAGCAGGGTGTGGCGGCCGGACTGCATGACCACGTCGACATCGGTCTCCTTGACCAATGTGGTCAGCATGGCCGTGTCGTACATGCCTGCGCCGATCGCGCCGACGATCCCTTCGGACCGCAGTTCCGCCAGGGCCGGATAGCCGTCGCGCAGCGCGTCGTCGAAGAACTCCTCGGCGTCGTGCAGGTACAGCACGTCGATCCGGTCCAGGCCCATCCGCTCCAGGGAATCCTCGACACTGCGCCGGATCCCGTCGCGGGTGTAGTCGCGGACCCGGTCGTGCGTCGCGGGGACGTGGAACCCCGCCGGATCCCTTTCCCCGTCCGGTTCCCGCGGGACCAGCAGGCGGCCGACCTTCGTCGACAGGACGAACGAAGCACGCGGCCGCGAACGCAGGAACTCGCCGATCCGGCGCTCGGAATGCCCGATCCCGTAGTGCGGTGACGTGTCGTAGTAACGGATCCCGGCGTCCCAGGCCGCGGCCAGCGCGCCCGCCGCGGTGCCGTCGTCCAACGGCGCGAACAATCCGCCGAGCGGGCCGCCGCCGAATCCGAGCCGCGTCACCTCGACATCGGTGCGCCCGAGTCGTCTCGTGTCCATTCCGGCTCCCCCTTGATCGGCTCGGCGACCACGGTGCCATACCCGAGCGAGCCGGTCTCGCGATTTATTCGCCGCCGGCCAGCCAGTCCGCGCACGTCGCGACCTCGAACCCGCGGCTCGGGAAGACGGCGTCCACGAAGAAGTCGTGCATCGCCGGGTCGCCGTCGGCACAACCGTCGCGCAGCACGGTCACGTGGTAGCCGCGGTCCGCCGCGTCGTAGGCCGTCGCGGCCACCATCGCGCTGGTCGCGACTCCGGCGATCACGACGGTGTCGACGCCGCGGGCGCGGAGCACCAGATCGAGATCCGTGCCGGCGAACGCGCTGGCACGGCGTTTCAGCACGACCACGTCCTCGTCGGCGACCGGCAGGGCGATCCCGGTCCCGGCCGAGCCCTCGTGGAAGGTGTCCCCCGCCTCGTGGAACGTCTTGAACAACGCGTTCCCCGCCGGCAGGTCAGCGCCGTTTCCCCGGAGCGCGAAGTGCACGAACACGACGAGCGCGCCGGCCGCACGCGCCCGGGGCAGCAGGGCCGCGACCGGCGGCAGGACTTGCTTGGCGAACGGGTAATTGCCCGTGATCCCTCGCTGGAGGTCGCCGATGATCAGCGCGGTAGTCATACCGCGAAGCTATCAACAGTAACCCGAACGTCCGTATACAACCGGGCGCGCGACTGGTTAGCCTCCGGCGGGTGAGGATCAAGAGTGTGCTGCTCGCCGTACTGGTGACCGCCGGAATCGTGGTTCCCCCGCCCACCGGCGCCGCGGCGGACCCGAATGCCTGGACCGCACCGCTCAGCACGCGCGGCCGCTACATCGTCGACGCGGCGGGCGACCGGTTCAAGCTGAAGGCCGCCAACTGGCACGGCGCGAGCGGTACCTGGACCGGGTCCGGTGACGTGCCTGATCCGGCCGCTCACCACGCCGGTGAGATCGCCTATCAGACACCGCTCGGGCTGGATCGGGCGTCGATCGACACCGTCATCGACGGGCTGGCGGAGCTGGGCCTGAACAGCGTCCGGCTTCCCTTCTCCAACGCCATGATCCACGACACCGAGCCGGTCCCCGACCTCCCGGCGAACCCGGAACTGCGCGGCCTGACCCCGTTGCAGGTCTACGACCGCGTCGTCACCCGGCTGACCGCACGCGGGTTCGCGGTGATCCTCAACAACCACACCACGACCTCTCGCTGGTGCTGCGGCCTCGACGGCAACGAACGCTGGAACACCGCGCAGACCGAGCAGCGATGGCAGGACGACTGGCTGTTCATGGCCCGCCGCTACGCCGCGAACAAGCGCGTGGTCGGCGCCGATCTGTACAACGAAGTCCGCCGCGACGTCTTCGACGATCCCAATTGGGGCTGGGGAAACGGCACGGACTGGCAGCGCGCGAGCCAGCGGGTGGCCGATCGCATCCTGACCGAGGCCAATCCCGACCTGCTGCTCATCGTCGAGGGCATCAACTGGACCGGCCTGCCCGTGGACGGCCTTCCCCACGGAAGGCCCACGCTGGAGCCTGCCCGGACGCTGTCGCATACGCTCGTGGACTCCGGAAAGCTGGTCTACGCCGCACACTTCTACGGCTACACCGGGCCGAACCATTCCGGAGCGACAGGCACCGGTGAGACCCACGATCCGCGCTACCGCGACCTGTCACCCCAGGAACTGCGCGATGTCCTTCACCGGCAAGCGTTCTTCGTCTCGGCCGAGACCGGCAAGCACTACACCGCCCCGCTTTGGATCAGCGAGTTCGGCGAAGGCCGCCACACCACCGACGCGGCGAGCCGCGCCTGGTTCGAGAACTTCGTCGCCTATCTCGCCGAGACCGACACCGACTTCGCCTATTGGCCGGCGGTCGGCTTCCATGACGGCGGCAAGGGCAACGGATGGTCGTTGCTGTCGTGGGACACGGCGGGCCGGCGTGTCGACGTGCTCGACGGCACGGACTGGCGTGGCCCAGCCTGGCGAAGGCTGGTGGACGCGCCGTCCCGGTCCGGTCGAATCCCGCCTGCCGAGCGCTGGTCGATGCTGAACCTCGACTACGCCGATTTCCAGGCTTCCCGCACGGTCCGTTCGATGCCGGACTGGAACCCGGGCGCGCGCAAGGGTTCCTGCCCCGACGGCCAGCGGCTCACCGGCCTTTCCCACACCGGCAACCGGGGTCTGTGCACCGGTACGCTCGCCGTCCCGGCCGGGTATGCCGTGGTCCGCGGGGAGACCTATGTGGACACTGACTGGGCGTCGGGCTACACCAAGGTGCAGTGCCCGCCCGATCACGCCGCTGTCGGGTACAGCGTCACCGGTTCGGCGTTCTCCGCCCTGTTGTGCGGCCGGTCCGCCACTCCGCTGGGCCGCACCGGCCGGACGGTCTGGTTCGACCGCGGTGACAACCGGCCGTCCGGGACGCCCGGCGGCGACTTCGCTTCGGGCCACTACAAGGGCCAGTGCGCGCCGGGCGAGTACGTCGCCGGTGTCGCGTACACCGGCAGGGTCGGCTCGAGTCGCACCCCCGACGCGCTGCTTTGCCGCGCCTGAGGGCTTCAGGCGACGAAGACGCAGAACGGATGCCCCGCCGGATCGACGTACACGCGCAACGGTTCTTCCGGATCTTCGCTGCGGTCGTACCGGAGCCGCCCGCCGAGTTCGAGGACGCGGGCGTGCTGCTCCTCGAGTTCCTCGACCGAGTCCACGGTCAGATCCAGGTGCAGTTGCTGGGGTACCGGTTCGGCGTCCGGCCAGCTCGCTTGCGGCAGCCGATCGACCTGCTGGAAGGCGAGTTGCGCCCCGCCGTCCGGATTTCTCAGCACCAGCCAGTCCTTGTCGCCGGCGCCGGGCGCGGGCGGTTCGTCCCCGGGGCGGTAGTCCCACACCAGCAGCCGCCGGTAGAACTCCGCCAGCTCGCGGGCGTCGGTGCAATCCAGCACCACCTGACGAAATTTCGGGCCCTTCTTCCGCTCAACCAAGCCGTTCCCCTCCGTCGTTCGCGGTCGCGCGCCGGTCGAGGACCGCGAGAACCTGTGCACACCAGCGGATGTTCTCCTGTTCGAACGCCATCCCGCGGGCGAGGGTCAGATACGGGCCGACGCGGGGCGCGGTGGCGAGGAACTCCACCTCCGTGGCTTCGCCGAGAAGGCGTTCCCGGAGGCGTTCGAACCGTTTGAGTTTCGTTTCGGCGGTGGCCATCCGGTCCGCGACCGCGCGCCGGACCGCCTTGTCGTCACCCGCCTCGACCGCCTGGATCCGCACCAGCAGTTCGTCGCGGATCGCGGTCGGTTTCGGCGCCCGCGTGGTGAATTCGGCGAGTTCGGCCGCGCCGGCGTCGGTCAGGGAGAAGAGCCGCTTGTTCGGACGCCGTCGCTGCTCGACGACCCGCGCCGCCACCAGGCCCTGCGCTTCCATCTTGTCCAGCTCGCGGTAGAGCTGCTGCGGCGTCGCGGTCCAGAAGTTGGCGACCGACGCGTTGAAACTCTTCGCCAGGTCGTAGCCCGAGAACTCGCCGTCCAGCAGCGTCGCGAGGATCGCGTTTCGCAGCGCCATGGCGCGATGATAGCCCCGGGCGGATTAGTCGCAAAGTTGATTAGGCACTTTGATGGACACCGGAGTGGTGATCACTTACGCTCGGCGACGTCTACTCAACAAGTTGACTATGAGGAGATCGTCATGCCCACGTTCCGCCAGGCAGTCGAAGCGAAGGACGCCGCCGCGATCGAGGCGTTGCTCGCCGACGACGTGGTCTTCACCAGCCCGGTGGCGTTCAAGCCCTACCAAGGGAAGGCGATCACCGCCGCGATCCTGCGCGGCGTCCTGCGGGTGTTCGAGGACTTCCGCTATGTCCGCGAAATCCACGACGGCGCGCACCACGTGTACGAGTTCGAAGCGACGGTCGACGGGCTGGAGATCAACGGCTGCGACCTCCTGACCTTCGACGCCGACGGCAAGATCGCCGACTTCAAGGTGATGGTCCGGCCGTTGCGGGCGGCGGAGGCGCTCGCGGCGCGGATGGGCGCCCAGTTCGAGGCCATCAAGGCGGACGCGCTCGGCTGAGCTTTCCGCCGCCCGCGACGGATCAGACCGCGCAGCGCCAGTGCACCGGACCGGCGCCGGCGTCGGCATCCCCGAAGACGGTCCCGTCGTCGCTGACGAGGTCCGCCCTCGCGGAGGTCGACCCGGCCGGAAGCGGCAGCTCCGCCGCCAGGCGGGTGCCCTGCCAGACCACGGGCGGTCCGTCCCAGGCACGGGCGCGGCCGGCGATCAGGCCGTGCCGGTTGATGCTCTCCGCCGCGCCGCCGCCTTCGAGCAGTTCCGGGATGTTCCCGGTCCAGACCACGCCTTTCGGCCCCTTCGCGTCGAGGATCGTCCCGACCGCGCGGCCCGCGCTGATGCCCCGCGACAACACCGGGACCTCAGGCGACGGAGGCAACGCGATCAGCTTGCCGGAACGCCACAGATAGGCCGAGTAGCCGTCGCCGAGCATGATGGTGCTGTCCTGGTCGATGTCGACAGCGGAGGCGTAGGGCAGTTCGGGCGGCGCGATGATCACGGGACCGGCGGCGTGGCTCAGCCACGCGATCACCACGGAGCCGGTGCCGCCGACCGGATTCGCCGTGGCCACGATCTCGCCGAGATCGTTGATCGCGACCCCCCGCGGATCGACGAAACCGTCCGGTATCGCGAGCGGTTCATAGTTGCCGTCGCGGTACAAGAAGATCTGCCGTTTCCTGTCCGCGACCGAGACGGCGTTGACCAGTACGGTGCCCGACCGGTTCTGGGAGCGAGGCGCGACGGAGTCGAATCCCTTGGGCGGCTCGACGGTTTCGGGGTCGTCCCCATGCCACAGGACGAGCCGGTACGCGCCGGACGAGCCGACGATCTCGGTGCCGGAGTAGTTGCCCGCGCCATCGGTCGCCACGACGTCGACCCGTTGGCGTTCGGCGCCAGGCGGCACCACGACCGGCGTCACTTGATACGAGCACGTCGCGGCGCCTGGCGCCTGGCTCGCAGCGGCCGGAGCCGAAACAGAAACGGAAAGTGCGACGGCGGCGACGCCTGCCGCCGCGCATCGTTTGACCAGGCCGATGTCCATGCGGATCCCCTCAGTACCGAAACAGGTTTCGGCCGGATCACGCCCGCCGGGCCGCGGCCGTTGCCCGCGTCACCCGATCGGCAGCGTCGTCAGCGGGTCGCGGCGCCCGCCCGCTCCTCCTGCCGCCGCACGATCTCGGCGATCCAGACGGGCGCGAACGGCGATGTGCAGTTCGGCGGGGTCGGATAGTCCTTGAGCACCTCCAGGCGCTCCCCGATGGCGATCGCCCGGGCACGGTGCTCCGCGTGGTCGATCCCGATCTGCGCCAGGCAGTGGTTCATCGCCCACTGCAGGCGATCCGGCACGGTCTTCAGCTCCGCCTCGATGACGTCGAGCAGCCGTATGAGGTCGAGGCCCTCGGGTTTCTTCGCCACCCGCTCGGTGGTCAGCGCCCACCCCGCGCTCGCGACCACGGGATCCGGATCGGCGGACCACGCCAGGCGCAGCTCCTCGGCGTGCGGATTCTTCTTGACCACGTAGTTGACGAGCCAGTCGTGCACCTTCGGGGTGCGTGCTTCGCGCACCATGCGATCCAGATCGGCACGCTCGAACACCTTCGGACGACAGATCAGCAACGCGAGCAGTTTCGCCGCGGTGTCGTCCGTTTCCCAGAGCTCCACGGCGAGCTCCTGCTGGGTCTTCAGCCGCTTCGCGAGCGCGCGCAGCTTGCCGAGGTTGACCCCGTGGTCGTCGCCGTGTTTCTCGTTCACCTGACGTGCGCGCGGGTCGTCGAGTGCGGCCAGTTCGGCCATCACCTCGGCCGTCGTCATCCCGGTCACCTCGGCCTCCCGTCCACCGTTTGTGGCATTCAGCCTACGAGGCGTTCCGTGTGGAGGAGCCGTTCGGCCCCTCCACACGGGCGACTTCGACCGCTACCCGCGCCGAGCGAGCTCGTCGGCGTGCTCACGCAGGAGTGCGGCGACCCGCGGCCAGCCGACGTTGATCCGCCGGGCCGCGCCGCGATGACGCTGCGCGAGATCCCGCGAGTCGCCGTCCTGGAAGGTCAGGCCGCCGGCGAAGCCTTCCCGGAGATACCCGCCGTCGACGACGTCCAAGACGTCCCGGACCGCTTCCGGCGGCCACATGCCGTCCGGAACAGGCGAACCACTCGCCAGCACGGTGCCGATCGCCCGGTCGCCGAACTCGGCCCGGCCGCGCTCGGCGAACTCCGCTCGGGCGCGCGAAACCCAGGCTTTGAGCGCGACACCGTCGATACCACCCGGCATGGTGCGCGTCTCGAAGACCGTCAGCCACATGTTGACCAGTTCGACGCTCGGCACGTCGTCGTCCGCGGGATGGATCAGGGTGCAGAGTTCGGCGAACGCGCCCGGGCTCTCGGAGAGAATCCGCTGGAGGCTCCACGGTTGCCGATGGTGCTTGAGCGCCGTGTGGAACCGCAGCTCCAACCGCGCGACCGCGACGTCCGAACCCCCGGCTTCGACCAGCTGGTCCAGCAGCGGCGCCACATTCGCGACGGCCCTGCGATCGGGTGGTTCGATGCCATCGGCGGACGCCTGGAGCAGCACCTCTTCCACCAGGGAGGCGGGCAACGGAAGCGGCTCTGCCGCGCGCACGCCCAAGGCGAGCGCCTGGACCGCGGCCCACGGCCGGCGCCGGGCGAGTCGCGTGACGAAGGACGACTCCTCCCCTTCCGGAAGCGGCCACGGATCCACGTGAGCCCAGTAGCTCTCGAGAACCGCGTCGTCGGCGGAATCGAAAAGCGCCGCCGCGTGGTCCACCGGGATGGCCAGGAGATAGTCGACCAGTCTGTCCTGTTCCTTGAGCTGCGTCGCGACCTCCTGCCGCCATTCTTCGCCCTGGGACCGTGCCCTCTCGCCCGCCCAGCCTGCCGCCCAGTCCTCGCGACCCAGTTCGGCGAGCGCGTCTTCCTGAAGGTCGTCCACCACCACCTGGGCTGCGACCTCTCCGACCAGTCTGGGCTGCGCGCTCTCGGCGGCGAGAGCACTCAGTCCCGCGACACCGTGCTCGCGCAGGACGCCACTCACAGCATCGCGGCGAAGACGATCGATCTCGGCGTCACGCGCCTCCGGATCGAGAGAGTCGCCGCCCTCCAGGTACGGATCCCGCCCGAACAACAGGCCGTGACGCCCCGGATTGACCGCGGGTTCGATCATTTCGGCGCAGGATTCCAGCCATTGCAGCAATTCTTCCGGAAGCGTCCAGTCCGCGCCGTCGTAGTGGCGATGCTCGGCGGTCAGCGCGGTGAGCAGCCCCCAGAGGCGCAGCCGTTCGTCCGCCGAGAGCCGTTCGGCGTCCAGCCTCGTGAGGGCTTCGACGACGCGGTCCCACTGCGCGGTGGTCAGCTCGGGCAGCCGCTCGAAGAACTCGCACCACCGATGAGGCCGTTCCCCCAGTGCGGCCAACGCCGAAGCGACCAACTCGTCTTCGAACTCCGGCCCGTCGGAGACGGCCACCGGTGGCGCCGGGACTGTCCATTCGAGACGGATCCGGGGACGCCGCGGACTCGCGAGAAGGTGTCCTCGCGGCCCGCGCAGGAGTGCGAGAGCCAACCGCCAGCCTGCTTCCGGAGAGCGCCGTCCGATCGCCTTGACCAGGTCCGTCCGCTGCCCGGCGGGCAGGTCCAGATACGGGTACCACGGCTGCACGAGGGTGATCAGCGATTCGAGCGGCTGGTCACCCGCCTCCCTCCCCGGCCGCGTCAGTTCGGCCAGCAGCGAGACCACCATCGGCAACGCGTCGTCGGACCAGCTGACCGTTTCCAAAGCCGCCGTGAGACCGTCGATAGCGCCGCTCAGTGGCGAAGGATCACTGGTCAGCGCGTGATCGACAGCACTGAGGAATTCATGAGGTGCGGCTTCGGCGAGCAAAGGCAGTACATCGGCGAGTGACCGCCAGAGCACTCCGGCCGCGTCGTCGTTGGCTCGTCCGAGCAGTTCACGAACGAACCGCGTCGCGTGGTCGGCGCACGTACCGCCACCGGACAACGTCGTCTCTCCCTCGGCCGCCAGCAGCGCCACGCTCCTTGCCAGCCCGTGCCTCAGTTCCGCCGACCACTTCCGCCCTGGCTCTCTTTCGCCGAGGATCTTGACGGCTTCCTCGTGCCAGCGTCGCAGATCCTGCGCGCTCAGCCGGCCATGGAGGAGCGCCCAGGCATCGTGGGGATCGGCCAACCGCATCCCGTCGCCCGACCGGGCCAGCAGTGGGTCGTCGCCGACCTCGGATCTGGCGAAAAAGCGTCCGAGCTCGTCGGTCTCCCGCCCGGTGATCACCGCGATCTCGTCCAGATCGTGCCGGGATCCCGCCGACCATCGGCCGACCAGCAGGAGCGGTGCGGCGAGATCGCGTTCCAGCGGGTTCACCCACTTCGGGAGAGCACCGGCGACACTCAGCCTGCGGCGCAGACTGCCGAGACCGCGCCGAGCGAGATCCGCGTACGTATGCGCGTCGGCGGGCGGGACACCTGCCGCCGCGAACGCCTCGGCCGCCTCGTCGCGGGGAATCCCGGGCAGCACCAGGACCTCGGCACCACTCCGCTCCGGCGTGCGCCGCACCACGACGACATGGCCACCACCGGTGTCGCCCTCCCCCACGTCGACCCCGTCCATCACGGCGACGAAAGGACCGTCCAGGTCCCGGCAGTGACGCCGGCCTTCCTGGGTGGACACTCGTACCGCTCGAAGTCCTGGCCGGTGGGCCGCCAGCGCGGTCGCGACGAACGCCGCGGCCTCGGTACGGCTGCCGGCGTACACGGGCAGGACGGATGGCGCGGCGTCCAGCCACGCGCACAGCCGGTCGACTTCCCTGGCCCGGCCGAGCACCGGGAGCTCCACGGGCAGTACGGGACTCGTCTCGTGCCGCCAGGAATCGAGCCACTCCGGCAGGTCTTCGAGGCCTTTGACGACGCCGATGCCCAATTCCGGAGCGACGCGGATCAGTTCGGTGATCAGGCCGGCGATGTCCTGTTCCGCCGTACGCCAGCCGAGCCGCCGGTATCGCAGGCGGGAGAGCCCGGCGATCTCGTCCGGCATGACGGCGTCCTCGGAGTCTTCGTCGTCTTCGATGAGGACGGGGACCGCTTTCTTGCCGAGTCGCAGCGCCTCGGCAAGCTCCTCCCGGCCCTCTTCGTCGAGCCCCTCGGTGCCGATCGGCACCACCAGGACCGACGCTGAACCGACGGACCGGAGAACCTGGTCCTTTCCGAACACGTGAGCCAGACTCCGTTCGAGATCCCGGATCCGGTCCTGACCGTCACCGGACCGGACGGTGATGAAGATTCCTGCCATGGTGCGAAATCCCTTCCAGCGAGCACAGTTGATGGGGCGAACGGGCTACGGCTTCACTCGGCTTCGGCGCGTGCGCGGGCGAGCACCTCCTCGACGCTGAGCGGGCTGGCCGGATGGTGGGTGAGGCACAGCGGAGTGGTCACCCGCTGGAAGCCGAACGCCTCCCCCGCCACGTAGAACTGGGCGCGTTCCAGTCGTGAGATGTCGTCGACGGGGCTGCCCTTGGCCCTGGCGAGTTCGTTGGCCGCGGCGATCTGGGCCGGGCTGTTGAGCCTGCCGAAGAACTGCGTCATCGCGTTGCCGACGACCTGGTTGTGCAGGCCCTTCGGTGCCTGTGTGGCGAACAGCAGTCCCAGACCGTACTTCCGGGCCTGTGAGGCGAGCACGATGGTGCTGCGGGTGCTCGCCGTGAGGGTTCCCGACGCGGCGAGCATCTGTGCCTCGTCCATGACGAAGAGTGCGCCGAGTGGCCGGTCACCCGCCGGATTCCGCTTGGCCCAGGCGAAGAGCTCCATCTGAAGCTGGTTGACGAAGTTCTGCCGCTGTTTCTCCGAAGGCAGCCCGACGAAACTGATGACCGAGACCCTTGCCCGCTTTCCTTCCCCGGGAGCGAGCAAGAGCCCCGGGTCGACAGGCTCGCCGCCGCCCGCCAAAAGCGGATCGTTGACCATGGAGGCTTTCAGCAATTCGGCCAGTTCGGCCGCCAGTTTCCTCCCATCGTTCAGGGTGCTCACCCCGTCGGGCAGGTCTTCGAGCACCTCGATGAGTTCAGGCAGGCTCCGAGACCCGGTACGGGCGTGGTGCACGACGGCCTGCCGCAGCACCGCGAGGCCGACAGTGGTCTTCGCCGTGCTTCCGGTCAGCTTCACCTGCGGAGCCAGCGTGGCCACCGCGACCTCGACGGCCGCGTTGAACTCGTCCTCGTCGTCGAGAACCCCTGCGAAATCGGGCAACGGCTGGAACGCGAGCGGTCGGCCGCCTGCCCTCCCCGGGGTCCACACGATGACATCGGTCTCGGCCAGATACCGCTTGGCGAGCTCGGCGTCGTCCGTTCGCCATGCCTCGGGCGGCTCCGGCCAGGCGTCACCGAGCCGGGCTAGGTCGTTGTTCGGATCCAGCACGATCGCCGAAACGCCCTGCAGCGCGCACTCCTCCACGATCCGTCGCAGCAGTACCGTTTTCCCGGAACCCGAGCCGGCGAAGATCGCCGCGTGCTTACGCAAGGCAGCGAGTTCGATCCTGACCGGCTTCCCAGTGCCGGTCACCGTGCCCAGAGTGATCTCCCCCTCGGCCGCCGGTGCCTGCGCCTCAACGGATCCGGGCGAAGATCGCTGAAGGGGCTCTGGCAGGACTTCCGCCAGGAGTTCCGACAGGCCGGCGGGACGCCGGTCGACGAGCCACTCGTGGAGTTCCCGGCTTCCCTCGGCGAACATCTTGTCGAGTGCCGAGAACGTGCGGATGTCCGCATCGGACAGTTCGCGTGCCCTGCCACCGTCCTTTTCGAACGCTTTGAGTTCCGCCTGGGTCTTGATCCCTCCCGACCACGCCAGGTTGCGGATCACGACCAGATGCCGGTTCTCGGCCCCCTTCCGCACTCCGGCGGCCGAGCGTGCCTTGCGGAACCGGTGCAGCACGGCGATGGGATGCGAGGCCGCGATGGCCCGAAACGCCCAATGCTCTTCCAGGTCTGACGTCTCGTCCACCGTGCGGGTGAGCCAGGCGTGCAGCTCGTTCCGGTCGCTCTTGGCCCCGTAGACCCATTCAAGGTTGTCGTCGCCGACCTCGGTGATCCATCCCCGAAGCGCCGCGGACAGCAGCCTCGGCATCACCTTGTCCTCGACCTTCGGGTCGAGGAGGGCCGACGGGTCGGCCTCCGAGCGAAGCTCCTCGAACCGTTTGTCCAGCTCCACGAACCGATCGGCGGCCATCGCGGGCCGCGGCGGGCCGGCCGACCGCACGCCTCGTTCGTCGAACGTGGTCAGCTCGATGATCCGTCCCGCCCGCACACAGGAATCGACGTGCGCGACGATCCGTTTCAGCACATCCCGCGGGGACAATTCCTCCCAGACACCGTCGAACGCGACGGGCGACACCGGCCAAGTGGCGTGGGGCGGCACGAATTTCATCGCCTCGTACGCGACTCCGAGACGCTTCTCGACCAGAGCCCTGCCGACCTCCGCGTCGGTGACCCGGCCGAGGAACTCGGCCTCCCGGAAGCGGTCCGGAACCGTGTCCGTGGCCTTCCTCTTGAGCAGCTCCCAAGTGCCGGGCAGGCAGGCGAGCACCGTCATGGTCCGTCTGGTCACCTCCCGCAGCCCCATGAGCCCGTCCGCGATCTGCGCGACGAGCAGGTCCTCTTCGGCGCTGTCACGCACCTGCTCGGCGGTCACCGCGGAGCGGGCCACCAGGGTGTCGAGCTGGTCGACGGCGATCACGATCGGGCCGGTGAGCGCGAGCAGCCTCGTGATGTTCTTGACCTGGGTCGCCGCGGACTTGGGAGCCGACCGGATCCCCCATTTGCGGCGGTCCCCGGATTTCGACTCCGGGAACACACCGAGGTAGTCGTCCCCGACGTAGTTCTTGCTCGGATCCTCACTCGCGTAGAGCACCAGCGCTCGTGCCGTGTCGGCACATTCCCTCGCGACGTCTCGATCGAAGGCACGCAGGCCGTCGACGAACGAGTCGACATCGCCTTTCGACAGGCCACCCCCGTCCAAGATCTTCTTGGTGACGTTCGCGTCGATGCTCGCGCGAAGGCAAACGCGCCGGAGGAAGCTGGTCAGCTGGGGAACACCGGAACCGTCCAGTCGCGAAAGGCCCCGGCGTAACGCTTCCGCCGTGTTCTCCCAGAACGCGTCGCCGGCCGTGAGATCGTTGAGGAAGAAGTAGCCGCGAGCCTCGTGCACCTGCTTTCGGACGAGCCCGAGCAAATGTGTCTTGCCGACACCCTTCTTTCCTTGGAGGACGAGCCCGATCGGACTCGGGCCGTCACTGGAGACCGCCTCCCTGATCCCGGCCCCCACTTGCGCCAGGACACCCGTGTGGAGGCCGTCGACGTGGTAGGGCGAATCGCGCCACACGTGATCGGGTGTGTCGGCCCAGTCGAAGCGCAGGGCCGAGAGCGCCGCTTGAGGATCCATCACGGCTCCTCGATCGAGAGCAGATGGTTGTCCTCACCGCCGATACGGACGGCCGCGGCGTGAGCGGCGGCGGTGAGCGCCTTGCGATTCGACTCCGGGACCAGGCGGACCTGCCCCGACCGGCTGAGTTCCTTCAAGACCGCATCCACGTCCACAGTGGACGCTTCGCCGAGCATCGGCCGCAGGTCCACCAGCCCGACCCAGTCGCGCGGAGCTTGGGACAGTTTGCGGTACGCGATCCGGATCCGGGTCTCGATCTCGTCCGCCGTCAGCTGGACTTCGGGCATGAAGAGGTCCGCCAGACGGAGCCTTTCCCGCCGGAGGTGTCTGCCGAGGCCGCCGAGCAGAACGTACAGGGCGCTGCCAAGGCTGGTCCGGGGCGACGGCACCCCCTCCGAGCTCAGTTCCTCCTCGCACCAGGCCCAGCCGTACTCGGTCAACTCATGCACGAACGGACGGCCGCGGAGCACCTTGCTACGGTCACTGCTGACGAGATCGAGATCGTTGAGCTGGCGGCGTTCCTTCCCGTCGAGTGTGAAACCCACCATCTCGTCCAGCTCCGGATTCGACATCTCGCGCGCGATCACCATCAGCACGAGCATCGCCGCGATCTGCTTCTGTCCCAATCGATCCGTCATCCGTGATCCTTCCCATACCCGATTCCTACTGATCGAGAAATCCGCTGAATCCCTGTCGTGTGACCCTCGCCTCGGCGGCCCGCACGGCCCACTCGATCGCCATGCGGGTGTCCGGTGGCGCAAGCAAGCGACCGCCCGGCTCCGCGTCGGTCGCTCGTGGCCGCGTCACCGACATGAGCTCCTCGGCGAGATCCTGAACGCGATCCCGTTCGCCCGCTCCGATCGCGATCTGCAGCTCGGTGACGATCTCTTCCACCGGTCCCCACATCAGCGGTCGCAGTCGCGCGCGAGCGGCTTGCCGGAGCACACCGGCGACGTCGAGCTCACCCGGCTCGACGAGCGCTGTCGTTCCCGTGAGCTGATCGACCAGATTCCGGGCGATCTCCACCGGCCCACGGGACGGGCCGAACTGGAGATGCCTGAGATTGCCCACATAGCCCGGCAGCGTGTTCGGCTCGGTGTCCTCGGTGAGCACCGGGACGACCCGGCGATCCTGACCGAGGGTCCGGTGCAGGAACAGCTCGACCTCGGCCGACTGCCACCGGCTCACTTCCCCGTCGACGATCAGGCACAGATGCTTGGCGTCGTCCCCGGTCTTGTCGAGCAGTGACCGTTCCCCCGAGAACGACAACACCGGGCGCACACCGAGCTCGGCAAGGTACTTCATGAGGTCGTCGGCGAGCCGCATCGTCGATCTGGTCGTGCTGACCCGGACGTCGTGGCCGAACGTTCGTTTCTCCGCACGGATCGCGGCGACATAGGCGTCCCGGTTCTCCGCGAGCAGGTCCGTCCGGTCGAAGTCGTGTGCCACGACCGCCGCGACCGTTTCCAGCGCGAAACTGATCTGGTCGGCGGTCGGGCTGAGTTCCGTCATCACGGGGAGCTGCTCGCCGAAGGTCCAGAACGAGACGTACGGCAAGGTCAGATGACGCGACATCAGGTCCGGCGAGACATCGCGGTCGAGCCAGCTGCGGAACAGGTCCTTGGTCTCTTCGAGACAGATACGCCGCCACTCCTCCGAGCGGGCGTATTCCTCGCGGGCGTCGAATCTCGAGAGCACCGGCAGGACGGTCAGCTGCGGCCGGTCGTAGGGCATGCGGTCGCGAGCGGCGTTGGCACGTTCGGCGATCTCGACCGCGCCCTTCATGCTCTGCACGTTCGCCGTGAACAGGACGACGAGCCGATCCGGAAGATGGGCCGTGCAGATTCCCCCTATGTCGGAGATCCCCGTCCGGCTGTCGATGAGCACGTAGTCGTAGTCGGCCGTCCACCGTTCCCGGCATTCTTCGAGGTAGTCGCCGAAACCCTGCTCGTAGAGGGCTTCCCAGTCGAGGTCCTGCACTCGTCCGACGTAGGCGGCGTCCGCCCGGCCTGCCGTGATGACGTCGAGCTTCACCTTGCCTTTCAGCCGAGTCGTATGCGCGCCAGGGCGAAGCCTGCCATCGCGGAAGTCGTCGATCAGGTCCACGACGCCGCCCGACGGAGGCGCGCTCATCATCGGCCGGAAGTAGGTGTCCAAACCGGGCGCCTCGAGGTCCCAGTCCAAACACAGCACCCGATATCCCCAGCGCGCCAGCAGAACGGCGATATTGGCCAAGGTGAAGCTCCGCCCGACGCCGCCCTTGTAGGAGTAGAAGGTGACCACGGTTCCCGGCATGGGTCAGAACCTCGGCAGCTTCGACGGTCTTGGCGGTTCGGGCGAAGGTGTCTCGACCGGCCACTCGGGACACCACGGCGGCGCCTGCGCGATGATCTCCACCAGTTCCTCCACCATCCGCTCGACCTCGCGATCGAAGTCGAGGTACTCAAGGGTGTTCTGATACTGCGGATGCGGCTTGTTCCAGTTCCGGAAACTGCGCATACGACGTTCGTGGGCGTAGCCGGGATAGTATTCCGAGTCACTGAAGATCACCGGGTAGATCAGCCGGCCCGCCTTCGCGACGATTTCCTCTCTTTTCGCCATGGTGTGCCATTCGGCCAGGCACCATTCGTCGAGAAAGTACTTCGGCGAGCAGACCGGGATCAGGATCCGGGTGCGTTGCAACGCGTCCCGGATCTCCTGTGGCCACTTTCCTCCGACGGGAACGCTGTCCTCCAGGAATATTTTGACGTCATAGTCGACATTGTCGTCGAAAAGTCTCCGCAGACGAGGAAGGAAATGATTCCGCACCCAGTCCGGGGCGTCGCCTCCACCACGGCGATAACTGATGAACACGTCGTACTCGTACACGAGCGTCATCGCCCCTTCGCACCCCGATCCGCCGGACAGACCTGATCGTAGGGGCCCGTGAGGGTTTCTAAAAAGGTCCAAAAACAAGACAAAAAGTGGACACCGCAGCGCAGGCGAGTACGGAAAGACAGAAAGATGACAAGCGGGTGACAACGAGTGCCTTCGACCGTGCGATCGTCAAGAATGCGACGCACCCGCAGAATGGGTCACCTTCACCTGACAGGAGTTTCGATGGCCGACAACGAGCCGCCGCACGTGTTCGTCACTTACGCACACGATTCACCGGAGCACAAAGATCGGGTTCGCCTCTTCGCAGATTTCCTGCACAGCCGGATCGGCCTCGAAGTGCACCTTGATCAATGGGACGACAACGAACGTCGCGACTGGTCATTGTGGGCGTTGAAGCACCTCGACACGGCGAATTTCGTAGTGGTCATCGCTTCCCCGGAGTACAAACGGCGCGCGGAGGGAACGGCTGCGTCCGACGAAGGACGGGGATCCCAGTTCGAGGCGGCGCGGATCCGCGATCGGCTGACCAGGGATCTCGGCCGCGAGATCAAACGGGTGCTCCCGGTCGTGTTCCCCCAGCAGTCCGTCGAGGACATCCCGAACTTCCTCAACCCGTTCTCCACCACGAGGTACCCGGTCGACGCGTTCACCGAGGAGGGCGTGGAGGATCTGCTGGCCGCGATCACCGGCAGAGCCCGGCACCAGCGGCCCGAGCGCGGCCGGTGGTCCGGCGGCGCGGCGAGCGCGGCCGGACCGCACCGGACGTCGCTGGCGACCGGCCTGGAATGGCGGGCGTGCAGCGGCGGTGTCCGGACGGAAGGCGCGCGGATCAACGACGTCCACTACGCGGACAGCATCGTCCTACGAGAGGCGGAGCGACTCGCCTTCGTCGAAGTGGACCTCGGAATGGCCTACCGAAGGTTGACCGCGGTGGCCGGCGTCCTCGACGACGCCGTGGAACCCTTCCAGGTCGGGCACTTTCGCGTGCTCCTCGACGGAAGACCGTCACCCGAGGTCAAGGTCGCGCTGGGAAAACCGGCCACGATCGACATCGGCGTCACCGGGGTGCTGACGCTTCGGCTGGAATTCCACCGCCCTGGCACGACTGAAACCAAATGGTTCCCGGAACTGGCCTGGGGCGACCCCGTCCTGGATTAGCAGGCGTCCGCCTCAGAAGTCGTCCTCTTCCCGTACCAGTTCACGAAGTCTCACCAAGCCGCGGTGCTGCTTGACCCGTACATTCCCCGGTGTCAACCCGAGCGCGGCCGCGGTCTCGGTGGCGGTCAACCCGACGACGATCCGCAGGGTGAGCACCTCCCGCTGCACTCTCGGGAGCTTGGCGACGAGCCTGCCCAACCGCACGCCGAGGTCGACATCGAGCGCGTGGCTCTCCGGCTCGTTGCGGACCGGTCCGGCCTCCGGCAGCTCGGGCACGGGGTCGGATCGGTCACGGGAAACCATGCGGAAGGCGTCGGCGACCTTGTTGGCCGCGATCGCCCGCACGAGGTAGAGGAACGAGCCACCTCGATCCTCGTAGGCGGGCAACATCTTGAAGACAGCGAGGCATACCTCCTGCGCGACGTCGTCGGCCGACAGGTAGGAAAGGTCGCGGCCGCCCATCCGCGCGCGGCAGTAGCGCACCAGCATCGGCTTCACGACGGCCAGCAAGGCGTGCACCGCGTCCGGATCGCCGCTCTTCGCCGCCACGACGAGCGGGGCGAGCACCTCTTTGGTCAGCCGGCCCGACGGGCGTGGCAAATTCGCCAAGGTGCGGTATCCCTGCATTTCGCCGCCGATAAGGCGAGTGTCGATGGTCGCCATCGATCAATCCACCACTTTCGCGGTGGAGTCGAGCCGGCGGACCTGTGCGATGAAGGAGTTCATCCGCCACCGGAGGCTGTACGCCTTAGTCGTATCACCGAGCGTCTTCTTCCCGGGAAGAATGGCGGCCAGTTCACCTACCGTGCGCCCGTTCGTCTCGGAGACACTGAGAGCGATCCGTTGCCGGACCGCGTCGAGTGCCGCGGAGTGGGCGATCATGGGATTTCCGTCGTCCGCGATGGACCAGCCCCTCCTCGCGACCGTTCTCCTGAAGACCTGCCGCAGCTGCTGCCCGCTCAGTGTCGTTTCCACGCGCCGCGGCCGGAATCCATGTCTCTTGAAGGCGGTATAGCCCAGGTACAGAACGACGATCACGACGACGATCAGGGCACCGGCCGTGCCGTTTCCCACAGCCGTGGTGCCAGTGGCGGTTCCCATGCTCTCCCCCGGGCGTTCGTGGTCCGAATACCCGGTGATCGGGGAAAGCGGCGGCGACGTTGCGGCTCGCGGTTTCTTGTCCTGATTCTGTCCGTCGTGAAACAGCCCGCAAATCAAGGACAGTCTTCGCCACGGCGCGATAACCGGTAGCGAAACCGAAACCGTCCTGCACCGGCAGCGAGTGGTCGCGGTCCGTGGGGATGTCGTGAAGGGCCCCTTTGAGACGATGAAGGTCTCAAAGGGGCCCTTCACGAC
>NZ_QHHW01000014.1:0-221446 GCF_003947325.1 Amycolatopsis sp. WAC 01375
CTTTGAGACGGTGAAGGTCTCAAAGGGGCCCTTCACGACATGAGAGTTCGACGCCGGAGGGTGCGTACGGCGGGTGGATCGGGATCGCAGGTCCGTGAAGGACTCCTTCCCTACCCTGAGAGTAGGGAAGGGGCCCTTCACCTCACGACCCCCACGCAAAGTCCCGAATGGACACCGTTGCCCTGGCTGGCGTCCCTTGTGGACGGTCAAGAGCGCGCCAAGCTCCTTGGTGACCCCACTCCCACCACCGACTCGACCACGCCATATTCGCCTTGCCCCGTTGGCCGCGAACAAAACAAAGCGGGCCCGGGAGTGTCTCCCGGGCCCGCTTCGGTTCATTCAGTGGCGCTAGCCGACTGGCAGGTTCACATGGTGTGGAACTTCTTGCCGGTCAGGGTGCCGATGAAACGCTGGAACATGCTCAGCGGCGACGAGTCGACGCCCGCCAGAGCCGGGACCTGCGCGGTCGGCATCGCCGGGGTGTTGCTCACGACGGGCAGGGTGCCCGCGGTGGGCAGCTGCACCGGCAGTTCGCCCGCGGCCGGCAGCGCACCGGCGGTGGGGAGCTGCACCGGCAGGTTGCCGGCGGCCGGCAGGTTGCCGGCGGCCGGCAGGTTGCCGGCGGTGGGCAGCTGGACCGGCAGCTTGCCGGCGGTGGGCAGCCCGTTCAGGGCAGGCAGCTGGGCGAGCTTGGGGGCGTCCGCACGAGCGGCGTCACCGGGCAGACCCGGGGCCTTCGGCAGGGCCGGGACACCGGGCAGCGCCGGGGTGCCGGGCAGCTCGGGCAGTTCCGACTTCGGCAGCGCCGTCGGGACGGCGGTCAGCTGCTTCAGCGCGGTCAGGCCTGCCACCTGCACGGGCAGGGTGGCCACCTGGGGACCGTCGGCGCGGGCGCCACCGATCGCCGGGGTGGTCGGCAGGGTGCCGGCACCGTTCAACGACGGAACCGCGGGAGCCGCCGGGGCCGCGGGCAGAGCCGCCGCACCGAAGGGCAGCGTGGGCAGCGCGTCGATCGGCATCTCCGAACCGACCGCGTCGGTGAAGGCGCGGCTGTGGTCCTCACCGTTGATCTCGGTGAGGTCCGTGGTGGTCGACTCCGCGATGGCCAGCACCGGGATCTCGTGGCTGTCCAGCGGGATCACGAAGATGAACGGGTGGTGGAAGTTGAACCCGGAAAGGGCCTCTCCACTGCCGTCCGTGACGCTGTCGCCGCCGACCTGGCCGAGGGTGACGTTGTCCGACGTGGTCTTCGAAACGCCACCGAGCGCGGCGATCGCGTTGCCGAACAGCTTGGTGTCCACGGCGGTCGGCAGGTCGAGGATGTTGCCCGAGAGCGATCCGTCGAGGCCCGAGGTCTCGACGTCCCCGCCCGAAGCGGCGTCGATGGTGTCGGTGCCCTGAGCGGTGCCGATGCCCGCGACCGAAACCGCGTCGTGCGCGAACGGCACCAACGGCAGCAGCTGCGGACCGACGATGTTGCCCGCGACCGCGCCGTTGTCACCGTTGGTGGTGGCGTCGCCACCGGCGGACGACACGACGTCGTTGACGCTGGTGCCCTCGGCGATACCCGCACCGGCCACGCCGTGACCCGTGATCGGGACGGCGCCACCGATCGGCGACTGGACGATGTTGCCTGCCAGCGCGCCGTTCTCCCCGGTGGCGATGGCGTCGCCGCCCGCGTTGGAGTCGGTCAGGTTCGAGCCGGTGCCCGAGGCGATCCCGCCGAGCACAGCGGCGAAGTTGTGCGCCTGGACCGGCAGGGAGACCGGGCCGTAGACCAGGTTGCCCGAGCCCGCGCCACCGTCACCGGTCGCGTGGACGTCGCCACCCGCGTTGGACGTGGTGTCGCCGTCGGCGGCACCGTGGCCCTGGCCGATGAACGCGCCACCGATCCCGAACGCCTGCAGCGGCAGCGAAACCGGCGTGGTCGCCAGGTTGGAGCTGAGGAAGCCGTTGTCGTCGGCGGTGTTCCCGCCGCCGCCACCGGAGACGACCTTGGTCTCCTCGGCCGAGGCAGTGCTCTGGCCGATGAACGAGCCACCGACGCCGAAGATCTCGGCCGGGACGGCGGCCGGGACCTGGACGATGTTGCCCGAGCCGGACGAGTCGTTGCCCGTGGTGCCGTCGTACGCACCGGCGGTCACGGTCTTCGTCTCGGACGCCTCGGCGGTCGCCTGTCCGATGTGCGAGCCGGCGACGCCGAACACCTCGGGGGCCAGCGCGGCCTGGGTGTTGACGATGTTGCCCGCGAGGGTGGAGTCGTCACCCGTGGTGTGGCTGCCGTTGCCGGCGTTCGCGTCGACGGTGTTCTCGCACGAGGCGACGTTGGCGCTGCCGATGTAGGTGCCCGCGATGCAGGTCACCTCGACGGGAGCGGCAACGGCCGGGTCGACGATGTTGCCGCCACCGGCGGAGCCTTCGCCCTCGCTGCTGACGAAGCCACCGGCGTCGACGGTGCTGGACTGGCTGGTCCCGCCTTCGGTGCCGGTGTTCGCGAGCCCGATCCAGCTGGCGGCCACGCCGCCGACGTTCGCGACGTCCGCGGTCTGCGGCACGATCGCGTTACCCGCGACGGCCGAGTCCTCGCCGGAGGTCTGCACGTAGCTGGGGACGTTGCTCCAGCCCGGGGTGGTGTCACCGGCGGTGGCGTCCGCCGACGAGCTGCTGTTGGAGTTCGCGAGCGAACCCCACGCGGCGGCCGCGTTGTCGTTGACCTTCACCGGGAGGGCGATCGGCACCGCGCCGACGTTGCCGCCGAGGGCGGAGTCGTCACCGTCGGTCTCGACCCAGCCGCCGGAGGTGGCCTCGGTCTCGGCCTCGTAGCCGGAGCTGTTGGCGTTGCCGATGATCCAGGACGCGGCGTTGCCGGTGACCTGGACCGGGGTGGCGAACTGTCCGGCCAGCACGTTGCCGGACAGGGCGGAGCCCTCGCCGTCGGTGGTGATGTTGCCGGTCTCGGTGGTGCTCTGGCTGGCGGAACCGCCGACCACGCGGCCGGTGCCGCCGGCGAGCCCGCCGCCGTTGCCCGCGATCTGCACGGGCAGCGCCCAGTCGAGGGACACGACGTTCCCGGCGAGGCTGGAGTCCTCACCGGTGGTCTCGATGTCCTGGTTGTGCGACCAGGTCTGGTCGTGGGTGCCACCCTCGACCTCGGCGTCGCCGATCACGCCGATGGCGTTGTCGACGATCTGGATCGGGACGACGACGTCACCGACGACCTTGTTGCCCTTGAGGATGTCGTCCGTGGTGGTGAAGCCACCGTCGGTCACCCCGCCGCTGACCTGGCGGGCCGAGTCCTTGGCGGCCAGCGGCGCGGGAACGGCGCCGGTGGTCGGGAGGGACGGAAGCCCTCCGCCGACGCCATCGGTGCTGCTGCCCGGCGAGGAAGCCGAGTCCAGCGCGTCCGAGACGGGCTTGGTGACGGCCTTGGTGCTGACCTCGCCCTTGTAGCCGGGGAGGTCGGCCTGGCCGAGGGGCGTGCCAACGGCGTTGTTGTCGATCTCGACCGGAACGGTGACGTTCGCGTCGAGCGGGGAGGCCGGGGTGTCGGGGTTGACGTGTTCGTCAGCCGAGGCGATGCCGGTGCCCAGCATCAACAACCCACCCGTGACCAACGCGGTCTGGAGTCCGCGCTTTGCCCAGGATTGCATGGGGTTTTTCTCCTTCATTTCGGGTTCCCTTTCGGGTTCGAGGAGGCGCCTTCTGGAGAGGCACCAGGGGGATGGAGCGAATGCGGGCGCACAAAAGCGCACCGCCGTTTCGCGGGGATCAGGAGCGGACGCGAAGCCAAGCCCGGAATCGGGAGGCGTGAGGCGCGTCGGCTACCCCGCGGAGGGAGGTGTTCAGTCGGGAGTGACGCCGGGCTGCGAGCCCGGGGTGAGCGGCATGTACCGCGTGCCTGCCAGCGAGTAGCCGGTCAGGGAACGCTCGACGGCGGCGACGACCCAGGCGGGGACGCCGTGGGTCAGGCCGTCGAGGTGACCACCGGGGGCGGAGCCGCCGGGGACAGTCGGGAAGGAAGGCGCGGCGGGAAGCGGCGCCGGGGTGAACGGACGCGGGAAGTCACCGCGGTGACCGTCACGCGCCGGAGCGTCCTCGACCTGATCGAAGGCACCGTGCTGCTGCACGAAGGCCGGCATCGGGAGGACGGTCTCGGAGGAAGCGGGGAACTGCGTCGTCGCCAGCTGCGCGAAGTCGGTGACCTGGTCACCGGCGCCGATGGTGTCCAGCGGTGAGTCCGGGTCGACCGGACCGCCGCCGACCGGGAGCTCCGGGACGAGGTCGCCGTGTCCGTTCGGGTCGAGGAGGTCCCAGACCTTGCGGCCGAAGTCGGGTGACGGGGCGAAGGTCTCGTCCAGCACCTGGCGGGTGTCCTGCGGCTTGCGCACGATGTGCTCGACGGCGCCGAGAGTGCGCTTGACCGGAGTGACGACCGAGTTGTCCGCGAAGTCGGTGACCGCGTCGCTGACGCGGGTGGAGACTTCGTGCTCGTCGGCGCGGATGTCGCCGCAGTGGTGCTTCGCGGAAGCGGATCCGTTCTCGCCCGGCATCGACCACGTGGTGGCGTCCTGGTGGCTGTCGCCGCACATCGCACCGGCGACGTCGCCCGCGAACTTCGAGGTACCGCGGGAAACGTCGGTCAAGCCCGCCGCGGTGGCGTCGGTGACCGGGGTGACGCTCGTCCCGGGAGTGGAGATCACCGGGGCGGACGGGACGACGTCGGCCGAAGCGGAGGCGCCGGAAACAGCCCACGCGGCGGCCGAACCGGCGACGGCGCCGCCGATGACGAACAGCGCACGCGAAGCGAGACGGCCGAAGCGCGCCGCGCCCCGCCCCTCGTTCTTCGCCGCGTTCGTCACTCGGTCTCCTTCTCGCCTCGGTCGGTCGTTGCGGGACCGACATAAGCAAAGTGCGGAAGCCCGGCGCGACTTTGAACCACCTTGATGGCACGATCGTGTGAAGAACACAGGGTGTAGCCCGAAATCACGATGCGTGATCGGCGCTGGCGGCACCGGGTTACTCCAGAGTTGATCCCCGGCCGGTGTGTCAAGCGTCGCATCGGGCGAATTCGCGTCGTGCGCGTTGCCCGGAATGTTCAAGAAACGTCGGCTCGGACCGATACGGTGTGCCCGTGAGCGAGCCCCAGCGCAAACAGCCGGAATTCGACCCGGCGAACCCGTTCCTTTCGGAGTCCACCGAAGACGTCACCAACCTCGTGCCCCGCGGCCTGCGGATCGGCGCGGCGTTGTCATGGCGCTTCATCGTGGTGATCGCCGCGCTCTACGTCATCGTGTTCCTGATCGGCTATCTGTCGGTCGTCGTGATCCCGCTGTCGATCGCGTTGCTGCTGGCCGCGCTGCTCGCGCCGGCGGTCTCCAAGCTGACGACGCTGAAGTTCCCTCGCGGGCTCGCGGCCGGGATAGTGCTGATCGCCGGGCTCGCGGTACTCGGCGGGCTGCTGACGTTCGTCGTCGCGCAGTTCTCCTCCGGCCTGCCGGAACTGCAGAAGCAGCTGACGGAGAGCCTCAACCAGATCAAGGTCTGGCTCATCGACGGACCACTGCACCTGCGGCAGGAGCAGATCCAGGAGTTCATCAACCAGGCGATCAGCTTCCTGCAGAACAACCAGGCGTCGATCACCACCACCGCGCTCACCACCGCGGGCACGGTCGGCGAGATCGTCACCGGCTTCATCCTGACGCTGTTCATCCTCATCTTCTTCCTTTCCGGTGGCGACCAGATCTGGAAGTTCCTCGTGCGTGGCGTGCCGGGGCGCGTGCGCGACCGGGTCGACGTCGCCGGGCGGCGCGGGTTCGCGTCGCTGGTCAGCTACGTGCGCGCGACGGCGGCGGTGGCCGTGGTCGACGCGGTCGGCATCGGCGTCGGGCTGGCGATCGTCGGCGTGCCGCTGGTGATCCCGCTGGCGACGCTGGTGTTCCTCGGCGCCTTCATCCCGATCATCGGTGCCGTGATCGCGGGCGCGGTCGCGGTGCTGATCGCGCTGGTGACGAAGGGGGTCGTCGGCGCGCTGATCGTGCTGGCCATCGTCATCGGTGTCATGCAGCTGGAAAGCCACGTGCTGCAGCCGATCCTGCTCGGCCGCGCGGTGAAGCTGCACCCGCTCGCCGTGGTGCTCGCGATCACCGCCGGTCTGGTCACCGCCGGGATCGCCGGAGCGCTGCTTTCGGTGCCGCTGCTCGCGGTGCTCAACGCGGGGATCCGGTCGCTGCTGCACGAACACGATCCCGATCCGGCCGAGATCGATGTGCTGAAGGATCAGGCGGCGCAACCCAACGATGCCGGGACAGCGGCTGAAGCCGAGTCATGACCGAGACCCCGCTCTGGCGCGCCGTCTCGGCGCTCGGCACGCGGGACCCGGTCACCCCGTTGTGGCGCGGGGTGATCGTGCTTCGGGTGACGACGCTGCTCTTCGCACTGGGCTCGTTCATCGTCCACTACGACGGCTACGCGAATAAGTGGCTCGCGTGGACCGCGTTCGGCGCGATGACCGTGTGGACGGTGCTGAGCAGCGTGTTCTACGCGCGGCCGTCGAGCCGCTGGCCGTGGCTGGTCGGCGTCGACCTCGTGGTGACCGCCGTCCTCATGTTCACGTCGGCGTGGATCCTGACCACCGGGCAGTTCGACGCCAACACCCCGCTCATCACGACGGTGTGGGCGGCCGTCCCGCCCGCGGCCGCCGGGACGCGGTTCGGCGCCGTCGGCGGCGTGCTCGCCGGACTGGTGGTCTCGGTGGTCACCGGGCTGGTGCGCTGGCGGTTCGACGTCGACGTCGCGCGGGACGGCTTCCTGCTGACCGCGAGCGGGTTCGTGATCGGTCTCGCCGCGACCATGGCCCGCCGGTCCGCCGACGCGCTGACCAGGGCGTTGCGCATGGAGGCGGCGACGGCCGAACGGGAGCGGCTCGCCCGCTCGATCCACGACAGCGTCCTGCAGGTACTCGCGCGGGTGCGCAAACGCGGCGCCGAATTCGGCGGGGAGGCCGCCGAACTGGCGAAACTGGCAGGCGAGCAGGAGATCGCGCTGCGGGCACTGGTCACTACCGAACCGACGCGTTCGAGCGAGAACGGGACGACCGACCTCCGGGCCGCGCTGCAACTGCTCGCGACGCCGTCCGTGCAGGTGTCGACCCCCGCGGGCGAGGTCCAATTACCCGAGCACGTGACCGCGGAACTGGTGGCCGTGGCGCGCGAGGCGCTGGCGAACGTCGAGAAACACGCGGGTGAAGACGCGCACGCCTGGGTGCTGCTGGAGGACCTGGGCACCGAGGTCGTGGTCAGCGTCCGCGACGACGGCCCCGGAATCGCGCCCGGCGTTTTGGAACGAGCGGCGGCCGAGGGACATCTAGGTATCGCGGAGTCCATCAAGGGACGGGTGCGGGATCTGGGCGGAAGCGCCGCCCTCGACACCGCGCCCGGCCAGGGCACGGAATGGGAAGTCAAGGTTCCAGTCGCGGCGAGGGGAAAGCGATGACCGGTGAGGCTCAGGTCTCGGTGATGGTGGTCGACGATCATCCGATGTGGCGGGACGGGGTCGCGCGCGACCTGGCCGAACACGGATTCGACGTGCGCGCCACCGCGCCGGACGCGCCGGCCGCGGTGCGGATCGCGCGGACGGTCCGGCCGGACGTCGTCCTGATGGACCTCAACCTCGGCGAGACGTCGGGGGTCGACGCCACCCGCGAGATCACCACGGAACTGCCGTCGACGAAGGTGCTGGTGCTGTCCGCGAGCGGCGAGCACAGCGACGTCCTCGAGGCGGTGAAGGCCGGCGCCTCCGGGTACCTGGTCAAATCGGCTTCGGCGACCGAGCTCGTGGACGCGGTCAAGCGGACCGCGGCGGGCGACCCGGTGTTCACCGCCGGCCTCGCCGGTCTCGTGCTCGGCGAGTACCGCCGCATGGCCGACGCCCCGGACGACGGGCCCGCGCCGCCGCGGCTGACCGAACGCGAGACCGACGTCCTGCGCCTGGTCGCGAAGGGGATGACGGCGCGGCAGATCGCCGAGAAGCTCGTGCTGTCGCATCGGACGGTGGAGAACCACGTCCAGTCCACGCTGCGGAAACTCCAGCTGCACAACCGTGTCGAACTGGCCCGCTACGCCATCGAACACGGACTGGACGTGGAATAGCGCGCGTGCCTTTTCGGCCGGAGGCCTCGGATTTGCGAAGGCTCAGCCCTGGGCGATGGCCACCACCCGCTGGTTCCGCTCGGCGGGCAAGGGTGTCTTGACGACCGTCCACCGCGGCCGATCGAGGCGCCAGTTCGCGACGACGTCGGTGGCGATCACCAGGCTGCCGTCCTCGGTCCATTCGATCGCGACCTGCTTGAGCGGGGTCGCGATCGGCGTCGAGGGCGCGTGCGTCCAGGTCAGGGTGTCGAGTGCGAGCACCCAGACGTCCGCGGTCTGCGTCGCGGTCCCGGCCCAGGCGGGGTCACCGAAGAGCACGGCGACCTGGTAACCGTCGCGACTCGGCACCACCATGCCGGGCATGCCGTTGGCCACCGGCCGCTCGACCGGCATCCGTTGATCGTTGCGCAGGTCGAGCACGGAGAACTTGGTCAGCTCGGCCAGCAGCATCCGTTCCTTGGTGACCGCCAGTACCCGGGGGAACTGGTGCAGGGCGCGGCCCGTCGCGGGGTCGATCAGCACGTCCTCGGCACTGGCCGTCCCGCTGTTCACCGTGATCAGCAGACCCTTCGGTACCTCTTGGCGAACGGCTGTCGTGCAGCTCGCCGGACGGCCGCGATCGCGCTCCGCACCGAGCAGGGAGACGTATTGGAGGCGGCAGAGGTCGTCGCCGTCGTCACGGATCAGCCAGACGCCGCTCTCGTCGGCGGCCGGGGCGACGCTGCGGGCCTTGCCCAGCTTCCACGGCTGGTTCCCGGGATCGCCGTAGACGAGTACTTCGGACGGCTCCAGGCAGGACGGCCCGCAGCGCGCGGCCGACAGCACGACCGGGAACTTGCCGACGCGGAGGACGTCGTTGACCCGGTCCCCGGCCGGAGCGCCCGGAAGCGGGGTGGTGACGCCGGTGGCGGGATCGAGCATCGAAGGCGGCGAAGTCGACATGACGAGCCGGAAACCGCTGTAGTCCACCGGTTCGCCTTCGAGTTTCGACGCTGGTGGGGCCGTCGGCGTCGGAACGGCCTCCGGCGGGTCTGCTTCGACGGTGCAACCGGCCAGCAGGAGGAACGCCGCCAGCAGAGCGGCACAGGGAAGAAATGCGGGTCTGTTCAGGGTATTTCCCCGATCTCGCGCGTGAGATCCGGTTCTACCATTCAAGGCATGGGCGAGGAAGAGCAGCCGGCGACCGAAACCAAGCCGTTGACCGGACGGGACATCCGGGTCTCCGACGCGGAACGCGAACACGTCATCGAAGTCCTGCAGAAGGCGATCGGCCTCGGGATGCTGAACCTCGACGAATTCACCGAACGGACCGACCGCGCCCTCGCTTCGAAGACCCGCGGCGAGCTGAACGCGGTGCTCACGGATCTGCCAGGTCTGGTGCATCCCGAGGCGGGAATGGTGCCTCGACAGCAACAGAACCCGTGGTCGCCGCCGAGGCAGCACGCCTACGCGCAGTCGTCCGGGCAGGTCATGGAGCTCAACGGCAAGTACTCGGCGTTGCAGCGCGACGGGAACTGGCTGGTCCCCGAGTCGATGGTGATCCGGAACAAGTACGGCGCCACGAAACTGGACTTCTCCCAGGCCGAGATCCGGCATCCGGTCGTGCACATCGAACTGCAGGCCAAATGGGGTCCGGTGGAGATCACCATCCCCGAGAACGGCGCCGTCGACACCAACTCGATCACCGACATCAAGTTCGGCAACCTCGACGACCGGACGCGTTCGAACGGCCGCCCCGGCACGCCCCGGTTCGTCATCACCGGGCGCGTGCACGGGGGGTCGCTGATCATCAAGTACCCGCGGCGGGGCTTCTTCGGCTAGGTGACTTACCGGACACGGCCTAGGCGCCGACCGGGCGCACGTGGCGGAGGTGCCGGAGCACGAAGTACGCCACCGCGGCCAGCACCAGCGCGGCCAGCCCGGACACCGCGTGCATCCCGCTGGCGAACGCGTCGTGCGCGGGGACCGCGTCGGCGAGCCGGGACCGCGTGACGGCGTTGCCCAGCGTGCCGACGGTCGCGATGCCCAGCGCGTAGCCGAATTCGTTGCCGGTCTGCGAAAGCGAGGCCGCCGAACCGGCCTTCTCCGGCGGCACGGAGCCGACGACCAGATCCGTGCCAAGGGTGACCAGCGGACCGCCGCACAGGCAGGTGATGGCGAAGGCGATCGACGGGATCACCGGACCCGCGCCCGCCTCGACCTGCGTCAGCAGCAGGAACCCGCAGACAGCGCCCGCCAGCCCCGTGGCGATCAGCGTGGCGGGACGGACGCGGCGGGCCAGGATCGGCGCGCCGAGGAAGCTGACGGTCGAGGCGAGCATGCCCGGCAGCAACGCCAGCGCGGCGCCGACCGGCGAAAGCTCGAGCACGATCTGGAAGAACTGCGCGACGAAGAGCATGGTCGTGCCACCCAGCATGGTGAACGCGCACATCCCGCCGATCGCCGTCGTGAACGCGCGGGCCCGGAACAGCGTCAGGTCGATCAGCGGATCCTGGAGGATTCGCTGGCGTCGCACGAACACCACCCCGAAGCCGAGACCGATCAGGAGCGAGGCCGCCGGGACCGCGTGGACGCCGTCGCGGGCGAGTTCCTTGATGCCGTAGACCGCGGGCAGGATCGTGACCAGCGAAAGCACGACACTCGGCAGGTCGACGCGGCCGGCGTTCTCGTTGCGGTACTCGGGCAGCAGCTTCGGGCCGACCACGAGCAGCAAGACCATCGCCGGGACGCCGAGCAGGAACACCGAACCCCACCAGAAGTGCTCCAGCAGCACACCGCCGACCATCGGCCCGACGATCGCGCCGACGGTGAAGCAGCCTGCCCAGATGCCGATCGCGAGGGAGCGCTGGCGGCTGTCGAGGAACAGGTTGCTGATCAGGGCGAGCGTCGACGGCGCCAGCGTCGCACCGGCGATACCGAGGAGCGCACGGGCGACGATGAGCATCAGCGCGCTGGTCGAGAACGCCGCCAGCACGGAGGCCAGCCCGAACGCCGTGGCGCCGATGAGCAGCAGTTTCCGGCGGCCGATGCGGTCGCCGAGGGTGCCCATCGTGACCATGAACCCGGCGATCATGAAGCCGTAGACGTCCATGATCCACAGCTGCTGGACGCTGTCGGCGCCGAGGCTCTGGCTGAGCTTCGGCAACGCGAGGATCAGCACGAACAGGTCGAGGGAGACCAGGAAGGTGGGCAGGGCCAGTACGGCCAGCCCGACCCATTCCCGGCGTCCCGCCCGCGTCGGGGTCATGGTGGTCGTCATGGTCGGCGTCCTTTCGTCGCTTCGGTGTCTTCACCCAGGCGTCGAAGCGGTGGACCGGATTTCGACATGCCGCCCGATCTTTTTCAGCCGTGCAGGAGGATCAGCAGGCCGATGGCGATGAGGACGACCGGAAGCAGCAAATGGCCCCAGCGGGCCAGGGCGCGGGCGATCGCCGGGCGGGTCGCGAAGAACCGGCCCGCCAGGCACCAGACCGCGACGAGCGCGAGGAATACGACGGCGTACACGATCAGCCCGCCGGTGCCGGTGTTGGCGAACACGGGAACGTAGACGCCGATGTTGTCGCCGCCGTTGGCGAAGGTCACCCCCGCCACGGCGAGCACACCGGGACCGGCCTCGGGCTCTTCGGTCTCCGTGCCGCGCTCACGCCAGACGCGCCACGCCGCACGCAGACCGAGCAGGAGCGGCACCAGCCCGAGCCAGGGCAGGACGGCGTCCGGCAGCAGTCCCGCACCGAGCGCCCCGACGATCGAAACGGCGAGGATGCCGGCGAACCCGAGGTATTGCCCGGCCACCACTCGCAGGGCACCGCGCCGGCCGGCGGCGTTGGCGAAGAAGAGCGCGAGCAGCACGAGGTCGTCGACGTTGGTCGCCGCGAACATGCCCGCGGCCTGGCCGATCAGGCCGAAGTCCACCACGGCGGGAGCAAGGGACCTTTGCTATCGCTTCGCGGCCGCCGTGCGGGCCTCGACCGGGTTCGCCGTGGCCAAGACCGCGTCGGCGAGCGCCTCGCATTCGGCCAGCGTGGTCGCGGCAAGGCTCGCGCCGACCGCGCGCACGGCGGGCGCGTTCATCGAGAGGCTGGTCAGGCCGAGCCCGGCCAGTACCAGCGCGAGCCGCGGGTCGCCGGCGGCCTCACCGCAGACACCGGCGGGTTTGCCGGTGTCCTTCGCGGCCTGGCCGATGACCTTGAGCAGGCGCAGCAGCCCCGGCTGCCACGGGTCGTTGAGCTTGGCGACCGCGCCGAGCTGGCGATCCGCGGCGAAGGTGTACTGCGCGAGGTCGTTGGTGCCGACGGAGACGAAGTCGACCACGTCGAGGATCTCGCGGGCGGTCAACGCGGCGGCCGGGATCTCGATCATCACGCCCGCGCGGGCGATTCCGGCGGCGCGGGCGCGCTCGGCGAACCAGGCGGCCTCGGCGGCGGTGGCGACCATCGGGGCCATCACCGAAACCTCGGCGCCGGAGTCCTGCGCGGCACCCGCGATGGCCTCCAGCTGGCGGTCGAGGATCTCGGGCCGGTCGAAAGCGACGCGAAGCCCGCGTACGCCGAGCGCCGGGTTGGGCTCGACCTCGGGCTCCAGGAAGGCGAGCGGTTTGTCGGCGCCCGCGTCGAGGGTGCGGACGATGACCGGCTTGCCGCGGAACGGTGTGAGCACGGCGGTGTAGGCCTTGCGCTGCTCTTCGACGCTCGGCTCGGAGGACGCGTCGAGGTAGCAGAACTCGGTGCGGAAGAGACCGACGCCCTCGGCGCCCGCCTCGGCGGCGGCCTGGGCGTCGGTGGCGGAACCGACGTTGCCGAGCACCTTCACGCGGTGGCCGTCGGCGGTCGCGCCGGTGCCGTTCCACTCGATCGCGCCGGTCTTGGCGGCCGTGACGACGTCGGCGTTCGGGTCCGCGACCTCGACGACCCCGGTGTCACCGTCCACCGCAAGCGCTTGCGCGTCGAGCGCGAGGACGCCGCGGACCGCGACGACGGCGGGAATGCCGAGCGCGCGGGCGAGGATCGCGGTGTGACTGGTGGGGCCGCCCTCTTCGGTGACGAGCGCGAGCACCTTCTCCGGATCGAGACCCGCGGTGTCGGCGGGCGCGAGGTCACGGGCGACGAGCACACTCGGCGACTCGAGGTCGGGAACGCCGGGAGGCGCGATGCCGAGCAGCTCGGCGACAAGCCTGTCGCGCACGTCGAGGACGTCGCGAGCGCGCTCGGCCATGTAGCCGCCGGCGGCCGCGAGCGCGTCGGCGAACTTGCCCGCCGCCTGGTGCACCGCACGCGGCGCGGGCAGATTCTGGCCCTTGACCAGCTGCTCCGCCGACGAGACGAGCGCCGGGTCGGCCGCCATCGCCGCCGTGGTGATGAGAATCGTCGCGGCCTCACCGGTCGCGGTCTCGGCCAGCTTCTCGAGGCGTCCGGCCACGATCTGCGCGGCCGGGGCGATCCGGGCGGCCTCGGCGGCGGGATCGGCCGGGGCCGGCGTGCTCGCGGGTTCGCCGAGCGGTTCGGCGACCCGGACGACAGGACCGCTCGCGCGGCCGGGACTGACGGCGACCCCGGTCAAAGACTCAGACGGCATGGTCTAGACCATATCTCATGGGCGGCGTGACCTGACTCATAGCCGACAGCACAACACAGAAGCACACATCATTCCAGTTCGGACGTCGTCGGATACGACGGCTGCGCGCCCTGACGGGTCACGGTGATCGCCGCCACCTTCACCGCCCTGCGCGCCGCGTCGGCCAGCCCCTCGCCCTTCGCGAGCGACGTGGCGAGCGCGCCCGCGAAAGCGTCACCGGCGCCCGTGGTGTCGACGGCCTCGACCTTCGGCGACGACACCTCCGTCACGCCGTCCGCGGTCACCACCGCCGCCCCCTTCGCGCCGAGCGTCACGACAGCGGCCTTCGGACCGAGATCGAGCAACTTGGGGAAGTCAGCCTCACCACCGAGCAGGAAGGCAGCCTCGTGCTCGTTGACCAGCAGGACGTCGAGCCCCTGAAGCGTCTTCGCGGAAAGCTCGGCCGCCGGGGACAGGTTCAACAAGGTCTTCACGCCATTCTCGACAGCCTTCGCGACGGCGTGCTCGACGGTCTCGAGCGGGATCTCCAACGACAACACCACGATCTCGGCGCCGTCGAGATCGATGTCCTCGGGGCGCAGCCCGGAATTGGCGCCTGGCGAGACGAGGATCGAGTTCTCGCCGTCGGGCGTGACCGTGATGTACGCGATCCCCGTCGGACGCTCACTCGTGCGCAACGAGCCCGTGTTCACCCCGGACTCGGCCAGCGACCGCTTGAGCAACTCGCCGTACGGATCGTCACCGACCGCCCCGAGCAACGCGACGTCGGCACCGAGCCTCGCCGCGGCGACCGCCGTGTTGGCGCCCTTGCCACCCGGCGACAAGACCGTGTCGCCACCGAGTACGGTTTCGCCACCCCCGGGTCGCCGGTCGACCGGGACGACGAGATCGGCATTGGCGGACCCGATGACCAGCACCTGAGAAGTCATGGAGGAAACGATGCCATGACCAGCAGTTGTCCGGTCATGACCCTTCTCCCGGCGAAGATGTGAAGAACTTTGTAACTTTCTCGGCGCGTAGTGCGACAATCAGGCGAGCAGCGGAACGCCGTCACTCTTTCGGGGGATAACCTTCCCCCGGACGTCACTTCGGCGATCACGCCCGCTCTTGAGATGCGTTGCCGCGTCCACGCGGTGACGTTGCCCCGATTCCGGCTTGCCGGGAGTGGGGCATCGGGTCGCCGGCGTCGATCACGTAGCCCCCCGAGTGATCGGCGCCGGCGGCGCCCCGGTTCGCGGGCGCCGCTGCTCAGGCCGGTGTTCGCCCTGGTTGCTTGAGCACCACATCGCCCGCGAAGGCGGATCGTGCTTTCAGCGTCTCGGTCAGACGCGATGCGGCGGCTGCCGTGATCTTCTCCGCGAGAACCGACCGGACACCATCGTTGCGTACCGAAAGCCTGACGTACTTCCGGCCGTGCTCCGGTGGAACGCGCTCGAACTGGAGCTGCTGGAGGTCCGTGAGCAGCACATCGACCGGTGGAATTTCGCGTGGTACGACATGCCTCTGGGGCGTGTCGCGCTCGAACCAGGTCAAGGAGTCTTCGTCCACTTCGAAAACGCCGGGCGTTCCGCGGAATCGCGTCTTGTGGAGCACCACGCCCCACGTCACCGTCGCGAGCACGACTACCGGTGACCACCACAAAGGCACGGAATCAGCGGACTGCCGAAGGACGAACAGCAAAACGATCAGCGCATAAAGCCCGGCGAAACCGAGGATTCTCGCTCCTGGCATCCGGCCGGACCGGATCCTGACCGGCTCGTCCGCTCGCATGGCTTCCGCATCCACCCGCTGTGCGGCGGATGCCCCGTCCTTCCATCTCACCAGACGCGGTCCGGAGTTCCTGCCGGGCCCGAAACCACCGCGCGAGAGTTCGCGCGAGCGCCAATGCACCAAGCCAGGGCGAAAATCTTCGATCGCTTCCGACGCCGACTCCGCCTCTTCCATCGCGATTTCGGGAGTCAGGAGGACTCCGTACTTCGAGGGCTGTCTGTATTCCTCGAGAAGCTTCTCCCTCGACGCCTCGTCGGCCAAGGTCAAGTGGACACTGATCCGCCCTGGTCGCCCGCGTTCATCGAACACCACAGATCGAACGTCATCCCACGGCAACACCAACGCCTCCGACGAATCGTCCTGCTGCCTCATCCCCGCTTCCGTGAGTTCGATCGTCTTTACCTCACCGGGTTTCTCCGGCGCGAAAGCCCACCAAGCCGCAGCGGCCGAAAACCCGATTCCGAGCAACACGATCGACAGGGCTGCGGCGAATCCCCAAAGATCGCCGCTCAGCCGGCTGTGGAGGTAGAACATCCACACGCCGATTACCAGTGAGAAAAGACCGCTGAAGCCGAGCACGGTGGCTCCGGTAGGCGAGCGTCGCTTCGGCTTCGGAGGGGCCTTGATCCGAATGGCGACTTGCTGCTCCTCTTCCCCGGAGGCAACGGTTTCGGGAGTTTTTCGACGCCAGAGCTGAGCGAACACCCACAGGACGGAGACGAGCAGCGGTATCAAAGCCGCCAACACCGCGAAGAAGTCGATCATCAGGATCACGAGCCCGGCCACGTGCAGCAGGCGATAGGGATGTGCGACGTCGCGCTGCCAGTGATCGCCACTTCGCTGAACGCCGACGACATTCGTTCCATCGGCCGGCGTCAGCTCATCTGGATCGAACCTGATGGCGCCGAGCGAGTGGCCGTTCACCGTGACCTCGGCATCACACTCCCAGAAGTAACCGAAGCCCTCGGAGGAAACGGGGCCACGGCGCTCACAGGTCTTGATCACTGCCGAAGCGTCGCCGACCGCTGTCTGTCCGGTGTTGATCTCCGGCGCCCCCGCCAAGCGGAACATCGTCAGGCAAACGAAGAAAAGTAAAGGCCCGATCACCAATGCGACCGTCACCGCCGCGGCGAGCACACCTGCACCGGTCGCCTTAGTCCGGCTTGCGCCCTTCATTACAACGAACCGGAGATCCGCTGCTCGCCAGGCTGGTCGAATACCGGCTCGACGCCGTCCTTGCGAACCGACGATGCAGCCGTCCTTCCGCCACCGCTGCCGACCACTCCACTGTCCTTGGGCTCGATGGTGGTGTTCGTCTTGTCACGCTGTTTGTCCAGATCGCTCTGGTTGTTGTCGCTGCCGACACCGACGTCGAGAACGCCTTTCACGGCTTCCTTGATCGCCGCGCCACCAAGGCCCGGGACAACTTCCTTGGCCATGTGGCTGAGCCCCTGGCCAACACCCTTCGCGTACTTGCCGAACCCCTTCGCGATGGATTCCAGCGCCTCGCCCAGGAGTTTGAGGATGCCCTTGGCATTCGAGAAGGCCTTCATCAGACGCTGAACCTGCCCCATCGCCTTCCGTGCCTGCTTCACGGCGAACGGAACACCTTCACCCGCAAGGGCTCCGGGGTAGCCGGGCGGGGGGTACCTGAGCAGGATGAAGATGATCTTGGCGAGGGTATCGGTGATGAGGTCCCGGATGAGCGTGCGGACGACGTCGAGGATCGTCTTACAGATCTCCACGACGGCGCCCGCATTGCTCGCGGCATCGGAAAGCGCACGATAGGTGTCCAGTTGTTCCTGAACGTACTCGCGGTACCGGTCGGCCACCTGACCGGTCCAGTCCATGGTGTTCTTACGGACCTCGTCCGTAAGTTCTTCCGCCATCTTCTGGACGTCTTTGCTGATGGTGGTCCACTTCTGCGCTTCGAGATCCAGCGCGTCCTGATCGCCGGTGACGTAATCGAGCGGTTCCTTCAGGAAGTCGACATGCTCGATGACCCACCCGAGCCCCCAGCTCAGAAGAGACTCGAACGGGTTGCCCCCAGCGGCGATCATGCCGATGTCGACGCCCGCGCTACCCAGACTGAGCAGGCCTTCCGTCCAGTCACCGTGGACGAGCTTTTCGATGCCGCCGATGGTGTCCTGGATCGCGCCCGCGCCTTCCAGGGCACTGTCGACGACGTACTTCTCCGAGTCCGTTTCCTTCGTGGCGTCTTGGATGATCTGGTTCGAGCCCGGCTCAGCCATGCTTCACCTGCCCCGCACGGTTGACCAGATCCTTGGCGGATTCATCGTCGACCCGGCGCGCCTGAGCCCACGCTCGGACCGTGTCCACGTGGTAATTCCCGGCATCGACAGCCGCCTTGAGAGCTTCGACCGCCTTGTCTGCGGCGGTGTTGCACCATGCGTCGAGCTGGACGAGATCACCGATCAGACCGAAGTCCTCGGACTTGATCCGGTTCGTCTGGTCAGCGCTCAATGCTGTCTGAAGCAGTTCCAAAGTCTTCTCGACCTGCTTGGCGTGCTCGTCGATCCGCACCGGGTCGACATTGAAGCCCTGTTTGCCTTGTGGCTGTCCCATGATTCCCTCCCTCAAGAACCCGCTCAGCGCAGGAAGTCGCCGCCGGTGAAGTAGTCGTCCTCGTGGTCCGTCTGCGGCCGTCGCGCGGCGCGCGGTGGCGCGGGTGTGGCCGGAGGGGCGGGCGGCTTCGGGGCGGGAGGGGGCGGGGGCGCGTCGAGTTCGTCTTCGGCGACGAAGCGGGCGTCCTCGTCCACCGTTTGGTGACCGCCCTCGACGTAGCCTGTCGGCTCGGGTTCCGGGTACTCGCTCTGCAGCTGGTTGACCAGCTCGTTCATCGTCTCGGTGCCCGCGATGGACGGGACGCCGACCTGCATCGCGCCGGCGAGTTTGCTCTGTGCGCTCTGGACGACGCGGAGGATCTCCTGCGCGAGCGCCGGGTTGTCCCGCACGGACGGACCGATCTCCAGGCCCACGAGGTTTCCCGCGTGGTTGACCTTGACCGAGATCTGGCCGTCCTTGCTGCGTTCGGACACCGAGACGCCTTCGATCTCGGTGCGCATCTGATTCGCCTTTCGCTGGGCGTCGGCCAGCTTGGCCTCGAAATCAGCGAAGAGCTGCTCAGGGTTCGACACGCGAACCTCCCCTGTTCACGTCGTAGCCATTCGGCGACCGAGTGTTGCATACCCGTCTGACGGCGGGGAACGTTTCGCGCGCATCCACACCCCGGTCGTGTGGATCACCACAACGATCCCCGGTTTTCCCTACCCTGGGTCGGCGGTCAGCCCGGTATCAGCACAGGTCAGAAGCTCATAGCGTGCCGGGTATGACGATTTCGGACTGGAAACGCGCGATCTACGCACTGCTCGTTCTTCCGGGTTACCTCGGTGGCGCGAAGGTCCAGCGTGGGCTCTCTCGGCGCTGGCTCGGGCAGGGAAGCGGGGCACGGCCGCGATTCTTGGCGGCCTTCGGTCCGAGTGTGATCGCGTTCCTGCTCGCTTTGCTGCTCTTCTATCTTGTCGGGCGCATCGCGACCTACGGGTTCTTCTGGACCGGGAACGACCCGGAGGGCACGTGGGGCGGGCCGACGCTGGCGGGGGCTTGGATCGTGCATTTCTTCGTCGCGCTCGGAATGGCCATTCCGATCTTCCTGGCGCTCCGGCCGATCACCCGGCTGCAAGCTCGCCTTCTGGGTTGAATCCGCCCACCTGGTGTAATCGGCACGGTATTGTGCGTGAGCGCAAGACATCAACCGATTGGGCCGGGGAGGGCTTCGATGGGTTTGTTCGGGGACGTATGGGAGGCGGCCGCGGGGCTGCTCGGCAAGACGGGCGCCGGTGCGGCGGCCGGTTTCGTCGTGGGCGGGCCGGTCGGTGCGATCGTCGGCGGAATCGTCGGGTCGAACGTGAGCGACGGCTCCGGAGCGGTCAATCAGGGCGGAATGACGCCCAAGCAGCTGCTCGAAGCCGTCCTGAACGGCCCTGGCACCGGCTCGTTGGAAGAGGCGCGCAGGGTCGGCGGCGAACAAGCCCGAAACCAGACCCAGTTGCATGACGGGACCCGCGGCGTGATGACGGCGCTGGAGTCCGCCTGGACCGGTGGCGCCGCCGACGCGGCGCGCGCGAAGCTTCAACCGCTCGCCGACTCGTCCACTTCCGCCTCATCGAGCCTTGAGCGCAATTCGGGGTTGACGCAGACGCAACTGGACCAGTTCGTGTCACTGAAGAACTCACTGGACCGTGAGGTCGCCGCGGACCCACCGACCACGGGCACCTACGACGACGCGACTCCGTGGGACACCGACACCGAAGACAAGGTCAACCAGTACAACCAGAAGGCGCAAGCGAACCTCGATCGCTACAACGCCTATAACGACCAGTCGAGCTCGAACACCACGGGCCGGACCATCGACTACGGGCAGCTCGGCGCGTTCGACGGCGGCGATTTCAAGGTCGACGACAGCAGTCCCGGTCCCGGCCCTGGTGACGACGGCAAGGTGCGGGGATTCGACGGGCGCTCGGATCCCGGCGACGGTGGGTACCGGCCGCCTCCGGGCGGGGTGCAGCCACCGCCACCGACGGGGCCGCCACCCGGCCACGAAACCCCGAGCCCGCGGCCGTATGAACCTCCCCGTCCTCACCAGCCTTCGGATCCGGGCTTCCGCCCAGGTCAGTACGACGACGGCACGCGGGCGGCGGGCTACACGCCTCCGCAGCCTTCGTCGTATCCGGGTTACCAGCCGCCGTCCTTCGGCCCCGGCACCGGTGGTGGCACCAACTTCGGCCCAGGTGGTGGCAGCGGAGTTGGTTTCGGCCCTGGATTCGGTCCAGGCAGCGGCGGCGGTTTCGGACCTGGCTCGGGTTCTTCCGGTGGGCCGGGCAGTGGCGCCGCCACGCCCGGAGCCGGTCGCGGCAGTGGGGCGATGGCTCCCGGTCAACCCGGCCAGGTGGCGCGTCCCGGAATGCCCGGTGGTCCCGCCGGGGGCGCGGGCAGGCCCGGCGCGCCCGGGATGGGCCCGATGGGCGCCGGCGCGGGCAAAGGCAAGGGCGGCGAGGACGAGGAGCACCAGCGTGCCTCGTACCTGCAGGAAGCCGACCCCGAGAGCGTCTTCGGCGGCACTGACACGAAGCCGGTCCCGCCGGTGATCGGGCTTTGACCGTGTTCGAAGCACCTCTGTACCTGCCGAAGACCGTCCTGCTCACCGCGTGGGAATGGGAGCGCCACGGCACTCCGCCCGCGGCGCTCGGCCCGGACCACCTGTGGCTCGCCGAAGACACCAAGAAGAATCTCGACGACGCGGTGCTCGACACCCTCACCGAGCTGAAACTGGCCTCCGGAGGCACCCTGACCAGGGAGTTCCGCGACCTCCTCCGGGTGCTGGCCACCGGCCCGCTGCGGTTCACCGCCTGGCTCGGCGACATCGAGTCGGACGAGACCGGGAACATCCTCGTGTCGGCGTCCGGCCCGGACGCGGTCCGAGTGATCCGCCAGGACGAGAAGATCCGCATCGACGTCATCGACCCCGGCTACGGCGCCGAATCCCTGGTCGACATGTTGCCCCCGGTCGCACCGGCTCGGATCAATCCGGTCAAGATCCCGAAATCACGCTTCTCCGGCCAGCCGGTCTACGAGGATTCCTACGACCTCGAGGACCCGACCGAGGAGCCTGCCTACGACCCGCTGCCCTCGGCGCGGGAACTGATGGCGGCGAAACGCACCGGAGTGCACCAGCTCTATGCGGTCAACAACGGCACCAGGAGCACTCCGCTCACCGTGGTCGACACCGCCCACGCCGGACGCGTCCTCACCTACGTGCTGCCGGGCGAGGACGGCGAACCGCTGGTCAGCTTCGAACCGGGGAGCAGGGACGTCCTGGTCGACGTCCTCTACGCGACCCTGCACGGACTGAAGTAAAGGGGGAGATCTCGATGACTTCGTTCTTCGGAGATGTCTGGTTCCAGAACAGCGACGACGTCGTGGGCGGTGGAGCAGCACCGGCGAGCGGCCAGGGCTTCACCATGAACGGTGACGAGATGCGTGCCCTGCTCAAGAAGTGCCAAGATCAACGAGACTTCATCCGCAACCAGTTTTACGCTGCGGCCCGGTTGTCACAGGTCGTACCACCGGGCGATGAACCAGCAAGCAAGCATGCGGTAGACGGCCCGAACGGCGTCAACGAAACCGGGCGATTCTATGAAGGACATCTACGATTCCAGGACGAGTACTTCACCGAACTCATCCTCCGACTGGAAAAATCACTGGGACTGACCGAGGAAGCCGACCGGCAAGCAGCCGACGCGACCAAGAAAAGCGGGACAATCGATTGACCTCACGAAACCAACTGGCCGCCTTCGCTTTGCTGGCCAACGGCATCCTGCTCCTGGCAGCCTGCAATGGCGACCGCACCACCCCCGGCACCCCCACACCAGGAACACCTGCCGCATCGTCGAGCGTGGCGGGTGTCCCGAACAGCGGAGCACCCGCCGTGCAGAATCCGTTACCGGCCAAGGTGCTCGACGGGAGCCCCTGCGACAGCGCCCTCACCACCCAGCAACTCGAATCCTTCATCGGTGAACCGCGTCCTGGCAAGCCCGGAACCGACGCCCTCGGCGCCGCGTGCGACTGGAGTTCCGCATCGGGAACCGGCGCGGGCTTCTCGATCAGCTACCAAACCAAGTCCGACCAAGGAATCAGCCTCCCCTATCAAAGCGTAAAACCGAAAACAGCCCGCTGGCTCGAACTTGACCCGATCGACGGCTACCCGACGATCGGCTATGCCAACAACGTGGGCGTTTCGAAAGACGACAAGAAGTTCTGCGTCGTCGTGGTAGGCGTCTCAGATCAGCTTGCCTATTCGGTTTCACTCGGCCTCGGAGACAAGGCGTATCGAGAAGGTAAGGACTCCTGCATTGCAGGACGCAGTGTGGCGGCTGAAGTCCTGAAGAACCTCAAGGGGAGGGCGTAAGCCGGGCATAGACGGCCTCGGCGCCTTTGAGCAGGTTTTCGCGAGTGGTGGCCGGGTCGGTCTTCGCGGCGATGAGGCTGATCCGCACCATCGCGCGACCGCTCTGGAAGAGGACCTGCCCGCCGTCGGCGCCGAAATCGCCGCAACTGGCCTCGCCGATCGGCCGGGACAGCGGCTCGCCCTGGCTGAAGTCACATTGCTCGCGAACACTGGCGATGGCGGCGGCGGGGTCCGGCACGGACAGCACGGTCTGGCTGACGGTGACGCTCGGTGCGATTCCCTCCGAGAGCGCCACCTGGCCGGCGCGGTCACAGCGCATCTCGACACTGTTGTGCTTCGAGCCGGGGGTTTCGCTCAAACTGAACAGATCCCGCTGCAAACCATCGGTCGGCCGTTCCGTGATCGTGGTGAAGACCTCCGCGGGAAACGCCGCGCACGGGTCGGCGACGAGGTCGTAAGGCGCGGGGTAGCTGTGTACCGGCATGGACCGCGGCCCTTGGGCGACGTTCCGGCGGATGCCGTCGAGCAGCGTGGTCAAGGCGGCTTCGGGATCGGGCCGGGGAACGCAGGCGGCGCAGAGCAAAGCGGGCACGATCAGCAGAAGTAGGCGTCTCATCAAGATGGAACGCTACGAGTTGCGGAAGCGGAAGCCAGCCCGCGACAGCGTGAGGCCATGCGGCTCCATCCCCGCACTGACCACCTAGAATGCGCGGATGACCAACACCGGCCGCAGGGGTCGCGAGCGCGCCGCGACCGATCAGGACATCCGCCGGACGGCGCGGGCGCTCCTGGTCGAGCAGGGGCCGGAGGCCGTGACCCTGCGGGCGATCGCACGCGAGCTCGGCATCACGGCGCCGGCGTTGTACCGCTACTACGGCTCCCGGGACGATCTGGTCGAGCACCTGCGTGCGGACGTCGTCGCGGATCTCGCGGCCGGGCTCGCCGAGGACATCGCGCAGCTTCCGGACGAGGGCGCGCTTCAGCTTTTCGCCATCTGCAAGGGATTCCGGCGCTGGGCGCTCGCGCACACCAAGGAGTTCACGCTGGTCTTCGCGTCGCCGTCTTCGGACGCGGGAAACCGGCTGGACGAGCCGTTCGGGCGCATCTTCCTCGCGGCGGCGGGCCGGGTGCTCGCGATGCACGACCTGGTGACGCCGTCGAACGACGTGGTGCCCGTCGAGCTGCGCGACGATCTCACGTCCTTCCAAGAGGAACTGCTCGCCGTGTTGAAGGAGTCCGGCGCGACGTTCCCGCTGGAGAAGCTCGACCTCGGCGTGACGTACCTGATGATCCAGTTCTGGGCCCGGCTCTACGGGCACGTCACGCTCGAGGTCTTCGGCAACTATCCGATCCCGTTCTCGAAACCGGACGTCCTCTTCGATGCGATGCTGGCCGATCTCGCGCGCGAGATCGGCCTCACCGCGGAGTGAGCTACGCCGCGTGCCCGCCGTCGACCGAGACGGTCGCCGCGGTCACGTACTTGCTTTCCGGCCGGGCCAGGAACGACACGGTGGCGGCGACCTCCGACGGCGAACCGTAGCGGTCGAACGCCGTCAGGCTCCGCTGGTCGGCGGCGTACGGGCCGTCGGCCGGGTTCATGTCGGTGTCGGTCGGGCCGGGGTGGACCAGGTTCACGGTGATGCCGCGCGGCCCGAGTTCCCTGGCGAGGCCCTTGGTCATGCCCAGCATCGCGGTCTTGCTCACCGCGTACAGCGACATCCCGGGGCCGGGAACGCGGTCCGAGACGCAGCTGCCGATGGTGACCACACGCCCGCCGTCGCCGAGGTGCCGGGCCGCGGCCTGCGTGGCCACGTAGACACCGCGGACGTTGACCGCGAGCACGCGGTCGATGTCCTCCAGGCTCGTCTGGTCGAGCGGTCCGACGAAGCCGACGCCCGCGTTGTTGACCAGCACGTCGAGCCTGCCGAACTCGGCGACCGTCGTGTCGACCGCGGAAACCAGAGCCGCGGCGTCGGCGCTGTCGGCCTGGATCGCCAGCGCCCGGCGGCCGAGTGCCTTGATCTCGTCCACGACACCGGCCGCGAGCGCGGCGTTGTGCTGATAGGTGAGTGCGACGTCGGCGCCGTCCTGGGCGAGCCGGATCGCCGTGGCGGCACCGATCCCGCGGCTGCCGCCGGTCACCAAAGCCACCTTGCCGTCGAGGGTCATGGGGTGTTCTCCGTTCGATTTCGTTGTCCTTGAACAACTCCATCGAATCGCTTCACGACCCTCGACGCTGGCGTCTTTCGGCCACGGCACTACAGCACGATGTTGACCAGCCGTCCCGGGACGACGATCACCTTGCGCGGCGTGCCGTCGCCGACCAGTGCGGCGACCTTCTCGTCGGCCAGCGCGGCCGCCTGCACGGCGTCCTTGTCCGCGTCGGCGGGCACGGTGACACGCGAGCGCACCTTGCCGTTGACCTGGATCGGGTACTCCACGGAGTCCTCGACCAGGTACTTCTCGTCGACGACCGGGAACGGCCCGTGCACCAGCGAATCCGCGTGGCCCAGGCGCTTCCACAGCTCCTCGGCCAGATGCGGGGCCAGCGGCGCCAGCATCAGCACCAGCGGCTCCACCAGTTCCCGCGGCGTGGCTTCGGCCGAACCGTAGGTCTTGGTGACGTAGTTGTTCAGCTCGATCAGCTTCGCGCCGGCCGTGTTGAACCGCATCTCCGCGTAATCCTCGCGGACCCCCGCGACCGTCTTGTGCAGCTGCTTGCGATCCTCGTCGGTCGCGTCCACATTGGACACTCGCAGTTCGCCGGTCTCCTCGTCGACGACCAGGCGCCACAGCCGCTGCAGGAACCGTTGCGCGCCCACGACATCCTTGGTCGCCCAAGGCCGCGAGACGTCCAGCGGGCCCATCGACATCTCGTAGAAGCGGAAGGTGTCGGCGCCGTAATCGGTGGACATCTGGTCAGGCGTCACGACATTCTTCAGGCTCTTGCCCATCTTGCCGTATTCCTGCTTGACCTCTTCGTCGCCGAAGAAGAACTTGCCGTCCCGCTCCTCGACCTGGTCGGCCTGGACGTAGACGCCGCGTGCGTCCGTGTAGGCGTACGCCTGGACGTAGCCCTGGTTGAACAGCTTCCGGTACGGCTCCTTGGACGACACGTGGCCCAGGTCGAACAGCACCTTGTGCCAGAACCGCGAGTACAGCAGGTGCAGCACCGCGTGCTCGACACCGCCGACGTACAGGTCCGTACCGCCGGGGTCGTCGACGCCGTGTTCGGCGGGACGCGGGCCGACCCAGTAGGACTCGTTCTCCGGCGCGACGAACACGTCCGGGTTGGTCGGGTCCAGGTACCGCAGCTGGTACCAGCAGGAGCCCGCCCAGTTCGGCATGGTGTTGATGTCGCGGCGGTAGGTCTTCTTGCCGTCGCCCAGGTCCAGCTCGACCTCGACCCACTCGGTGGCGCGCGCCAGCGGCGAGGACGGCGTGCTGTCCCTGTCCTCCGGGTCGAAGGTCACCGGCGAGTAGTCGGCGACCTCGGGCAGTTCGACCGGCAGCATGCTGTCCGGCAGCGGGTGGACCTGGCCGTCCTCGTCGTAGACGACCGGGAACGGCTCGCCCCAGTAGCGCTGGCGCGAGAACAGCCAGTCACGCAGCTTGTACTGGACGGTGCCGCGGCCGTGGCCGTGCTCCTCCAGCCAGCCGATCATCGTCTTCTTGGCCTCGTCGACGCCCATGCCGTCCAAGAACCCGGAGTTGATCGCGGGTCCGTCGCCGGTGAACGCCTTGCCGTCGAAGCCGTCCGTCGGCTGGACGGTGCGGATGATCTCCAGGCCGAACTTCTCGGCGAACTCCCAGTCGCGAGTGTCCTGGCCGGGGACCGCCATGATCGCGCCGGTGCCGTAACCCATCAGGACGTAGTCGGCGACGAAGACCGGGATCTCCTTGCCGTCGGCCGGGTTCACCGCGTAGGAGCCGGTGAAGACGCCGGTCTTCTCCTTGTTCTCCTGACGGTCCAATTCGGACTTCCGCGTCGCCGCCGCACGGTAGGCGGCGATCGCTTCGGCGGGCGTCGCCGCGTCACCGGTCCAGCGGGCGTCGACGCCTTCCGGCCAGGTGGCGGCGGTCAGTTCGTCGACCAGCGGGTGCTCGGGCGCGACCACGAGATACGTGGCGCCGAACAGGGTGTCGGGGCGGGTGGTGAAGACCTCGATCTTCCGCTCGCCCGCCTCGAACGACACGCGCGCACCGTGCGAGCGGCCGATCCAGTTGCGCTGCATGGACTTGACCTTCTCGGGCCAGTCCAGCAGGTCCAGGTCGTCGACCAGGCGGTCGGCGTAGGAGGTGATGCGCATCATCCACTGACGCAGATTGCGGCGGAACACCGGGAAGTTGCCGCGTTCGCTGCGGCCGTCGGAGGTGACCTCTTCGTTCGACAGCACCGTGCCAAGGCCGGGGCACCAGTTCACCGGCGCCTCGGACAGGTAGACCAGGCGATGCGAGTCGATGACCTTCAGCTGCTCGGCGCGGGTCAGCTCGCACCAGTTGCGGCCGTCCGGCGTACGGCGTTTGTCCTGCGCGTACTCGGTCTCCAGGTCGACGATCGGCCGGGCCTTGCCCGCCTTCTCGTCGTACCAGGAGTTGTAGATCTGCAGGAAGATCCACTGGGTCCACTTGTAGTAGTCCGGATCGATCGTCGAGATCCGGCGACGCTCGTCGTGACCAAGGCCCAGGCGCCGGATCTGGCGCAGGTAGGTCTCCATGTTCTCTTCGGTCGTCTTGCGCGGGTGCTGCCCCGTCTGCACCGCGTACTGCTCGGCGGGCAGGCCGAAGGCGTCGAAGCCCATCGTGTGCAACACGTTGCGGCCGATCATGCGGTGGTACCGCGCGAAGACGTCCGTCGCGATGAAGCCCAGCGGGTGCCCGACGTGCAGGCCGGCGCCCGACGGGTACGGGAACATGTCCTGGACGAACAGCTTGTCCGACGGGACCTCTCCGCTCTCGTCCGCGAGCGGGCCGACCGGGTTCGGCGCGTGGTAGGTGCCGTGGTCGGACCAGTAGTCCTGCCAACGCTGCTCGATCTGGCCTGCCAGCTCCGCGGTGTAGCGGTGCTGAGGGGCCGCGTCGGCGCCTTCGCTCGCCTGGTTCATCGCCGAAATCCTCCGTGCTCATCCACGTCAAGCCACTCCAGAAACAACTCGACCCCTCAGCCCGGAGGGCATGAGGGGTCGCCGCGCTGGTCCCGGCCGTGGGGCCGAGTTCAGCGCGGCAGGCTAAGGAGCAGCCGAGCCGTGTCCATATGGCCAGTTTAACGCGCTGGTCAAAGCCGTTCCGAGGGGACCGCCAGAGCGATGAACTGGGTCACCTGCGTCGGCGAGAAGTTGTTGTCGCTGACGAGCACCAGACTGCGCTCGCCACCTCGCAGGCGCGGGCCCCAGGTCATCCCCTCGACGTTGTCCACAGTGGACAACTTGAAGTCCGCGAGGTCCGCCAGCAGGCGCTTCTTGACCGGTTTGACCTTCTCCGCGTCGCCCAGCGAGGGAGTTTCCAGGATGTTCGTGGCGCCCTTGGTGTCGATCTCGTAGATGCGGACCTTGTTGCCGACACCGGTGACGAACGAACGCTCCATCACCAGGTAGCGCGTCGGATCGGCCTGGTCGACGGCCAGCAGCGACGAGATGCCCGTCGTCGCGAAGGCGCCGGGCGGATTCGGCGACGCGAAGACCTTCTCCTGCGGGTACGCGTACTGCGCGAGGACCGGCCCGAACCGCGACTGAAGCGTGATGCGCGAAAGGGCGCCTGACGTGGTGTTCGCTTCCGGTCCGTCCTGTAGCAACGGCCCCTCGACCGAGCTGGCGACGAGCGATCCGAAGCCCGCGAACGTGAGGCCTTCGAGGGCGAGGTTCTGCCGCGGCCCAGTCGTCTCCGCCATCGTCTCGTTGGCGGGAATCGGCAGGTCACGGACGTAGGCGCCGTCGCGCTTCGCCTCGCGGATCGACGGATCGATCCGCGCCGCCGCCGACCGCTCACCCTCCTGCGACCAGACGTACCGGCCGGTCCAGGGGTCGACGCGCAGCTCTTCGGGATCGATGGTCCGCATGTTCGGCGGCTGCGCGGGGTCGTTCTTCGCGAGCGGCGGGTACGGCGTGCCGTCGGGACGCAGGAGCGGCTTGGTGCCGGTGAAGGTGACCGGGCCGAGTCCGTCGGCGTCCAGGGAGAACTTCGCCGTGTAGAACCGGGCCGGGTTGATCGCGGACCGGTCGTCGCAGATCAGCGCGTACTCGCCGGTGCGGGGGTCGAAGTCGATGCTGGAGAGACCGCCGACGACCGTGCCCTCGTAGGGCAGGGCGTTCGGGACGATCTGTTCCCCGATCAGGCGAAGCGGACGGTGACCCGCTTCGGCGGCTGGTGCCGCCATCAGGGTGAGGGGGACGGCCCCGATCAGGGCGAGGGCAAAGGCTCGGCGTGACATGGCCTGTAGCACAGTCGATCAGGGTATCCGGCAGGTTGCCGGAACGTCACGCTTATCCTCGTGGAGTGTTCGTCATAGCGCTGGTCCCGATCGTGCTGGGTGTCCTCGTCGGCTGGGGTGGGTTCCTCGGCCTGCGCGAGAAGCTGCCGCGTGACCGCGGCGCCGGCGTGCGCACCGCCGCCACGATGCGCAGCGAAGAGGCCTTCCGCCTCGGCAACAAGGTCGCCGGGCTCCCGACGCTGGCCGGTGGCGTGATCGCCGTGCTCGCGGGGGCCGCCGGGCTGATCATGCCGACGACGTCCGGCCTCGTACTGGCCTCGATCGTGGGCGTGATCGGGTTGATCGCGCTGATCGCGGCCGGGGGAGTGCTCGGCAACCGCGCCGCCGCGACGGTCCCCGAGCCCGAACCGGAGCGGCCCGCCGGGTGCAGTGGCTGCGCCTGCGGAACCTGCGGCGTCTTCAAGAAGGCCGACACCGCCACCGCTTAATTGCGCTGGAGGTCTCCCGGGTGGGTGGCCAGCAGCGCCAGCGGGATGCCCTGACGCCGCAGCACCTGGCCCCAGAGATCGTGGTTCGGCGAGGCGAGGACGTCGCTGGGCAACGCCGGGACGATCACCCAGTCGTCGCGTTCGATCTCGTTCGCCAGCTGGCCGGAGTCCCAGCCCGCGTACCCGGCGAACACCCGCACGCCGCGGACCTTCGGGACCAGGATCTCGGGATCGGTGTCGAGATCGACCAGCGCGACCGGACCGCGGACGGCGATCACCCCCGGCACGCTGGACGCCGTCTCACCGGTCCGCAGCGCGGCCAGGCACAACGCCGTCTTCTTCTCCACCGGACCGCCGACGAACACCGACTGCGGTTCGGCGACGTGCCCGCCCCAGTTGGGGAGCACGTCGTACACCGGGACGTCACTCGGCCGGTTGAGCACGACCCCGAGCGTTCCCTCGTCCCGGTGATCGATGACGAACACGACGGTCCGCCTGAAGTTGGGATCGAACATCGTGGGGGCGGCGACCAGGAGCGTTCCCGGTTCGACCTCGGCGTCCGCTGGCACGTCCGCCATGATCCCACTTCGAGTGAGGACAAATCGTCCGGCACTGGGAACAACAGCATCACGAGCACCGTTGGACACAACGGTCGGTGCGCTTTCCGTGTCCCCCGGGCTCACTGAAGAACCGCCTTTGTGGAATACCGTCCGGCTGGAGCCACACTGCGCATAGCCGCCGAGAGGCGACCCTAAAGCGCACCGACCGCCTTGAACTCCGGTCGTTCGTCTCCGTGACGGGGTGGACGACACGGGTGCGGCGTCGCCGCACCTCTCACTAGGCTTCCGCCGTGACGACCTGCGCACCCGAGCGAGTCCGTTCGAGGGCGTTCGTTCGCGACCGTGACTTCCGCCGTCTGCTGTTCACGCGGTTCTCCGCGCACTGGGGCAACGGCATGTACCAGGCCGGGCTGGCCGGCGCCGTCCTCTTCAACCCCGAACGCGCCGCCGACGCGCTCGCCATGGCGGGCGGTTTCGCGGCGTTGCTGTTGCCCTATTCGCTCGTCGGGCCGTTCGCGGGCGCGCTGCTCGACCGTTGGGATCGCCGGAAGGTCCTGATCTTCGCGAGCCTCCTGCGGTCCCTCACCATCCTCGCGACGGCCGTCGCGGTGGGCACGGGAGCGGCGGGGATCGGGCTGTTCTCCCTGGCGCTGGCGTCGGAGGGCATCTCCCGGTTCATCGGCTCGGGTCTGTCCGCGTCGCTTCCGCACGTGGTCGAAGAGAAATCCGTGGTCGCCGCGAACGCCTTCGCGGCGACGTGGGGTTCCGTGCTCGCCGTCGTCGGCGGCGGCTGCGCGATCGGCCTCCGGGCGCTGACCGGCGCCGACGACGCCGGTTCCGCATGGGTCACCGCCGTCGCCGCGCTCGGCGGGATCGGCGCCGCCGTCCTCGCCTCGGGGTTCACGCGCGGGCTGCTCGGGCCGTCGACGGTCGACGAGCCGTCGAATCCGGCCCTCGCCGTCGCCCGCGGCCTCTCCGACGGCGCGAAGGCGGCTTGGCGCACGCCCAGCGTCACGGCCGGTTTCGTCGCGCTGTTCGCCCATCGAGCGTCGTACGGGATCTCGCTGCTGGTGACCGTGCTGCTGATGCGCAACCACTTCACCGACGCCGGGATCTTCCGCGCCGGGATGGCGGGGCTGGGGCAGATGGCCGCGTTCGCCGGGGCGGGGATCCTGGTCGCCGGACTGCTGACCGCCCGGCTGATCCGGCTGCTGGGCAGGGTCCGCGTCGTGGTGGGTGCGCTGATTCTGGCGGCGGTCGCGCAGTCCGCGCTCGGCCTGCCGATGGTGGTGCCCGCCGCGTTGGTCGCGGCGTTCCTGGTGACCGGGGCCGGACAGGTGCTGAAACTCTGCGTCGATTCGTCGGTTCAGCTCGACGTCGCCGACGAGGCGCGAGGGCGGGTCTTCGCGCTCTACGACACGCTTTTCAACATCACCCAGGTCGCCGCCGTTTCCCTGGCCGCGACGGTGATCCCGGCCGACGGACGCTCGCCGGGGCTGCTGATCGCGGCCGCCGTCCTCTACCTGGCAGGCGCCGCCGCCTACCTGCTCGCGGTGCGAAAAGGGAGAACCACTGATACGGCTCCGCCCATGGCATTAGGGTGACGCTTACCGACACCGGGTGGCGTATGCCCGGGATCAAGTACTTGCGGGGGCTCAAGTGACGACGGCCGGCGACGACAGCGCACGCCTCGAAGCGCGCAATGCCGCCATGAAGGACCAGGTCGACACGCTGCTCGAGCAGTTCGAGCGCCAGACGGCCCAGCTCCGGGACGCGCAGGAAGCCGCTTCGCAGACGTCGGCGACGGTGGTCTCGCAGGACGGCCTCGTCCGCGCCACCATCGACGCGACCGGCACGCTCGCCAAACTGGAGATCCAGCCGAACGCCTTCGAGCGCACCACTCCCGCGCAGCTCGCCAACACCGTGCTGACCTTGGTGCGTCAGGGATCGCTGCAGGTCAAGCAGCAGGTCGCCGACCTCATGGCCCCGATCACCGAAGGGCTTCCGGACCTCTCGGACCTCATCGAAGGCGCGCCTTCGCTGCAAGGGCTGGTGCCGTCGATCCCGGACTTCCTCGCGGAAGAAGAAGAGGCGCCGGCGAAGTCCGACGAAGACTTCGACGCCCCGCTCATGATCAAGGACGACACACCGCCGCCGGCTCCTCCGGCCCCGCCCGCGCCGCCGGCACCGAAACCGGTTCCGAAGCGGGTGCGCCAACAGGACGACGATGAGGACGAACCGCCTTCGAGCTGGTTGACCAGGGGAGTCTGATGCCGAACGGTGGGTTCACCGCGGATCCGGACGCGGTGAAGACGGCCGCGGCCAAACTGGGCCTTGCCGCGGATCAGCTGGACGACGCGGGCAAGGAACTGCTGGCCGCGATGAATTCGCTCGGCCAATGCTGGGGCAACGACGACGCCGGCAAGGAGTTCGCGAAGGACTACGAGCCGGGCGCGCAGGGTTCGTCCGAAGGGTTCGCGAACATCGTCGAGGCGCTGCGGGGCATGCAGCACAACGTCGAACGATCGATGACCGCGTTCACGAACGCCGAGGAAGAGATCAAGACGACGCTGGACAAGAAGGTCTAGCGCCGTGGGTATGGAGATGCCCGACGCGGTCAAGTGGCTCCTGCCGATCGTCGTCGGGGAAAGCTGGCCCGAAGGCGACGAGGACAAACTCCGCGAACTGCGCGACGCCTGGCACAACGCCTCGAAGGCCGTCCAGCCGATCGCCGACACCGCGACCAAGGGCGCCACCGAGGTCCTCGGCGGCTGGACCGGTGAAGGCGCGGAGAAGTTCGCCGAGGCCTGGAAGAAGTTCGTCGAGGGTGACGAGGCGTACTTCAAGTCGCTCGCCGACTCGTCGAAGGCGCTCGGCGACTCGTGCAACGCGACCGCGCTGGACGTCGAGTACACGAAGTACATGATCATCATCTCGCTGGTGATCCTCGCCGCGCAGATCGTCGCGATGATCGCGGCCGCGGCGGTGACCTTCGGTGGTTCGACGGCCGGGATCGCGCCGGCGCAGATCGCCACCCGCATGACCGTCCAGATGATCTTCCGGCAGCTGATGCAGAAGCTCGCGCAGGAAGGCTTCAAGAAGGTCGCGAAGGAACTCCTCGAGAAACTCCTCAAGGAGGGCCTGAAGAAGATCGGCAAGGAGGTCCTGCAGAACACGGCGATGAACCTCGCCATGGACGCGGGTATCCAGGGCCTCCAGATGGCCAAGGGCGACCGCGACAGCTGGGACTTCAGCAAGACCAAGGACTCCGCGATCAGCGGTGCCGTCGACGGCGTGGTCGGCGCGGGCAGCAGCAGTATCGGCAAGGGCGCGACCAAGGGACTTTCCGACAGCGTCGGCGGCCAGATCGTCGACAGCGCGGCGCGCGGTGCCGTACGCGGCGCGGCCGAAGGTGTCGCCAGCACGGTCGGGCAGGCCGCCGTCACCGGCGACCTGGACAAGCTTTCGGCCAAGGACGTCCTGATGGGCGCTTCCGGCGGAGCCGTGGGTGGCGGTGTCGACGGGGCGAAGAGCCAGATCGGCGACATCAAGGCCGCGAACACGCCCGGCGCCTCGGCGGGCGACGGCCCTCCCACACCGGATGTGGATTCCGGGGATTCCGGTTCTTCGTCGGACTCGCGTTCCTCCGCGGACTCGGGCTCCTCCGCGGATTCCGGCTCTTCTTCGGATACCGGTTCTTCCACGGACTCCGGCTCCTCCGCGGACTCGCGTTCCTCCACGGACTCCGGTTCTTCGTCGGACTCGCGTTCCTCCGCGGACTCCGGCTCCTCCACGGACTCCGGCTCTTCTTCGCGGTCGGATTCTTCGTCGGACCCGGCGCCACGGTCCACTTCGGACAGTCAGGCGGCTTCGAGCCGCGGTTCGGACAGCGCTTCCGGGTCCGCTGATCCGCAGCCGCGTTCCGAGAGCGGCCCGCAGCGGGCGGCGGACGGCGACCGGGTCAGCCAGTCCTCGACGCAGGCCCCCGAACGTCCGGCCGACGCCCCGGCGAACACCGGTGACGGTCAGCGTGCGCCGCAGACCCACCAGAACGCTCCGGCGGCCGCCGCGGACAACGGTTCCGGTCAGCAGCAAGGCGCGGCGGGTAATCAGCAGCAGGCACCCGCCGCCCAGTCGCAGGCGCCCGCGGCGAGCCCGGCCCAGACACCGGCTTCGAGCCCGGCACAGGGACCGGCGTCCAGTCCGGCACCGAGCCCGTCGCACGGTCCTTCGCCGAGTCCTTCGCAGTCCAGCGCGATGCCGCCCGCCGCCTCCTCTTCCTCGGGTGCGCCGTCGAGTTCGGGCGGGTACGGCATGGCGTCGAACCCGGGTTCGAGCTCGCCCGCTCCGTCTGGCGGGTACGGCATGGCTCCCGGCGGCAACCCGCCCGGCAACGGTCCGGCTCCCGGCGGTTTCCCGCCTCCCGGCCACGATCCGTCGCGGCCCGGCCGGCCGAACGACGGCGTCCAGGCCGCGGGCTTCACCGGCAACGGCGGGCCGCAGCAGCCGCGTTTCGACCAGCCGCCCGCCCCGATGCCCTTCCAGGGCCAGCAGCCGATGCAGCCGCCGCCTCCGGGTGGTTTCGCACCGCCGCCGCCTCCGACCGGCGCCATGCCGCCGCGCGGGCCGCAGGGTCAGCCCGGTCCGATGGGCCCACGTCCGACTGGACCACAGCCGCCGCAGCAGCATCCCGGTCAGGGTGGATATCCGCAGGACCGCGGGCCGCGACAGCGTCCTCAGCAACCGCCACAGCCGCCGGGACCGCAGGGTCCGCCGCGCCCGCCCCAGGGGTATCAGGGCAGGCCGGGACCGGGTCCCGGCCCGAACGGCGGGGTCCCGCCGCGCCCGCAGACGCCTCCGCCCGGCCCGCCGCCGGGCAACCGCGGTCCGGCAGGCCATCCGCCGCGGCCCCCGCATCCGGGCAACGGTCCGTTCCCCGGCAACCGCGGCCCCATGCCGCCGCCTCCGCCCGGCCATCACCCGGGTCAGCCAGGTCACCCGGGCCGTCCCGGACAGCAGCCCGGCAGGCCGATGCCGCCCGGTGCCGAGCCGCCGCGCTTCGGTGGTCCGCAACGTCCGCCGCAGGTCCCGGCACCGCGTCCCGGCCACGACGGGAACGCGGGACCCCAGGACCGCACCCAGCAGCCGCNGCGTCCCCCGCAGCAGCAGCCCCCGATGCGACCGGTGGAGGAGGCGCCGCGGCAGGCACCTCAGGACACCGGGCTGCCCAAGGACACAGAGCTCCCGAAAGACGTCGAGACTCCCAAGGACACGGACGCCCCCAAGAACACCGAGACGCCGAAGGACGTCGAGGCTCCGAAGGACACCGAGGCACCCCAGGACGTCACGCCTGACGACAAGACCAGCGACGACGTCGGTACCACCGTCGACGAGCCGTACCTGACGGATCCGGACTTCCACACGGACGACCCCGCCGCCTACCGCGCGCTCGCCGAGACGCAGATCGACAAGCGCGGTTTCGACACCGAGACCGGGGAAGCGCGGAGCGAACAGGTCCGCCGCGAAGGTCTCGCCAAACGCGACACCCACGAAGATCCACGCGTCAAGGCGATGTCGGATCAGGGCGCCTACGCGGTCCACAGCTACACGCGTACCGACATGGCCGAGCGGATCACGCACGCCCAGCGTCACGGCGGCGCGGAGCTGGACGCGCTCCGGCCGCATATCGAGGCGATCACCTCCGGCCTCAACGAGATGCCCGCCTACGAGGGCCTCGTCTCGCGGCGGGTGAAATTTAACGGCAACGAAAGCGCGATCCGGAGTTTCCTCGAAGCGCACGCCAGGGGTCAGGTCATCGTCGACCCGCAGATGCTGAGCACGTCGCGGGTCACCCCCGACCATCCGCGGAGCAACTTCCCCGGCGAAGTCGAGATGCGCATCCAGTCGAAGACCGGACGCCACATCGAGGACCTCGCGTCCATCAAGGACGAACGCGAAGTGCTGATGAAGTCGGCGACGCAGCTGCGTGTCACCGACGTCAAGATGGGCCCGGGGCATCCCGATCACCCCGACTACAAGAAGCGGCTGGACGACGGCTCGCCCAACGACCTGCCGAAGTGGATCGTCGAATGCGAAGAGGTCGTCGCCGGTGAAGACGGCCACCTGAGCCCGGACGAGGTCCACCAGAAGGTCGCCGAGCGGCGCGAGGACAACAACGCCGTGCAGGAGCGGCTGGCGCAGGAAGCGGCCGAGCAGGAAGCCCAGCTGCGCCGCGACCACCCGGAGCTGTTCCAGGGCCAGGGCCTCGCAGGGCTCGAGACCAAGCTGGCCGACGGCAAGGGCGGCTGGGTCGACGCCACCGACGCCCCGGTCCACGACATCCCCAAGCCGAGGGAGCACGTCCCCGACGGCGGCTGGTCCGAGCTGGCGAAGCCGCTCGACGAGGGCGGGACGCCGGTCATCCACGCGGGTTCGGCCGAGACACCGCACCAGCAGGTGCGGCTGCTCATGGACGAGATTCCGGCGATCGGCGAGGCCAACACCCGCAACTACTACGCGCCCGAATCGTGGAAGGACGGCTACCAGACGAACTCGGCCGAGTCGCTGGTCGCGTTCGAGGACCGGATGAACGGTGGCGACTCGGTCGCCGGGCCGTCGACCGGTGGTTCGCCGTTGCAGCACGTCAGCGACCGGCTCGGCGGGCAGTGGTCGGATCGGAACGGCTTCGCCGACGTCGCCCGTGAGCTGGGTGAACGTCCGGTCGGCGCGCGGACGGCGGTGGCGTTCGAGCACCACGCCGCCGCCGAGCCGAACGCGCCGGAGGGTTCACCGCGGTCCAAGGACCGGATCGAGACGCGGATCGTCGCCGCGGTGCACACGCCGCACGGCGTGGTCTTCGCCGACCCGATGACCGGACGGCTCGCGACGCTGCCCGACGATCCGACGTCGATCAAGGCGATGCCGATGGGCGGCGGCGATGCCCCGCACACGCCGGAAGCGCCGCACACCGACAAGGCCCCTGAGGCCGAAACGCCGGTTCAGGAGCAGGCGCCGAAGACCGAAGCCGACATCGCCGACCGGCTCAAGGGCCCGGAAGAAGCACCCAAGCGAATCGACGAGAGCTACCTCGGCGACAAGGACTTCCGTGGCACGCCGGAGGATCACAAGAGCCTCCGTGACCGCTACGACAACGCCGACCACGCCGAGCAAGCCCGCGAAAAGGCGCTCAAGCGGCTTGAAGCCAGCCCGCTGAAAGACCGCGTCTCGCCCGAAGCGGCGGAAGCGATCTACTCGTACTCGCGCGAACACGCGTACGCGATCAACGACGCGAACCGCCGGGGTGAATCGCACCCCGACTTCGAGAACGCCCAGCGCAGCACCCGGGCGATCGTCGGCGCGCTCAACGAGCTGCCGGACTTCCACGGCGAGGCCATCCGCGGCATCGACACCAAGGGCGACATGCAAGCCGCCGCGATCATGGCGGCGCACTACGAACCCGGCCAGACCGTCCCCGAGCCGACGATGACCAGCTCCACCATCAAGACGTCGCCGGACACGAAGTCGAAGTTCGGCGAAGACGTCGAGATCCACATCGTCTCGAAGACGGGCAAGGACGTCTCGTCACTCGCCGAGAACCCGCGCGAGAACGAGGCCATCAACAAGCCGGCCACGCAGCTTTACGTGCACAGCAAGGAGTTCAAGACCCCGCCGCTGGTCGACCGGCCGAAGTGGGTCATCCACGCCGAAGAGGTCGTTCCCGGCGACCCGCGCTACCTCGACCCCGAGACCGCCAAGCAGAAGATGGACGAGCGGCGGGCCCGGCACGCCGCGGAGGCGCCGGAGCTCGCGCGGCTCGCCCAGGCACAGTCGATGGCGCGCCTCGGCGGCTTCGACGAGCCGCAGACCCCGCACCTCACCACGGAGAACCCGGCGCAGCACGGGGTCGCGGACGCCGACAAGGGGCCCGAGTACGGCGACCAGCCCGCTCAGGACCACTCGGCCACCGACGACACGATCGAACTGCCCGCCCCCGAGCGGGACTACTCGTCGATGGCGGTCGCGACGAACCCGCCGAGCGAACCGGCGATCCACGCCGGCTCGGCGAGCCCCGCGCAGCAGGCCGCGTACCTCGCGGACCGGCACCCGCGACTGGGCGAGGTCAACCCGCACTTCAACGACCCCGACGCGCTGGCGAACGGCTACCGGTCCAACTGCACCCGCACACCGGGCGCGTACATGGATCGGCTGAACGGCATCGATTCGACCGCCGATCCGCTGCTGGTGCACGAGATGGACAGCCGCGGCACGCTGGAACACGTCGAGGAGCGGTTCGGCGGGCAGTTCTCCGACCGCGCCGACTACGACACCGTCATCCGCGAGATGCGGGGGATGCCGACCGATCACCACGCGGTCGTCGCGGTGAAGTACCTCGACGAGAACGGCGTCGAGCGCGGGCACGTCGCCATGGTGGCCAACACCCGTGACGGCGTCGCGTTCCTCGACCCGCAGTCCGGTGCGCTGATGAACCTGCCGCATCCGCCGCTGAGCATGAAGCTGATGCACGTCGGCGTCCCGGATGGCCCGGCCGCGCAGCACACCGACGCGCACACCACGCGGACGGAGACCGCGCCGACGCGGCCCGTCGACCCGCGGATCGCGTTCGCCAGGGAGGACACGCCCGACGTGCAGCCGTCGCGGATCGGGCCGGACGGCCGTCCGATCGTGACGCCGCCGCAGGACGCGGGCTACGGCATGGCGCACGACGAGCAGCCACCGGGAAACCGGGCCGATGGCGAGCGGTTCCTGAACGATCCCGAGGTCGCGGCTGCGGTGGACGGACTCGACCCGGACAACAAGCGGGCCGTTCACGAGGACGAAAACGGGGTCAAGCACGACGTCGGGCCGATGCGGGACTTCATCCGCGAACACCTGCCCGCGCATCCGGAACTCGTCCGGCTGATGGAGCACCCGGACAACGCGTATCTGCGGGCTTCGCTGCTCGACAACCCGATGACCATCGGCAGCCTGCTGCTGCACCCGGAAGCCATCCCGATCCTCGAAGACGCCTTGCGCGACGTCGAGGAGCGCGGTTTCCAGATGATCGACGACGTCCAGGAGGCAGGCCCCGGCGCGACTCCGCTGACCGACGAGCAGCGGGCAGTCTCCGACGCGGCGGCGCGGATCGCGGCCGATTCGGACCCGGACCATCGCGTCCACGCGGGTTTCTCTCCGGAACACATCGGCGACGCGGCGAGGATCGACGAGTTCCTCGCCTCCGAGCGAGCGGCCTGGCCGCAGAATCAGGGTGACCTCAACCGGATCGCCGAACGTATCGCGAGCGAGAACGACGGTCAGGCCGGTAGCCGCCAGAGTCCCAAGGACGACGATCGAGCCCGGGCGAAGATCGCCAAGTACGAGGGTGACGCTTCCCTGCTGACGGACCTGGTGGGCGCGAAGATCCAGTTCGACACCCTGGCCGATGTCTACCACGCGCTGGACGCGGTGATCGCCGACCCGGATCTCGAAATCGTCAGCTTCGACGACCGGTTCGCGAAGCCGCAGGACAGCGGGTACCGCGATCTGCAGATGAACGTCCGGCTGCCGAACGGGCACGTCGCCGAACTACGACTGCACCTGACGCATATCGACACCGTCTCGGCCTACGAACACGCCTTGTACGAGGTCCGTCGTGACTTCCCGACGTACAACCTGACACTGGACGAGAACAACAAGAAGAGGTTGTCGCCGGAACAGGCCCTGCTGGACGCCGCCCTGATGGACCGGGTCCGGGAGAAGTTCATGGCAGGTCTGCGCAAGGGCCTGCCGCCTGAGGAGAACACGTGATCCAGACGCCGTCCTTTTACACGTATTTCGGGAAGACCTACCGCATCGAGTCGACGCCTGACGGTGGCCTGACGGGTTACCTCCTCAACCTGCGCTCCGGCGAGTTCGACGAAAAACCGGAGCACGTGCGCGAGGTCATGTGGGCGATGGCGAGTTCGGACATCAGCAAGGTGTCCGAAGAGAAGTTCGTCCAGGAAACCGAGCGCGCCCGCGAGCGGTACCTCAAGGGCAGTGGTCCGGTCTTCGCGCTGTACGAGACCATCGACGGGCTCTACCAGCAGGCCAGGCGCGAAAACCGGCGCGTGGAACCGCAGGAATCGGCGTTGATCCGGTCGCTGCGCAAGCGCACCTTCAAGATGTGGGAGGACGAGCTGGCCCGCCGCGCCGCCGGGGAGCCGCCGACGTTCCGGGCGGAACCACGGTTCCCCGAATACAAACCACCGGAGGAAGGGGACAGCCAGTGATCTCCTTCCACCGGCCGGACCGGGCGCGATGATTCACGTGGAACAACTGACTTCCGAACAACAACGCGGGCTGCTGGTCGAGATCGGCAAGCTCATCCGGGCAGGTGTCACCGACGCGGCGCGGCCGGCGGCCACCGATTTCCGGCAGGCCGGGGAGCACACCGAACTCGAGGGCCACAACGTCGTGCCCGCCCCCGAGCTGAACGACCTCTTCGGCAGGCTTCGCACCGGCATGTACACCACCGGCCGCGGGGCCTGGCTCCAATCGCGGTTCACGCTCAACCCCGACGGCACGTTCGACTTCGACTTCAGCCTCGACGACGAACCGGCGTGGACCAGGACTCCGCCCACTTCGGCGTACCCGGACGAGCTGGCCGCGTTCCCACGCGAGGACGAGCACGTCCCGGACTGGTGGCGGTTGCGCGCGCAGCTGCCGTTGCGCGTCGAGTTCCGGCACGCCCGGATCGTCGACGCGTACACCGAGGGCGAGCCACCGGTGGTGGACAGACCGGAGCTCGACGAATCCGAAGCGCCGCTGGTCGCGCGGTACCTCGAACGTGAACCGGCGATCCTCTCCGGCAGCGGTCTCGGCAAGGACATCTTCGATCCGGAAGCCGACGGCGACGTCCCCGAGAGTTACCACACCGACGGCACCTGGATCTGGCACGCGTCCGTGCCGCACTACCTGCGGAAATACGGGATCCCGCCGGAGCAGGAGCTGGTCAGGCACATTCGCGGCCAGCGGTTCCAGCCGCCGTACGTCGAACACCTCGTGCGGCGGACCGCGGAAGCGGATCTGCTCGGCAAACCGAGGCCGAAACCGGGCCGCTCCGACGTCAAGAAGACCGAAGGCGACATCGCCGCGGAGCTGGAGACGTCGCCGAACCCGGCCCTGACCGACGAAGAGCTCCTGGTCGTGCTGGTCAGCAGGCTCGGCGAGCACGGCGTCTGGCCGGAGGCGTACCGCATCGGCGACCGCGCGGACGGCGCCTGGTGCCTCAACTTCACCGAGAAGGGCTGGGAGGTCGCGGCCTACTCGGGCGGCGACCCGGTGTCGCCGAAGTACTTCGACAAGCTCGAAGACGCGGCTCACCAGCTTCTCGGCGCCCTCCTGCTGCATCCGGCGAGGATGACCGCCGGCCACGAGACGCCTCTGGAGACGGCGAAGGAACTCGCCGATTGGCCGGTGCAGGCGGCGCCGGGTGAGCCTCCCCTCACCTTGCTCCGTAACAAGCGCGTCAGCCGGATGGTCGCCGGTACGGTCGTACTGCGGTTCGGCGAGGAAACCGGCAATCTGGTTCACCACGGAGGGGTACGGTTCGCCACGACGTCCCTGCCGCTGGAACGGGAGCGTGTCGGTGGGACCTACCGGCTGCGACGCCCGCTCCACGTGATCATCGGTGTCACCGTCCCTTGGGCGAACATGCCCGGCGGGGCGGTGGCCTACGTGCTCCCGAGGACCATCGCCGAGCACGTGTCCGACGGCAGCCTGGAGAGGATCGAGTAGGTGGAATCGGCGGAAGCGGTAGCCAAGGTCGAAGAGTGGCTGCGCGCGGTCCACGGTCCGGACGTGTCCGAACCGGGCGGGGCCGGCCTGCGCGTGAACCACGAGAAGGTCCTGCGCATCCCCGAGGGCTGGTCGGTCCCCTACAACACGATCGCCTTCCTCGACGAGGGTCATGCCGAGAAGGAGATCTTCCCGCCGCCGTCGGTGATCGTCCGCGAACCGGACGGCGAACTGCGTCAGGCGCATCCGCAGCCCGGCGGGCTCAGCGTCCCGGTCGCGTTCCCCGGCCAGGAGGCGTGGCGCGAGGTCGTCGACCCCGAGTACGCCAAGGCCGGACTCGGTGACCTCGGCGTTCCGCTCGCGGTCGTCGCGGGCTGGGTCCAGGTCGGCGCGGACGGCGTCCAGACCGGGCAGGAGCGGGAGAACCCCGAGTACAAGGCCGGTCCGATCCGCCGCGGCTACCCGAAGCCGGAGAACAGGCTCGAAACGCTGCTGTCGTTCGCCAGCGTCGGCTGGCTGACCAGGGAACAGCTGCTCATCGGGCTGCTGCGCTGCGAGGTCTACGTCCCGGTGGACCTGGCGTCGGGCAAGACGGAGCGGTTCTACTTCAACGAAGAACGCGCCGAGCTGCGGGTGTTCAGCTCGACCAGGAACCTCCCGTCCCGCGAACACGGGTATTGGAAGGTCGACATCGCCACGCTCGCCGGGTACGAAAGCCCGCCGAACCTCGTGATCAACGGCGGCCCGGCGACGTTCGAGGACGTCAGCGGCGCCGAACTCGCCGAGACCGCCCAGCGGTTCCCGCGCCGGGGCCCGGGCGTCGACGTCTACGAGCGCTGCCCGGAAGCGGATCCGGAACTGGAGACCTTCGCCGCCGAGACCGCGGCGAAGATGGGCCTGTCCGAACCGGTGAAGCCGCCGCTGGCCGCCGCCGAACGGGCGAGACGCCGCGGGTTCGAACTGAGCGCCGAGGAAGGCCAGAAGACCGTCCTCGGCCAGTCGTGGCTGGCACGGCTCAAGCAGCCGGAGCCGCCGCGCGCCCGCCCGAACGACCTGCGGGCGAACGGGCTGGCGCCGGGTTACGACAACGAGGGGCAGATCCAGCCGCGTCTGGACACCTTCGGGAAGTACTTCGACCGAGACCGCTCCAGTTCGCGCTACGGCTGGCAGCGCGTCACGGGCGCGTACGTGGGCTTCGCGCTCGGCGAGGCGCTCGGGGCGGCAGTCGACCGGATGCGGCTCGACGAGATCCACAACACCTACGGCCCGGACGGCGTCACCGATCTGCCGGTCGCGTTCGACCTGCCCGGCCGGATCGGGCCGCTCACCCAGCGGCTGCTGTTCTACACCGAGGCCGTCATCCGCAGCCCGCATCGCGAGCAGCCGGAGAACCGCTCCGCCGAACAGGCGCTCGGGACGGTCGCCCGCAACTCGCTGATGCGCTGGCTGCACACCCAGGGCGCGCCGCTGGAAAACGCCGACGGCTGGCTGGTGAAGGTGCCGGAACTGCGCGTCCGCCGCACCCCCGACGACGCCGAACTGAACGCCTACCACGCGCTCGCGACCATTTCCCCGACAGCGATGCCGATGAGCGGGCCGGACGCGCTGGTCGCGGCGCTACCGGCGGCGATGACCGCGGCAGGACCGGGGACCGCCATGAGCGGCGGCGTCCGCCAGGCGGTGCGCGACCTCGTTTCGGTCACTCATCCGGGTGAGGTCGACGTCGAAGCGGCGACCTACCTGACGTGGCTGTTCGAACCCGCGCTGACCTCGGAGGCGTTCAGCTACCCGGTCTGGAACATCTCCCGCGAGATGTTCAGCGACCAGAACCCGCACCAGCGGGGGCCGGTCTGGACGGATCTGAAGGCGATGGTCGCGGAATCGGTGCCGTTCTTCGGCAAGCACGGTCTGCCCGATCTGCGGATCCCGGAGCTGATCGGCGACGGCAAGGGCACGCTTTCGGTGCTGGGACGCGCGTTCGCGGCGCTGTCCGGCTTCGAGAACTACCCGGAGCAGGCGCTGCTGCGGGCGGTCAACCACTCGGGCCGCAGCGCGATGACCGGCGCCATCGCCGGTGCGCTGCTCGGCGCCCGCACCGGCATCCCCGGTCTGCCGCAGAAGTGGGTCGATCAGCTGGAGCTGCGCTACCTGGTGGAGAACATCGCCACCGACGTGTTCTGGCATTTCGACCGCCATTCGGCGCTGCACGAGGTCGACGGCTGGGCCGAGCGGTATCCCCGCTGGTGAACGAAATGGGGACGATGAACGAAGAGGAAGCCGTCAGCCGGGTCGAGGAATGGCTGGCGGGCCGCGGCGGGGAGGGCACCGGCGCGTTGCGGGTGCGCCGCGACTACGTCGTGCGCGCGACCGACGGCTGGAACGTCACCTACAACACCGTCGGCTGGCTCGACGGCACCGATCCCGGCACGGGCCTCTTTCCCAGCCCGGTCGCGTTCGTGCCGGACGACGGCGGTGAGATCCGGCTCGACCTGGAGCTGATGGCGGTTTCGGCGGCAGGCGGTGACGACAGCGACGCCTTCACCCGGTGGGCCGAGGTCGCCGATCCCGAATTCGACCCGGACGCGGTCCCCGGTCTGCCCGTGCCGAAGGCGGCGATCCTGCGCTGGGAGCAGCACACGCTCTACGGCGAGCCGACCGGCGCGGTCCGCGCGAACCCGGATCACCGGCCGGGGCCGCGGTTCTCCGGCCGCCCGGCACCGGAAAGCCCCGTGGAGACGCTCCTCGGCTATCTGCGCGTCGAGTGGATCACGCCGGAGGAGTTCGTCCACTGGATGCTCGACCTGGACGTACTGGCCCCGGCGAAGGACGGCCACCTGCAGGTCCGCGATTTCGGCGACGCCGGCGTGCGGTTCGTCGTCTACACCTCCGAGGCGCAGGTGCCGTCGGAGTACACGATGTGGCAGCGAGTCCAGCCCCGCGTACTGCTGCGGCGGGCCAAGGACAACCCCGGCGTCGGCCTGCTGGTCAACCCGGGGCGGCCGGAGACGTTCAACGTCTATCCGGAGACGCTGCGGCAGGTCGCCGACCTCGAACTCCCGGCGGGAACCGAGCGCCCCGAGTCGGTCGGGCGCCCCGCCTACTTCAGCGGGGAGTACGACGGCGCCGCCGTCGCGAACCTCCGGAGTCTCGTCGACCAGGCTCGCGACAACGGCTACACCTTGAGCAACGAAGAGCTCGACCGCTACACGCGGGCCGCGACGCTGTCGTTCGAGCGCTCCCGGGCGAAGCACGACGGCCGTCCGCTGCCGGAACTGCCCGAAGACCTCTTCGCCAACGGCCTGGTGACGCACTTCTACGACAACGGCGAACCTCGCCCGACCGCGTGGATGTTCGGGAAGTTCTACAACCCGACGCTTCCCGTCGGCAGCTTCGCGTACCCCCGGCTTCTCGGCGCGTACGTCGGCTTCGCGCTCGGAGACGCGCTCGGCTCGGGCGCGGACCCCGCCGACGGCCTGCCACTCGGTGGGCTGACCCGGCAGCTGCTGTTCCACACCGAATCGGTGATCCGCGGCCTGGACCCGACTCCGGACAAGCCCGAGATCCCGGCGTCGCTGCCCGCGGGTGGACGGCCGGACGGCTGGGTCGCCAAGGCCACCGAAGGCGCGGGCCCGCCCCCCGCCGAGTTCTCGGCGATGCTGGCGACCGCGCTCGCCGCGACGGTGACCGGCGGCGTGCAGGGTCCCGCCGACAATGCGTTCTACGCGATGAAGGTGGTCCGTGAGCTGGTCGGTTCCGCGGCGGGCCACGAAGTCGTCCACGGTGCCGAACTGCTGGTCAACCTGTTTCGCGCCCAGCTCGCGGCCCGCGACGGCCAACCGGCGGTCGCGAACTTCCTCGAAGGCTTCGACGAGTACGGCGGCGAGGTCGGCGACCTGGTCAAGACCGTGCTCGACCTCCGGAACGACATCGACGGCGATGACGTCGAGCAGTTCGACAGCATCGGAGACGGCCGGACGCCGCTTTCGGTGCTCGGCAGGGCGTTGTTCGCCGCCGCCAAACGGGGCCACGACCCCGAGGCGGCGCTCGCGCTGGCCGCTCGCGGCGGCACGGTGACCGGCGCGCTGACCGGGGCGATGGTGGGCGCCAGGCTCACCGTGCCCGGTCTGCCGGGGGCCTGGCTCGCCGCGTATCCCGGCCTCGGCGTCGTCGACGCCATGGCGGGCGACGCCTATTACTACTTCAACCGCTTCGGCCTGCCCCGCGAACCCGAAGAGCGGCGGCGCTGGGACGCGAACCGGTACCCACGAGGAGATCAGTAGAGACATGCGCGAGTGGCTTCAAGATCCGGCGACCAGGTCGCGGCTGCGCGGCAGCCTGTACGCGGGGGCGCTCGGCGACGCGCTCGGCGCGAAGACCGAGTTCGACTCGATCGACCGCATCCGGGAGATCGCCGGACCGGCCGGCATCACCGGCCTCATCCCCGCGTACGGCGGCCTCGGGCGGATCACCGACGACACCCAGATGACGCTGTTCACCCTGGAAGGCCTGATCAGGGCCCACCACGGCACCGAACCGGTCGAGCAGTCGCTCCAGCTGGCCTACCAGCGCTGGCTGCACACCCAGGGCGTCTCGTGGGAGCGGGCGCGCGGCCCGGAGAACACGAGCCCGGAACCGGACGGCTGGCTGATCACGAACCGCGAGCTGTTCAGCCGTCGCGCGCCCGGCCTCACCTGCTTCAGCGAGCTGGAGGCGTACGGGAAGACCGGAGTGCGCGCCGGTATGGCCAAGCCGGTGAACAACTCGAAGGGCTGCGGCGGCATCATGCGCGCGGCCCCGGTCGCGCTGTGGTCGGACGACCTCGCCGAGGTGTTCCGGCTCGGTGCCGAAAGCGCGGCGCTGACCCACGGTCACCCGAGCGGGTATCTCTCGTCGGGTGCTTTCGCGGTGATCGTGCACGAACTGCTGCGCGGGAAACCGCTGCTCGACGCCCTCGCGACCGCCCGTGCCGAACTGGAGAAGTACCCGGGGCACGAGGAGCAGAGCGTCGCGCTGGACCAGGCTCTCGCCCTTTCCAAGGAAGGGGCCCCGACGCCGGAGAAGCTCGAGACGCTCGGGCAGGGGAACGTCGGCGAAACCGCGCTCTCCATGTCGGTCTACGTCGCGCTGACCACCACGGACCCGAACGTCGCGCTGCTCGCGTCGGTGAACCACAGCGGTGACAGCGACTCGACGGGATCGGTCTGCGGGAACCTCGTCGGCGCGATGTACGGCGAGGAAGAGCTGGAGACGAGCTGGCTCGTGGAGCTGGAGCTGAGCGAAGTGATCGGAGGGCTAGCGGACGACGCGCTCGCGGAGTTCGGTGGGAACGCGCCGGGTGACGACCGGTGGTACGCCCGCTATCCGGCCCACTAGATTTACCTCCGGTTTGGGGAACTTGGGGAGGGGACACATCGTGCGTTACCGGGTACAAGCGGCGGAGCGGCCGGATGGCCTGTACGCCGTCTGGGGGGACACCGTCTTCGCGGCTCAGCGGTCGACCGAAGACGGCACACTGCTGCTCATCGCGCCGCCGGGGGAAGCGGCGCCGGAGGGGTTCGATCGCGACTGGAACGGGCGGCCCGCCCGCGTGGTGCTGAACGGCGAGGCAGGCTCGACCTTCAGTCTCCAGTCGTACGGCCGGTTCGACGACGAGCACTTCCAGATCGCGCCGAACACCGGCGGCGGCGACCTGACCTTGCGCTGGGCGGGCGAGGACGCTGCCCGCGCCGCCGAACTGGGGCTGACGGACTTCTCGACCACGGCCGCGCCGTCGCGGCTGACGGCGTTGTGGCAGACCAGGCACGACTTCGTCGAGACGCCGGAGGCCCGGCCGGAGCCCGGAACGGGTGATCAGGCCGCACTGCTGCGTGCCATCGGCCGGACCCTGCTGCGGGTGCTGCCGCCGGGCTGGCAGCGGGTCGGCGCCCAGTTCCGGCAGGTCGGCGACTACTCCGAACTCGAGGTCCGCTCGGTCGGCGACGAGGGCAACGGCCCGGTGTCGGTGTCGATCGCGGCCCCGCCGGAGCTCGGTTCGCTGTTCGCGCGGTTGCGCGCGGCGATGAACCAGCCCGAGACCGGCACCTGGTTCCAGGGCACCTTCACGCTGGACTCGGAATCGCATTTCGACTTCGACTTCGACGCCGAGCAGGAACCCACGTGGCGGCTGGCGCCGAACGAGGGCGGCAAGCCGTCGCCGCGCGCGTACGCGACCGAACTCGCGATCTTCCCGCGCGACAAGAACCACGTCCCGGCCTGGCTCTCCGCCAAGGCGGGCCTGCCGCTGGACGTGGTGTTCCGGCACGCGAAGGTCGTCGACGCGCACAACGAGGGCGAACGGCCGGTCGTCAACCGGCCGCCGGTGCCGCCGGAAATGATGCGCGGCGTACTGGACTACCTCTTCCGCTCGCCGGTGGCGCTGACCCGGCCGGGTCCGCAGCCGGACATCTTCACCCCGAACGGCCCGCCGGACGTGCCGAACGCCTTCCACACCGACGGCGTCTGGATCTGGCCCGCGGCCGTGCCGCACTACCTGCGCAAGTACGGCGTGCCGCCCGAGCCGGAGCTGGTCGAGCACATCCGGGCCGCCGGATTCCGGCCGCCGCTGGTCGGCGAGCTGGTGCGGGCGACCGCCGAAGCGGAGATCGTCGGCAAGCCGCGGCCGCCGCAGACCGCCGCGGACCTGCCGGACGAGAGCATCCGAACCCGCGTCGAACGCGACGGCGAACCCGCCCGCGACATCAGGGCCGTCGAGGTGCTGGACGTCCTGTACCAGCGCCTGGCCGAACACGGCGTCACGCCGACGTCGTACCGGATCGGTGCGAACGCGGTCCCGGAGCCGGGCCTGTGGACGTTGCGCCGCACCGAGAGCGGCTGGGAGGTCTCACGTCCGCCGACGGACGAGCCGGTGGCGTTCGCCAAACTCGAAGAGGCGGCGCGGTTCTTCCTCGGCACCCTGCTGCTGTACCCGGCACGGGCAACGGTGGGCGCGAACGAGGAGGCCGACAACCCGGCCGACTGGCCGATCCTGCCGCTGCGCGGCGAACCGCCGCTGAACTTCTTCCGCCGCAAGCGGATCGTCGTCCTGCCGGCGGGCACCACGGTGCAGCGGTTCGGGAACGAGACCGGCAACCTCGTGCACGCCGAAGCGGCGCGGTTCATCGAGACGTCACTGGCCGCGGACCGTGAACGCGAGCGCCGCCTGTACCGCATCCTGCGGCCGCTGCGCGTGGTCACCGGCATCACCGCGCCGTGGAACGGGACGCCGGGCGGAGCCGTGGCCTACGTCCTGCCGCGGCCGCTCGCCCAGCATCTCGAAACCGGCGTGCTCTCCCGCGTCCAGTAGCCGCGCCGAGGTCCCGGACTCGCGCGCCCAGGCACGCGAGTTACGGCTTCGATCACGCGAGTTACGCCTTCGATCACGCGAGTTACGGCTCCGCTCACGCGTGGTGGCGGGGTTCCACGGCGAGCCGTCCGTCTGAACACGTGACTGGAGGCGTAACTCACGTGCTTGGAGGCGTAACTCGCGTGTCTGGAGGCGTAACTCGCGTGATTCGGTTCAGGAAGCGGTGATGAGCACCGCGGGCGACCACCAGTAGTCCGCCAGCGGCTCGATCCGGATGCCGGTGAAGCCCGCTTCCTTCAGCTGCGAAGCCCAGTCGGTGGCGGGCTGCTCCCAGTTCGTGCGGTCCGCCCCCGGTTTGACCAGGCCGAGCAGGATCGGCAGCAGGAACCCCTGCGCCACCAGCGACGCGGCCTTGCCGTACTCCGAGATCCCCCGTTCGTAGCGGACGACCAGGGAGAGCAGGTACTCGGCGGAGTCTTCGTCGTACTCGGGCACGTCGAATTCGGCGAGCACCAGGCAGCCGGTGCGCGGCCGGAGCGCGCGGAGGACCTCGGTGCGCTCGGCGGTCGGGATCGACTGGAGTGCGAACGTCGACTGCGTCAGCTGCCAGTGCCTGTCGTCGTCGCGGGCGAGGAACTCCTGCGCGGTGACGTCCCAGGTGTGCAGGCCATGGGTGCCGCCGAGGTGCTTGCGCGTTTCCGCGAGCAACGCGCTCGACGGCTCGACCAGGTCGATGCGGCCCGGCTGCCGGTCCGCCTGTTCGAGGGCGGGGACGACGGCGAGCCCGTCGCCGCAGCCGAGGTCGAGCAGGGAGCCGACGGTGCCGTACCGCCGGGCGAGCATGGCGCTGAGCACGCGGTAGAGCTTGACGTTCCCGCCGCCGCGGATGAACGCCGTGAACGCGGCGGGCTGGTCGTACACATCTCCGCCGCCGCCCTCGGTCAGGTACCGGTGCAGTTCGCGGCCGAGCGTGGATCCGGCGCGCTCGGCGAGGTCCGCTGCCTTGGCCCGGTCACCGTCGCGGTACGCGGTGAGCGCTTCGGCCAGGACGTCCGTTTTCTTCATGTTCTCCTGTTTACCGTCAGAACGGCACCCAAAGGGTGACTCTGGTGCCATTGCCCGGAGCCGACTCCACCCTCGCGGTCCCGCCGACCTCGTTCAGCCGGGCGGTGATGGACTCGCTGATCCCGAATCCGGCGGGCCGGGAGTCGATGCTGAACCCGGCACCGTGATCGCGGGTGATCACGGTGACGCCGCCTTCCCGCTCCTCGACGCGCACGACGACCTTGTCCGTCCCGGCGTGTTTGAGCGTGTTGCGCAGGGACTCGCGGACGGCGTCGCGGATGGCGATCTGCCGGACCTCCGAAAGCGTGTCGTCGTCGAGTTCGGCGATCACGAGCTGGGCGCGCAAGCCGTCGCGCGCCATCTCCGCCGCCAGCGACGCGAGCTTCTCGCCCAGCGGCCGCGACCCGGCCTCCGAACGTTGCGAAGCCTCGTTCTCGATCGTCCGCCGCAGCTCCATCGACTGCGCCCGCGCCAGCCGCTGCACCTCCGCGAGCCGCGCGGCCGCGTCGCCCTTGTTGACCAGCGCGATCGCTTCGAGGGTCTGCAGCACCGAGTCGTGCAGCATCCGGTGCTGGCGGGCGCGTTCGGCGATCCGGCCGTTGCGGATGCCGTACGCGAGAGCGAGCCGGGTGCCGAGCCCGATCAGGACGAGGGCGCCGCTCGCGGTGAAGAGCACGCCGAGGATCGACGGGAAGGTGGCCATCGCGTCGCCTGGCGCGGCGCGGCCGGTGCCGAACAGGGACGCGAGCATCCGCACCGGGAAGCTGACGAGGGCGAGTGCCACGGCGGCGGGCATCCCCAGCGCCAGCGCCAGCAACGCGACCTCACCGAGCAGGTGTTTGCCGGGCACCGCCATCGCCTCGGTGAAGACCGAAGCCGGCACCAGTGCCCCCACCGCGAGCGGCGCGAGCAGCGTGAACACGAGGTCGAGCGCCAGCAGGCGGACGGCGTGCTGCGGGCGGAACGGCGCCGAGCGCAGCATCCACCGGATCCCGTACAGCGACAGCGCTGCCGACCCGAGTGCCACCAGCCCGACCGGGCCGATCCCGATCATGCCGTGCGTGGAGACGTAGACGCCGAACGCGCCGGGCACCGCGAAGAGCCGGTAGACCAGCGGGACGAGGGCGACATACCGGGCGGCCCTGAGCAAGAGGTTGTCGCGATGAGCCGTGTCGATCGGACCGGACATCTGCTGGATCCGCCGGAGCGCGCGCATCGGTGTCGGGTCGCCGACCTCGTCGGACAGCTCGCTCGTCGCCGTGGCCAGCGCGGGCGCGCCGCGACGCAGCAACGTCACCAGAAAACTGGGCGGCCGCTTCGCCATGGATTTTCCCCCTGCCCGGAGCACCGGCAGGAGTATCTCCGTTTACGCCGGACGGATCCAGAGGCCAACGGGGGTCATCTCAGCCGATGCCGTTCTCGGCGGCCCATTTCTTCAACTCGGCGACCGCTTCGTCGTGCTCCAGCGGGCCGCGGTCGAGCCGCAGTTCCTTCAGGTGCTTCCACGCCTTGCCGACGTCCGGCCCCGGCTTGAGCCCGAGGATCCGCATGATCTCCTCGCCGTTGAGGTCCGGCCGGACCCGGTCGAGGTCTTCCTGCGCCTGGATCGTTTCGATCCGCCGCTCGAGGTCGTCGTAGGTCGCCTGCAACGCGGCCGCCTTCTTGCGGTTGCGCGTGGTGCAGTCGGCGCGCACCAGCTTGTGCAGCCGGGGCAGCAGGTCGCCGGCGTCGGTGACGTAGCGCCGCACCGCCGAATCGGTCCATTCGCCCTTGCCGTAGCCGTGGAACCGCAGGTGCAGGAACACGAGCTGGCTGACGTCCTGGACGATCTCCTTCGAGAACTTCAGGGCACGCAAACGTTTGCGGGCCATCTTCGCGCCGACGACCTCGTGATGGTGGAAGCTCACTCCGCCGCCGGGCTGGAACTCGCGCGTCGCGGGCTTGCCGACGTCGTGCAGGAGCGCCGCGAGCCGCAGGATGAGATCCGGCTCCGACGTCGGCTCGTGGGTCTTCTCCAGGTCGATCGCCTGCGCGAGCACGGTCAGCGAGTGCTGGTAGACGTCCTTGTGCTGGTGGTGCTCGTCGATCGCCAGCCGCATGCCGGGCACCTCGGGCAGCACCCGGTCGGCGAGGCGGGTGTCGACCAGCAGCTCGATTCCGGGCCGGGGGTCGTCCGCCAGCAGCAGCTTCGACAGCTCGGCTTGGACGCGTTCGGCGGTGATCCGGTCGATCTCGTCGGCCATCGACGTCATCGCGTCGATCACGCGCGGCGCCGCGGTGAACCCGAGCTGCGCGGCGAACCGCGCGGCCCGCAGCATGCGCAGCGGGTCGTCGGCGAAGGACTCCTGCGGGGTCGCCGGCGTGTCGAGCACCTGGTCCTGGAGCGCCTGGAGCCCGTCGTACGGGTCGACGAAGGTCTTGCTCGCCAGGTCGATCGCCATCGCGTTGACCGTGAAGTCACGGCGAAGCAAATCTCCCTCGATGCTGTCGCCGAAGGTGACCTCGGGGTTGCGGCCGACGCGGTCGTAGCTGTCGGCGCGGAACGTGGTGATCTCCAGCGTCATGCCCTGTTTGGTCACGCCGACCGTGCCGAACGCGATACCGACGTCCCAGACCGCGTCGCCCCAGGCGCTGACGATCTTGAGCACCTGGTCCGGCCGGGCGTCGGTGGTGAAGTCGAGGTCGTTCGACAGCCTGCGGAGCATCATGTCGCGGACGCTGCCGCCGACGAGGTACAGGCTGTGCCCCGCCTTCGCGAAGAGCTTCGCGAGCTCGTCCGCCAACGGGGAGATGCGCATCAGCTCGGTCACGGCGTTCTGCATCGCAGTGCTCTTCCCCGCAATCGCCTGCCCGGCGACCACCTTGTTCACGACAATCCCACCACGATTTGGATGTACTTACTACGGCCGGGCCCAACACGGGCACGGTGAGCCAGCGTACCCGTACCGCCGTTTGCTCTAGCATCGCAGCATGTCTGGATCAGCCGGCCGCTCCGGCGCTTCGAAGCCGGGCCGCCGGCGGAGGCGCAGGCGGGGAAGGCGGCTGACGACGGTCGACGAAACCTCGGCCGGCGGACTCGTCGTCGACGCCGAACGGGCGAACGCCGCGCTGATCGGGCGGCTCGACCGGCACGGCAGACTGCTGTGGTCGCTGCCGAAGGGCCACATCGAGGACGGTGAGACGGTGGAGCAGACAGCTGTGCGCGAGGTGAAGGAGGAGACCGGCATCTCCGCGCAGGTCCTCCAGCCGCTCGGCACCATCGACTACTGGTTCGTGGCCGAGCGTCGGCGGGTGCACAAGACAGTGCACCATTTCATCCTGGAAGCCACCGGCGGCGAACTTTCGGACGAGGATGTCGAGGTGACCGAAGTCGCCTGGGTGCCGCTCGCCGAGCTGGAAACCAAACTCGCCTACTCCGACGAGCGCAAGCTGGTCCGGAAGGCCAAAGAACTCTTCGCGCAGCAACAGCACACCGCCGAGGGAGCACCTGAGTGAAGCGGCTTGCCGCCACTGTCCTGTCGATCCTGTTCCTGGCCTTCTCGGCGCTGCCCGTCACGGTCGCGCAGGCCCAGGAACAGCCCCGGCTGCGTGTGGACCTCGACGAGTTGAACCCCCGCGTGGTCTCCACGACCTCGACTTCGCTCACCGTCACCGGCCGCGTCACCAACGTCGGCGACCGGAAGATCAGCAAGCTGGGCGTCCGGCTGCAACTCGGCACCCGGTTGCAGACCGAGCAGCAGATCGGTGACGTCCTCGCGGGCGACAAGTTCAAGGACCTCGCGACGACGGAGTTCGTCGACCTCGTGCCGGACACTCTGGAGCCTGGCCAGAGCGCCGCGCTGAACCTCGCCGTCCCGCTCGGCCAGTCCTCGAAGCTCCAGTTCCCGAAGACCGGCGTGTACCCGCTGCTGGTCAACGTCAACGGCACCCCCGATTTCGGCGGACCGGAACGGCTGGCGGCGGTCACCCTGCTGATGCCGGTGCTCGGCATCCCCGGCAAGGCACCCGCGTCGCGTCCGCTTTCGGCGCCGTCGGCGAGCCTGCTGTGGCCGATCGCGAACAGCACCGTGCACGTCGTCTCGTCCCCGCTCGGCGGCCCGCTGACCGTGGCGGACGAGCGGCTCGCGGACGAACTGGCCCCGGGCGGACGGCTGGACGCACTGGTCGCGGCGGCACGCGCGGCCGAGGCGGACACGAAGGTCTCGTCGTCGCTGTGCCTGGCCATCGACCCCGACCTGGTCGCGACCGTGGACGGGATGACCCGCGGCTACCAGGTCGCCACCGGCGGCGGACCCGTCCCCGGCAAGGGCGTCGACACCGCGAAGAACTGGCTCGGCCAGCTGAAGGCGCTGGTCGCGGGCCGCTGCGTGGTCACCCTCCCGTTCGCCGACGCCGACCTCACCGCGCTGACGAAGGTCCGGGCCGGCGACGCCACCGACACCGCGCTCCTGGCCAGTGCGGTCGGCGGCGCGGCGGCGATCAAGAACCTGCTCGGCATCCAGCCGCAGGACGGCGTGCTCTGGCCAGGCGGCGCACTCGACGCGCAGACCGTCGAAGCGATCGGCAAGGCCGGTGTCAAAACCGTGCTGACCGATTCGGGCAAGCTCCAGTCCGATTCACCCCTTTCGGGCATTGTCGCCCTCGAAGGCACGGACCTGCGCGCGCAGCCGATCGACGCGCTGATCACGTCCGCGCTGAACGGCTCGGAGTCCACCCAGAACGGGCTCGGCGCCATCGCCTTCCGTGCCGGGCTCGGCGGGCAGACCGGGCAGGAGCGATCGCAGCTGCTGATCGCGCCGCCGCGGCACTGGACCGCGACCGGCCCCGAACTCACCACGTTCCTGGAGCGGATGGGCGACTTCTACGCCGCGGGCCTCATCAAGTCGTCGCCACTGCCCGACCTGCTCGGCGAGAGCCCGTCCGGGACGGCGTCGGTCAACTACGACCCGCAGGATCTGACGGCCGCCACCAGCGGCGACGTCACCGCGAAGATGTCCCAGATCGACAACGAGACGCTGGGCCTGTCGTCGGCGATGACGATGGATGCCACCAAACGGGTGAAGCCGGCCGACGTGATCGCCCCGGTCCGGCTCGCCCTCATCCGGGCAGCCTCGACGTCGTGGCGTGGCGCGGACGCCGCGACCGTCACCGGCAACGCCCGCGGTGATCTCGACGCGATCCGCGGCCAGGTCACCGTGGAGCGGCCGAAGCAGACGATCGCGCTGGCTTCCGGCGCGTCGCCGCTGCCCGCGTACATCACCAACGGCCTGCCGGTCGGCGTCAACGTCCGCACCGTGCTGAAGAACAACGTCGGCCTGCGTCCCACCGAGGCGGTCCCGGAGCGGACCGTCCCGGCCAACGGCGCCGTCAACCAGCTGCTCCCGGTCGAGGCGCTCCGGGCAGGCCGGTTCAGCGTCGACGTGTCCCTGACCACGCCCGACGGGACCAGGCTCGGCACCGACGCGCGGTTCGAGCTGACCTCCACGGAGTACGGCGCGATCACCATCATCATCACGATCACCGCGGCCGGCGCGTTGCTGCTGCTCTCGTCCCGCCGGATCTACCGGAGGATCAAGGACTCGCGAGCCGATCCGGCCGGAGAAACCACCCCTCGTGTGACCGAGGACGCACAGGTTTAAGTGTTTCAGGGCGTTGCCGATTACCCTGGGTCGAACGATGCCACCGGGCATCAGGTAGTCGAGCACCGAGGATTGGGCACGCGTTGGAAAGAGAGCCGGGTGTACCGCCCGAGCGTGCAGGCCGTCCCCGGCGCGAAGGTACTCCGCCCCCGCCCCGCCGCACCGATGGTCCGGCACGACGTCCCGAACGTCGTCCACCGCCCCCGCAGCAGCTCCCGCCCGAACGCGGTGAGCGCCCGCGGCGGGCGGTGCCGCCGCCTCCCCAGCAGCAGCCGCCCCCTCCCCAGCAGCCACCGCCCGACGGCAGGCGTCAGCGGGTCGCGGGCCGCCCCGACGACGAGACACGGCGGCTGAGGCCACCCCAGAACCCGCCGCCGGCGCAGGTGCCGCCGCGGAAGGTGCCCCCCGCGCAGGGGACACCGCCTCCGCCGACCCGGCGTCAGCCGGTTCCGCCGCCGCAGGGGCCGCCGCTGCCGCAGCCTGCCCCGTCGGCACCGAAGCCGCCGCCGCGCCGTCCGACGACGGCGCCGCAGGCGCTCAACCAGACACCGCCCCCGCCGCATCGCGGGCGCCGCCAGCCGCCACCGGTCCGCCCGTGGCAGGTCGACCGGCGCGACGAGCCCGACGCGACGCGGTTCATCCCGCGCACCCCCGGCGTCCCGATGGGATCGCGCTGGCCGGTCGCCGACCCCGACGTCCTCCGCCCGTACGACCAGCTCGCCACGCAGGTCATGCCGGCGATCAAGGACGCGCCGCTGGTCAAACCGCGGCCGGGGCAGACAGGCGAGCAGGATGTCGCCGCCCCCGCGAAGACGCCGTCACTCGCGAAATCCAGCGGCCGGATGGCGATCGCCTCGCTGATCAGCCGGATCACCGGTTTCGCGTGGAAGCTGCTGCTGGTCGCGGCCATCGGCGCCCTGGTCGAGAACGACTCGTTCAACGTCGCCAACACGATGCCGAACATCATCTTCGAGCTGCTGATGGGCGGGGTGCTGTCCAGCCTCGTGGTCCCGCTGCTCGTGCGGTCGCAGGACGACAAGGACGGCGGCGAGGCGTACACGCAGCGGCTGGTCACGGTGGCGGGCACGCTGCTCGTCGTCGGGACGGCCATCGCGGTCTTCGCGGCGCCACTGATCACCAAGCTCTACGTCGATGACAACGGTGACGCCAATCCGGCGCTGGTCACCGCGTTCGCGTATCTGCTGCTGCCGCAGATCTTCTTCTACGGCGTGTTCGCCCTGCTCTCGGCGATTCTGAACGCGAAGCACATCTTCGGTCCGACGGCGTGGGCGCCGGTGATCAACAACCTGGTCGTCATCTTCACGATCCTCGTGGTGTGGGTCATGCCGGGGGACATCTCGACCAATCCGGTGTCGATCACCGACCCGAAGGTGCTGACGCTGGGCCTCGGCGTGACCGCGGGCATCGTGGCGCAGTCGGTGCTGCTGATCCCGCCGCTGTTGCGGTCGGGGTTCAAGTTCAAGTGGCGCTGGGGCATCGACAAGCGCATGAAGGAGTTCGGCGGGCTCGCACTGTGGACCGTCGGCTACGTCGCCGTCAGCCAGGTCGGCTACACGATCACGACCCGCGTGCTGACCAGCGGTTCGCAAGGCGGCGTGACCGCGTACGCCAACGCGTGGCTGCTCTTCCAGCTGCCCTACGGCGTCATCGGGGTGTCGCTGCTGACCGCGATCATGCCGAGGATGAGCCGCGCGGCGGCCGACGGCGACCACAAGAAGCTGATCGGCGACCTCTCCTACGCCTCCCGCATCTCGACGGTGACGCTCCTGCCGATTTCCGCCGTGATGACCGTGGTGGGCGGTTCGGTCGGTATCGCCCTGTTCACCTTGGGCAAGGGCAAGGTCGAGGATGCGACGCGACTGGGCGAGGCACTGGCCATCTCCGCGTTCGCGCTGCTGCCGTACGCGCTGGTCATGTTGCAGATGCGGGTGTTCTACGCGATGAAGGACGCGCGGACGCCGGTGCTGATCATGATCGTGATGACCGTGGTGAAGGTGCCGCTGCTCTACCTGTGCCCCGTACTGCTGTCGAAGGACAACATCGTGCTCGGCGTGATGATGGTCAACGGCCTCACGTTCGTCGTCGGCGCGATCCTCGGCCAGGTCTGGCTGTGGGTGACCCTCGGAAATCTCCGGAGCAAGCGGATTCTCGGGGTGATCCTCTTCACGGTCGCCGCGAGTGTGCTCGGGGTCGGCGCGGCGTGGCTCGCCGGGCAGGTCGTCCCTGACTCGTTCGGGCCTACTTTCCATGCCTGGGTGAAACTTCTCCTGCAGACGGTGGTCGGGATCGCGGTGTCGTTCGGCGTGCTCATGGCCCTCAAGGTCGAGGAATTGAAGCCCGCCACGGACAGGATCACCCGGTTGATCAAGCGCGGGTAACGATTCACGTACGGATGGCGCGCGTTCACGGGTCGTATTCTGGGTACCCTCGGGGCGGGAGCTACGCGGGAGAGTGCGGTGGATACGAGACGGAGCGAACAGGCAGGGGAGGCGAGCCAGGTGGGCATCCGGGCCCAAGGCGGGTCGCTGGCCCCTGGCCGGGTCGTCGGAGACGGCCGGTATCGCCTGCTCGCACAGTTCGGGGTGGACGAAAGAGCCGCCGCGCATCTTTGGCGAGCGCGCGACGGGCAGCTGAAGCGTGATGTGGCGCTGACGCTGCTGGTCGGCGATCCGGCGGACGCGGAGGCCGCGAGGCTCGCGCGCCGGACGCTGGAGCGTGCCGCGCACGCGTCGAAGTTCGGCCACGGCGGGGTCGCGCGCGTCCTCGACGTGCTGAGCCTCGGCAGCGGCGTCACTTCGAGCGAAGGTCTGCTCGGTGTCGTCGTGGCGGAATGGACCAAGGGCAGCGACCTGGTCGACCTAGTGGCGCAGCGCCCGGTGGCGCCCGCCGCGGCGGCCAGGATGGTGCAGGCGCTGGCGGAAGCCGTCGACCACGCCCACCAGAACGGTCTCGTCCTCGGCCTCGACCATCCGCAGCGCCTGCGGCTCACCCCGGACGGCGCGCTGAAGCTCGCCTTCCCGGGCCCCCTGCCCGAAGCGACCCTTCGCGACGACGTCAAGGCGCTCGGCGCGGTCCTGTACCTGCTGCTGACCGGCCGCTGGGCCCTTCCCGGCGGACCGGCCGCGATCCCGGCGGCGCCGCACGCGCCGACCGGCCGCGTCATCCCGCCGCGTTCGCTGGTCCCAACGGTCCCGGTCGAGCTGTCCTCGCTCGCCGTCCGCACCATCGAGGACGGCGGCCACGGCGGCATCCGCACCAGCGCGGCCATCCTGCGCGTGCTGGACCAGGTCGCCGAAGCCGAAGAGCGCACGCAGCTGATCAAGGCCGTCGGCGAGGAAGAGGCCGTGGCCGAACCGGACGGCACGGTCTGGACGACGAAGAAGCCGGTCAAGGACGTCGCGCGGCGCAAGAAGCTGGCGTTCGGCGTGACCGTGCTGGTCGTCGCGACCGTGGTCATCCTCGCCTGGGGCGGGATGATGCTGATCAACCTGTTCCAGGGCGAATCGAAGTCCAGCGGCCCGCAGATCAACGTCGCCGCGCCCTCGTCCTCACAGGTCGCGCCGCCCTCGGGCGAGCAGCCGCCGCCCGCCCAGCAGAAGCCGTCCCCGGCCGTGGGTGCCGCGGTGAAGTCGTCGGCCGTCACCGTGTTCAACCCGGGCAGCAAGGGCGACAGCCCCAGCCGCGCCAAGAACACCACCGACGGCGACGCCGGCACTTCGTGGAAGACCGACCAGTACGACAAGCAGTTCCCAGTGCTCAAGGACGGCGTCGGACTGGTCGTGACCTTCAAGGACCCGATCACCCTCAGCCAGCTCAAGATCGACTCGGCGAGCCCCGGCTCGAAGGTCGAGATCCGCTCCGCCGAGAAGAAGAACCCGAAGCTCGACGAGACCAAGGTCGTCGGAACGGGGGACCTCGCGGCGGGCGAGTCGACCATCGCTTTGCAGCAGCCTCAGCAGGGTCAGTACTTCATCATCTGGATCACTCAGCTGGGTGAAGACGACCGCGGAAAGTTCGTCACCGAACTCAAAGAGCTGACCTTCCTGCCTGCGGGGTGACCACGGACACCGGGTCAGTAGGCTCTCCCGGGTGACAGCTGCAGCTCCAACGGACGCGGATCTCATCGCGGCGCATGCCGCCGGCGACCCGCGCGCGTTCAGTGAACTGGTCCAGCGACATCGAGACCGCATGTGGGCGGTAGCCCTGCGCACCTTGCGGGATCCGGAAGAAGCCGCGGACGCCCTGCAGGACGCGTTCATCTCCGCGTTCCGAGCAGCGGGCAATTTCAGAGCGGAATCGCAGGTGACGACGTGGTTGCACCGCATCGTCGTCAACGCCTGCCTCGACCGCATCCGGCGGGGCAAGGCCAGACCGACCGTTCCGCTGCCCGAGACCGGGCAGTTCAACGAGCCCGCCTCCCCGCGTGACTCGATGTCCGAACGCGAGACGAGCCTCGTCGTCAAGGAAGCCCTCGACCTGCTCCCCGAAGAGCAACGTGCCCCGATCGTGTTGGTCGACGTGGAGGGATACTCCGTAGCCGAGACGGCGAAGATGCTCGGCATCGCGGAAGGCACGGTCAAGAGCCGATGTGCCCGAGGTCGCGGAAAGCTCGCGAAGGTTCTCGGACATCTACGGAACCCCGATGCGATTGCGAACGTCCCAACTCACGAAAGCAAACGAGAGCGCGCTACCCCGAAACGGGGTGCCAGGCGTCCTCAGGGCACGCCGGGTGACGGGGAGGGACGATGACAGACGAGAGCAGGGGGATCGGTGGGACCGTCGGTCCGCCGTGGTCTGTCGATGTGCTCGCCGACCTGCACGCAGGTGTGCTGGACGAGCGGGAGGCGGCCGAACTGTGGCCGCTGGTGAACGCCGACCCCGAAGCACTGGCGATCATCGAAGCACTCGAAGCGACCACGGCCGACCTCGCGGAACTCGCGAACGAGCCGGTCGCTCCGATGCCCGCGGAGTTCGCGGCACGGATCGACGCCGCGCTGGCCGCCGAGATGCGGGCGTCGCCTGCGTTTCAAGGCGCATCTGAAGGGCAGCAGGACCAGGTCGCCCCGGTGGTGGACCTCGCGGCCGCACGGCGGCGGCGGAACAAGCGGATCGGCTGGGGCGCCGGGATAGCGACCGTGGCCGCGGCGGCCATCGCCGCCGTCGCGATCGTCGTGCCCACCACGCAGCAGTCGACGCCGGGCGGCGGCGTCGCGCAGCCTCCTCCCGCCCCCAACGGCCCTTCGGTCGGCGGAGACGGCGGAGGAGCCGAAGCCCTGGTCGGCAAGGCGATCGGCGTCCGCGACTTCGGCTCGCTGAAGACCGAAGAGCGGCTCGACGCCTGTGTCGCCGCGGCCGGAATGGACGCCGACGTGCGGCCGGAGGGAATCCGGCCGGTGAACGTCGCGGGCAAGGACGGCGTGATGGTGATCTACACCACAGGCAAACTCGCCCAGTTCCGCATCGTCGCCTTCGGTGCCGACTGCGGCCCGGGCAACCCGGCGATCCTCTTCGACAAAATCATCGGACAGAAGTAGCCGGCCGAAACCTCACTGGTCCCTCGCTCCCCACCAGCCCCATTTCGGGGGGAGCGAGGGACCTTTGCTATCGCGCTAGCTTTCCTAGCGGCGCTAGAGGTCGGATCTCCGCCGTGGCGCAAGGCGGGAGAAAGTAGCGCCGGTCACCACGGGAACACCGGCCCCTACGATCGTGTTGAGCCTGGTGAACAGGTCACTACGAGCGGAGGTCACGGGTGGCTGCCGAGGAGATCAGGAACCTGATCGTCATTGGATCTGGTCCTGCGGGTTACACCGCCGCTGTCTACGCGGCACGAGCGCAGCTCGAACCGCTGGTGTTCGAGGGCACTCAGTTCGGCGGTGCGCTGATGACGACGACGGAGGTCGAGAACTTCCCCGGCTTCCGCGAAGGCATCCAGGGCCCCGACCTCATGGAAGAGATGCGCGAGCAGGCCAAGCGTTTCGGCGCCGACCTGCGCCAGGAGGACGTCGAGTCCGTCGAGCTGACCGGTGACGTCAAGTACGTCTTCGCGAACGGCAAGCGCTACGCGGCCCGCGCGGTCGTGCTCTCGATGGGCGCCGCGGCCCGCTACCTGAACGTACCCGGCGAGCAGGAGCTGCTCGGCCGCGGTGTTTCGGCCTGCGCTACCTGCGACGGCTTCTTCTTCCGCGACCACGACATCGTGGTCGCCGGCGGCGGCGACTCCGCGATGGAGGAGGCGACCTTCCTGACGAAGTTCGCCAAGTCCGTCACGATCGTCCACCGTCGCGAGGAGTTCCGCGCCTCGAAGATCATGCTGGAGCGTGCCCGCGAGAACGAGAAGATCAAGTGGGCGCTCAACAAGCAGATCACCGGGGTCGAGGGCGAGGGCAAGGTCGAAGGCCTGAAGCTCAAAGACACGGTGACCGGCGAAGAGTCGAAGCTGGACGTGACCGGGTTCTTCGTCGCGATCGGTCACGATCCGCGCAGCGAACTGGTGCGTGGTCAGGTCGACCTCGACGAGGACGGTTACGTGCTCACCCAGGGCCGGACCTCGTACACGAACCTTCCGGGTGTTTTCGCGGCGGGCGACCTGGTCGACCGCACGTACCGGCAGGCGATCACCGCCGCGGGTTCGGGCTGCGCGGCGGCGATCGACGCGGAACGATGGCTGGCGGAGCACGCCGGTGTCGAGACCGCCCAGGAAACCCCTGAGCTGGTCGGCGGCGGCTACGGCGCCACCACCAACTGACTTTCCCACACCGGAGTTTCATCACCCAGAAGGAGACACCATGGCCAACACCGTGACGGTGACCGACAAGACGTTCGTCGACGACGTGCTGACGAGCGAGAAGCCCGTGCTGGTCGACTTCTGGGCCACCTGGTGCGGTCCGTGCAAGATGGTCGCCCCGGTGCTCGAGGAGATCGCGGCGGAGAACGGCGAGAAGCTGACCATCGCGAAGCTCGACATCGACGCCAACCCGAACACTGCGCGTGACTACCAGGTGATGTCGATCCCGACGCTGATCCTGTTCCAGGGCGGCAAGCCGGTGAAGCAGATCGTCGGCGCCAAGCCGAAGGCCGCGCTGCTGTCGGACCTCGCCGACGTCCTCTGATCTCGCGTTTCACCTGCCGAAACCCGGGGCCTGCCCAGGCTCCGGGTTTCGTCGTTCGGCAGACTGGGTAAATCTCATCGTTACGGGAACGCCTGGACGAGTTCCACGAACGGGCGCTTGACGCACCGACCGGGCCTCCGCGCTCACCGAGAGTTCACAGGGCACAATAGAGCACCGGGGTTCGCCCCGCAGGGTTTTCAGAGTCGTGCATCGAGCTCGATCGGTGCCCCAAAGGGAAGAGCGAGGAGTGCATGCGGGTACTCCGCCGCGGTGACGCCGGACCGGACGTCGCCGAGATCAGGTCCACGCTGGCGGCGATGGAGCTGCTCCCGCCGGTGACCGAATCCGGGGAGTACGAGGTCTTCGACACGGCGATGGAACATGCCGTGCGGGCGTTCCAGCAGCGCCGTGGGCTCATCACCGACGGTCTGGTGGGTCCCGCGACCTACCAGGCGCTTCGCGGCGCAGGCTTCCACCTGGGCAGCCGCCCGCTGACCTACATGTTCTCCGCCCCCATGCAGGGCGACGACGTCTTCGCGCTTCAGGAGCGGCTGACCGAACTCGGTTTCGACGCCGGCCGCCCGGACGGGCACTTCGGCCCCCAGACCGAACGCGCGCTCAAGACCTTCCAGCGCGACATGCGCCTGGTTTCCGACGGCATGTGCGGCCCGGCCACGATCCGCGAACTGCACCGGCTCTCCTCGCCGCGTGCGCGCGGCGGCCGTCCCGTTTTCCTGCGCGAGCAGGAGCAGGTGCGACAGGCGGGTCCGCGGCTGCGCGGCAAGCGCATCGTGATCGATCCCGGCCACGGCGGCGACGACCTCGGTGTCGTCGCCAGCGGTCTGCGTGAAGCGGACATCGCCTGGGACCTCGCGCGGCGGCTCGAAGGCCGGATGCAGGCCACGGGTATGGAGGCGCTGATCTCGCGCGGCCCGAACCAGAGTCCGACCGAGGGTGAGCGGGCGAAGTTCGCGAACGAGGCGGGCGCCGACCTGTTCCTTTCGCTGCACAACGACAAGAACCCCTCGCCCAAGGCGCAAGGGGTCGCGAGCTTCCACTTCGGTACCGGCAACGGCGCCACGTCGACCGTCGGTGAGCTGCTGGCGGGCTTCATCCAGCGCGAGCTGGCCGCCCGCACCGGCATGCTCGACTGCCGCACGCACTACAAGACCTGGGAGATCTTCACCCGCACCCGCTGCCCGGCGGTGCGGATCGAGATCGGCTACCTGACCAATCCGGAAGACAGCCGCAAACTGGCGGACCCTGCTTTCCGCGACGTCGTCGCCGAAGGCATCCTGGTCGCCGTGAAGCGTCTGTATCTCCTCGGCGAAGGGGACCAGCCGACAGGCACGTTCACCTTCGCGGACGTCCTTGCCCACGAACTCGCCAAAGCGGAGTAGCCACTCCTCCACACCCGCACGCGAGCGCACATCCCTCTGCCGACACTCTCGGCACAACCGGTTGTGTCACCCCTCGCCGGACCACGCCACCCCTAGCCCCACCCGGCGCGCAGCCCCCGCCCTTCCCGGGGGGCGTCCCCAGGTCCAGCCTACCCATCCACAGATTTTCCACCGCTCCTATCAGCGATCTGTGGATAACTCGGCGGGTTACCCACAGCCATCCCCAAGGCAGGGGATGGCTGCTGCGCGTACCCGGAAACTCTGCTAGGGCGGCTCGGCGGCCGTGAGATGAAGGGGCCTTTCATTGCAAATTTCGCAATGAAGGACGCTTTCATCTCAACCGGCTCAAGCCTCCGAAAAGGCGAAGAAGGTCAGGCGCGGCCCATGCTCGGCTCGGCCGTCGTGATGGAGACCTGGCCGAGCAGCCGTTCGAGGGCCGCCTCCACGTCTTCCTTCCACGAGATCGCCGACCGCAGTTCCAGTCGCAGCCGCGGCCACCGCGGATGCGGCCGCACGGTCTTGAAGCCGACACTCTGCAGGAACGCGGCGGGCAGCACGCAGCTGTGCCCGCCGTCCGGATCGGTCTCGTCGGGCTTGGCGTCACCGAAGGCTTCGATCGCGCGGACCCCGCGTTTGGTCAGATCCTTCGCGACGGCCTGCACCAGCATCCGGCCGAGTCCGCCACCTTGGAATTCGGGGAGGATCTGGAAGGCGGTCAGCAGAACCGCGTCCGGACCGGGCGGTGAAGTCGGGAAGGCCAGTGAACGCGGCACGGCGTTCGGCGGCGCGTACAGCACGAAACCGACCGGCAGAGTGTCGCTGTAGACGATCCGGCCGCAGGAGCCCCACTCCAGCAGCACGCTGGAGACCCAGGCTTCCTTTTCGACCTCCGTCGCGCCGTACTCCTCGGCCTGCGCCTTCAAATGCGGCGCCAGCTCCCAGTACACGCAGCGGCGGCAGCTCTTGGGCAGATGCTCGAGGTTGTCCAGGGTTACGCCCACGACGCGACGCGACACCGACAAACCTCCCTGAACGACGACACCCGACGCAGCCCTGTCCCGAGCAGGACTCACTGAAGGGGACCTGACCGAGGATAGGCCGATGTGATGAACACCGGAAGGCCAGGGCCCCTCAAGGGAGGGTGGTTACACTCGATGGAACTACCAGTCGGTAGCGACTATGTCCACTTCGAAGCACGGGTGAAGCGCCTGATGACCGAGAATCGCCCTGTCCGGCCGGAGCCCGGCCGACACAACCTCGACCCTCATCTCGACCGCTACGCCGCGCGTACGGCCGGGATGACTGCCTCCGAGATCAGGGCCTTGTTCGCGGTCGCCAGTCGCCCCGAGGTGGTGTCGCTCGCCGGCGGGATGCCGAACCTCGCCGCGCTCCCGCTGGACACGTTGTCCGAGCAGGTCGGCGAACTGATCGCCGAAGAGGGCCTGGTCGCGCTCCAGTACGGGTCCGCGCACGGCGTCCCGTCGCTGCGCGAGCAGATCTGCGAGATCATGGCCCTCGAAGGCATCAAGGCCCATCCGGACGACGTCGTCGTGACGGTCGGCTCCCAGATGGGGCTCGACATGGTCACCCGGCTGTTCTGCGACCCGGGTGACGTCATCATCGCCGAGGGCCCCTCATACGTCGGCGCGCTCGGCTCTTTCGCCGCCTACCAGGCGAACGTCGTCCACGTCGCCATGGACGACCACGGCCTGGTCCCCGAGGGGCTGCGTGCCGCGCTCGCGGAGACCCGGAAAGCGGGCCGCCGGGTCAAGTTCCTCTACACGATCCCCAACTTCCACAACCCCGGCGGCGTCACGCTGGCCGTCGAGCGACGTGCGGAAATCGTGGAGATCTGCCGTGAGAACGATATCCTCATCGTCGAAGACAACCCGTACGGTCTGCTCGGCTTCAGCGGGCAGACGTATCCGGCGCTCCGCTCGATCGACCCCGACAACGTCGTGTACCTGGGCTCGTTCTCGAAGACCTTCGCCTCCGGTCTGCGGGTCGGCTGGGTGCTCGCACCGCACGCCGTCCGGGAGAAACTCGTGCTCGCGGCCGAGTCCGCGACCCTTTGCCCGCCCACGCTTAACCAGTTGATCGTGTCGCGATACCTCTCGACTCATGACTGGATGGGTCAGATCAAGACCTTCCGCGAGAACTACCGGGAGCGCCGGGACGCGATCCTGTCCGCGCTCGATCAGCACATGCCCGCCGGGTGCAGCTGGACCAAACCCGACGGCGGTTTCTATGTCTGGATGACCGTCCCGGAAGGCGTGGACACGAAGGCGATGCTGCCGCGAGCCGTCACGGCCCGGGTCGCGTACGCCTCCGGAACCGGTTTCTACGCCGACGGATTCGGCAGCAGACAACTTCGTCTTTCCTACTGCTACCCGACACCCGAGCGGATCCGCGAAGGCGTCCGGCGCCTCGCGGCGGTGCTCGAGTCCGAAATGGACTTGGCGCGTACCTTCGGTAACGCGAGCCCCCGTTCGATCTCGGGGCCGCAGAACCCCTCTCCGGACACGGTCTGATCGGCCGGACGTCCCCAAGCACAAAGGAGTCCTCGGTGGTCGACCGCACCGTTGCCGTACTCGCAGGCGGACTTTCCCACGAACGCGATGTCTCTCTCCGCTCCGGGCGCCGGCTCTCGGTCGCGCTGCGGTCGGAAGGTCTCATCGTCGAAGAGTGGGACACCGACGCGGGCCTGCTCGAACGTCTTCGCACCCAGCGCCCCGATGCGGCCATCGTCGCCCTTCACGGAGGTGAAGGGGAGAACGGCGCGGTGCAGACGGTGCTGGAGATGCTCGACGTGCCTTATGTCGGTACCAGTTCGCAGGGCTGCCGCCGCGCGTGGGACAAGCCGACGGCCAAGGCGCTCGTCGCCGACGCGGGCTTCACCACGCCGGACTGGGTCGTGTTGCCGCACAGCACCTTCCGCGAACTCGGCGCGCAAGCCGTACTGGACGCGATGGTCGAAACCTTGGGCTTGCCCCTGATCCTCAAGCCCGACCAGGGCGGCTCGGCGCTGGGCGCCCAGGTCGTCAAGGACGCCGCGGAAATGCCAGGGGCGATGGTCGGCTGCTTCGCGTACGGCGACACCGTCCTCGCCGAGAAGTTCGTATCCGGCGTCGAGGTCGCCGTGACGGTCATCGAAGGCGAAGAGGGTCCCGAGGCACTGCCCGCGGTCGAGATCGTCCCGGAGAGCGGCGTGTACGACTACACCGCCCGCTATACCGCAGGGCTGACCGATTTCTTCACTCCCGCACGGATACCCGACGACGCCGCCAAGGCGGTCGGCGAACTGGCCGTCGCCGTGCACCGGCAACTCGGGCTTCGCGACATCTCACGCACCGACGCCGTGGTCGCCGAAGACGGCACGGTCTATTTCCTCGCGGTGAACCTGTCACCGGGCCTGACCGAGACTTCGATCGTTCCGGTCGCGATCGAGGCGGCCGGTGCCACCCTTGGATCGGTCTTCGCCGGCCTCGTCGGACGAGCGATCGCGCGCAAGAGCTGAGTCTGGTTCGACGAAGGGGACTTGCCCGGTGCGGGCGAGTCCCCTTTTTCATTTCCAGGCTACGGCGACGACCTGGTGCTCATCTTCGCAGACGACCCGACCAGGGTTCGCCGACCAGACAGCCTCGCATGGCACCTCGTGCGTCTCCAGGATCGACAGGTAGCCGTCGACCCGCTCGATGAAGACACGAGCGGTCGCTTTGAACCACGCCGCGGCCCCGGGGTTCACGTCCACGTCGTAGACGCTCGGGTCGACGTGCGCCGGGTTGGTGAAGTTCGTGTCGAACCAATCGTTGCTCGCCCGGCGAAAGGCTTCCTGCTCGACCGTGAGGCGCCCGGCCCGGGCGAGACCGTTGACGAGACCGAAGACCCCGGTGAAGGTTCCCCGCTCATTGCGGACCGGACTCTGGAAGCGGACGAAGGGCAAGCCGGTCATCGAGTCCTCGAACGCCAGCGTCCCGGCGGGCACGCGGTCAAGTAAATCTCCGGATCGGGCTTTGGCGCGGCCGCCTCATCGGCGGCCAGTTTCACGGGAAACATCGCCAAAAGTCCGCCGCGAAGGAGAGCGGCGTCCAACAGGGCTCGGGGCGAGTTGCTCGCGGTGACGACCTCGGTCACCGACCTCAGCAACTCGTCCGCGATCACGGCGCCGCCGCCGGGGTCGAACGGCAGACCTCGCCGTGCGAACAGTTCGGTCTCGGCGACCGACGACCGTCGAAGAGCGCCTTCATACTTGCCCTCAGTTCAAGCACTCAGCGTCACCGAATCGTCAGCACACAGCTATCGTCACCGTGACAAAACGACCCGGGGTGATCCCTAATCGGTTTCGGATGTCTGATTTGCCTGATTTTGATCCATGAGCGCCACGATGCGTTCAAGATCGTCAACCGAGCCGAATTCGAGCGTGATCCGCCCCTTGCGGCGTCCCAAGTCGACCTTCACGCGAGTGTCGAACCGGTCCGAAAGCCGGTTCGCCAGTTCCTGGAGTCCGGGCGCCTGGATCGGCTTGCGAGGAGCGGGCTTCGGCTTGGCCGGCTTCTCGCTCTTTTTGAGCGTGACGGCTTCCTCGGTCGCACGGACCGACATGCCCTCCGCGATGATCCGCGCGGCCAGCTCTTCCTGACTCTCCGCGTCCTCGAGGGAGAGCAGCGCCCGCGCGTGACCCGCCGAAAGCACCCCGGCGGCGACCCGTCGCTGGACCGCGAGGGGGAGTTTGAGCAAGCGGATCGTGTTCGTGATGACCGGGCGGCTGCGCCCGATCCGGCTTGCCAGCTCCTCGTGCGTGACCGCGAACTCGTCGAGCAGCTGCTGATACGCGGCCGCCTCTTCGAGCGGGTTGAGCTGAACGCGGTGGATGTTCTCAAGCAGCGCGTCACGCAGCATCGCCTCGTCGGCGGTCTGGCGGACGATCGCCGGGATCGCCTCCAGCTCCGCCAGCTGAGACGCACGGAGCCGCCGCTCGCCCATGACGAGTTCGTACTCGTCGGTGCCGAGCTCCCGGACCACGATGGGCTGCATGAGCCCGAACGCGCGGATCGAGTGCTCCAGCTCGCTGAGCGCGTCTTCGTCGAAGACCTGCCGCGGCTGCTTCGGGTTCGGCTTGATCTGGCTGACCGGGACCTCGCGGTAGACCGCGCCGGCGACGGTGCCGCCGTGCGAACCGGCCTCACCGTTGGCCGCGAACCAGCCCTTGTCGTCCGGCCCCGCGGGCTTGACCGCGGGAACGGGAACCGTGGCGGAGCCGTTCTCGACGGGGGCCGCAGAGCCCGGTGGCGGACCGGTGGGGATCAGGGCGGCGAGCCCGCGCCCGAGCCCTCCTCTGCGCTCGCTCATGCCGTACCGCTCCTTTCCTTCATCTCCGCACCCCGTTGTGCGATCTCCTTCGCCGCGTCCACGTAGCTCATGGCACCACGGGAACCCGGGTCGTACGCGAGGACGGTCTGCCCGTAGCCGGGCGCCTCGGACACCTTCACGCTGCGGGGGATGACCGTCTTCAGAACAGTGTCCCCGAAGTGGTTCCGGACCTCGTTCGTCACCTGATCGGCCAGCTTCGTCCGGCCGTCGTACATGGTGAGCAAGATCGTGGAGACGCTGAGTTCGCGGTTCAGGTGTGCTTGGACGAGCTCGATGTTGCTCAGCAGCTGCCCCAGACCTTCGAGCGCGTAGTACTCGCACTGGATCGGGATCAGCACCTCCTGCGCGGCGACCATCGCGTTGACGGTCAGCAGACCGAGCGACGGCGGGCAGTCGATGAAGACGTAGTCGACGCCGATCTCATCGAGGATCTCGGACGAGAGCGCCTCCTTGAGCCGCATCTCGCGGGACGCCATGGAGACGAGTTCGATCTCGGCACCGGCGAGGTCGATGGTCGCGGGCACGCAGTAGAGATTCGACGACTGCTCGCTCTGCGCCGCCGCCTCGGCGAGCGACACCTCGCCGATCAGCACCTCATAGATCGAGGGGGTGCCGGACCGGTGGTCGATGTCGAGCGCGGTGCTCGCGTTGCCCTGGGGGTCGAGGTCGATCACGAGCGTCTTGAGCCCGTGGACGGCGAGGGCGGCGGCGAGGTTCACCGTGCTGGTCGTCTTGCCGACGCCGCCCTTCTGGTTGGCGACCGTCAGCACTCGCCGACGAGTCGGCCGGGGGAGCGCACCTTCCTTGGGGTGCAGCACGCTGGCGGCGCGGACGGCTTCTTCGGCGATGGGCGTCCAGCCGAGTTCCTGGCCGGCGCTCGCAGGGTCGGACGGCGGGGGAGTCACCGGTCTCGAGCCTCCTCTGTATTAGACGTGGGAGTCGTTCCACGTTGTTTCACGTGGAACCGGGTTAGCTGCGCCTGCCGCGCGATCGGGACTGCTTCGGAGGCAGGCGGTGGATCACGACGACCGTGCTCGGAATCTCGAGCACCTTGGTACCGCACTCGAAGACTTCCGGCTCGCCGCCGCCGGCCTTCCGGACGGCGACGCGATCGCGTTCGATTTCTTCTCCAGCGCTCGCTCCTTTGAGGGCGACCAGAGCACCTTCGGAACGCACGAGCGGGAGGCACCAGTTCGCGAGTCGGGCCAACGGAGCGACCGCCCGGGCGGTGACGACATCGGCGCCACCGAGCTCCTCACGTACCTGCCGCTCCTCCGCGCGCCCGCGGACAACGGTGATGGGGAGTTCCAGCTTCTCGGCAACCTCGGCCAGCCAGTCGACCCGGCGGGCCATCGGTTCGAGCAGAACGATATCGAGGTCCGGTCGGCTGATCGCGAGCGGTACACCCGGAAGCCCCGCGCCCGAGCCGACGTCGACCACGCGGGCGCCGTCGGGGATGCGTTCGCCGATGACGGCGGAGTTGAGGACGTGGCGCTCCCACAGCCGGTCGACCTCGCGAGGCCCGATCAGTCCGCGCTCCACGCCATGCCGCTCCAAGAGTTCGACGTAGCCGACAGCTTGCTCGAGGCGGTCTCCGAATACTTCCGACGCCGCACTCCGAACCGCTGCGGCGACCCCGTCCAAGCCCACTCTTGCTCCTCAACCCTCGACGCCGTTTCACGTGAAACGCGCTCCACTGATTGTCCATGACGCCGACCGCAAAACGGGGAGACAGTCCGAAGTTGTGGACAACTCCACCCGTCTCGCCCGTTTCACGTGAAACGCCACGGCTGTAATTCACCCCGGACACAAAGAAAGCGGCCCGCCGGATGACCGGCGAGCCGCTTCGTTCGAGTAACCGTCAGGCGGGGAAGATGACGACCCGGCGCTTCGGGTCCTCTCCTTCGCTCTCGCTCTTGACCCCGTCGACCGCGGCGACCGCGTCGTGCACGACCTTCCGCTCGAACGGGCTCATCGGCTGCAACCGGACACGCTCGCCGGAGGAGACCACGGTCTCGGCGGTCGAGCGACCGAGCTCGCGGAGCTCCTCGCGACGGTCCGCGCGCCAGCCCGCGATGTCCAGCATCAGTCGGCTCCGCGAACCGGTCTCCTGCTGCACCGCCAGCCGCGTCAGCTCCTGCAGCGACTCCAGCACGGTGCCGCGCGGCCCGACGAGCTTCTCCAGATCCTCGCCGCCGTCGATGCTGACGATCGCGCGGCCCGCTTCGACATCGAGGTCGATGTCGCCGTCGTAGTCCAAAAGATCGAGCAGCCGCTCGAGGTAGTCGCCGGCGATGTCGCCCTCCTTCACGAGGACGTCGTCGTCGACACCTCCCTTGCGAGCGGTCTCTGCAGCCGTGTCTTCGACGTCACCAGTCTCGACCTCGGCCGCGCTGTTCTCTTCGGCGTCGATCGTGTCGATCGTCTCCGCCATTATTGGTCTCCTCTCCGGCCCGGATCGGCGTCAGCGACGCTTCCGGCCCGATTTCTTAGTCGAGTCAGAGATGAGCTCGGTCGCGTCCGCGCCGTTCTCCTTCGAGCCGTTGGTGGACGGCTCGGCTGATGCGTTCTTGGCGTCCTTCTTCTCCGTGGTGGAGGGATCGGTCTGGGCGAAGCCGTGGGGCGAGCCCGCCTTCTTCACCTGACCACCGGAGGACTGCTTGTTCCTCTTCTGCTGGACCGGCTTCTGGCCGGGGCGCGGCGCGGTCGGCTTCTGGCCGGGCTTCGGGCCGAGGTTCGCGCGCTTCTCCTTCTCGGCTTCCTTGCGGGCCTCTTCTTCCTTGTCGATCTTCGTGTAGACGAGGCGCTGCTGCATCAGGGTCCAGCCGTTGTTGGCGAGCCAGTAGATGAGCAGACCGATCGGGAACAGCGCACCGAAGACGAGGACACCGATCGGGAAGACGTACATCGTCAGCTTGTTCATCATCGCGGTCTGCGGGGTGGCCGACTCGGGGTTCTGGCGCTGGACCGAGTGACGCGCGGTGAGGTGCGTCGCGATACTCGCGATGATCATCAGCGGGATCGCGACCGGCGCGACGCCCCAGTGGAACCCGGCGGCCGTGTTGCCCCCGCTGACCATGTCGACGCCGGTGTAGATGGCGTCGCCGAGGTTCACGCCGAACAGCTTCGCGTGGACGTAGGACTCGACGCCGGCCTGGTCGAAGAAGTAGTTCTCGGTCTTCGGCCCGCCGTACGGGTTGATGGTGAACATCCGCAGGACGTGGTTCAGACCGATGAAGACCGGGATCTGAAGCAGCATCGGCAGGCAGCTGCCCAGCGGGTTGACGCCGTGCTCCTTCTGGAGCTTCTGCATCTCCATCGCCTGGCGCTGCCGGTCGTTGGAGTACTTCTTCTGGATCTTCTTCATTTCCGGCGCGAAGTCCTGCATCTTCTTCATCGACCGGACCTGGTTCACGAACGGCTTGAACATGATGCCGCGGACGGTGACCGTCAAGAAGATGATCGCGAGGACCCAGGAAATCGCGTTCGCCTCACCGAACACGAGCCCGAAGACCTTGTGCCAACACCACAAGATGAAGGACACGGGGTAGTAGATGAAGTCGAGCACTGAGCTACTCCTCGATCGGTGTTTCAGGTCGGCGGTGGCGCCACGAGAACGTCTCGGGTACCGGGTCGCGGCCGGGCATGGTCCACGGGCCACAGCGCAGCAGACGCCGGACCGCGAGATAGCTGCCGCGGCCGGCGCCGTGCCGGGTCAGTGCCTCGACGGCGTACGCGCTACAGCTCGGGTAGAACCGGCACGCCGGAGGAAAGAAGGGGGAGATCGCCTTGCGGTACAGCTTGATGGGCAGGAGCAGCACCCATGCCACCGGGCCTGGCCGGGCGTCTTCGGTGGTCTCGTTCTCGGTGGCTCGCATGCCGTTACACCGCTGATCCGTTGTCGGGGGGTCGCGCCTGATCGGACTTCCCGGTGACGGCGGAATGACCGGAGAGCCCGAGGCGCCTCAACGACGCGTCGAGGTCCGAGCCGAGTTCCGCGCTGGACGCGTCCGCGGCCGGAGGTAGTGCCCGTATCACCAACGAGCTGCCCGGCGGCAGTGTTCCGAGCCTGGCGGAAACAAGATGCCTCAATCGGCGGGTGACCCGATGGCGGACCACCGAATTCCCCACGGCCTTGCTCACCACAAAACCCGCCCGCGCCGCTTCGGCGGCATCGGGCGGGTCCGTGGTCAACGCATGGACGACGAGGCGGCGCCTGCCTGCCTTGGCCCCACGCCGCATCACGGCACGGAAATCCTCACTGCGCCGCAACCTCGCGGCGGCCGGCAGCACGACGTCCCTCGACGGCGGCCGGATCAGGCGGACAGCGCGCCGCGGCCCTTGCGACGGCGAGCCGCCAGGATGGCCCGGCCGGCGCGGGTCCGCATCCGCAGCCGGAATCCGTGGACCCGGGCGCGTCGGCGGTTGTTCGGCTGGAAGGTGCGCTTACCCTTGCTCACGACTAACTTCTCCTGTTTCTCGGCCGCCGGGAACGGTTCGACCCGTTCCTGGCGTGTCGTGCTGACGCACGGCAGTCTCTGGTGTCTCCTACCAACGTGTGGCCTCGTCACGTCGAGCGACGACAACGTGGGCACGCGAAACGCCCCCGCTGTATACGGGAGACCTTACGAGGGTACGCACCCACCGCCGGGGCCCGGCAGGCACCCCCTCGACCACGGACCGCGACAGTACGTGGAGAGTGATCACCGACGACGCGAGGGCATCGAATGGCAACACGCCGTACACCGTGAAATGCTTGCGCGCGAGGATGCCTTGTGGCAACGAGCGGGGCTTGTTAGCGTGCCCCTCCCGGGTTTTCGCCGAGGTGGAACGGTGCAGGCGCCCGGGTGTCCTTGGGGATGTGGAGGCATCCCGTCGGCATACGTCGAGCCCGCAGGTGGCGTCACCGCGGGCCGCCGTACATTAGTGCACAGCTGTGGACAACCATGTGGATATTTGCTGTGCACATGAGCCGATCGGGCCAGGATGACGCTCGACCCGGCGTTTCGGGCCGCTGAGCGATCTCGCCGCAGCGCACCGATGAGGGGAGGGGAGTCAGGCAGGTGTCCGATCACCAGCACAATCTTGGCGTCATCTGGGAACAGGTCGTACGCGAACTGTCGGACGGCACCCTCTCCCCGCAGCAGCGCGCCTGGATGCGGGTGACCAGGCCGATCGGCCTGCTCGACGGCACCGCGCTCCTCGCCGCTCCCAGCGACTTCGCCAAAGAAGCGATCGAACGCGCCCTTCGCGGCGCAATCACCGAAGCCCTTTCGCGCCGGCTCGGCCGCGCGGTCTCCCTCGCGGTGAAGGTCGACAGCACCGAGCCCTCGATGCCTCCGCCGCCGCCCTCGCCCGGCCCCCGCTATGAACCGACGTCACCCGGCCGGGTGGAAAACGGTTCCGGACCGGTGCCGGGTACTCCTCCGCTGCCCGACGGTGACGGCATGCTGTCCCCGAACAGGCCACGGCCCGAGCCTCCGAAACCGAGGCCCCCGAGGCAGCAGCCCGTGGACAACAGCCTCAACGATGGCGACGACAGCGATGAAGAAGTCGACGAAGAGGGCGAGGCCCTCGCCGCCGTGACCGAGATCTGGCCGACGTTCTCCGGACAGCCGATCGCGGGCCAGCCCTACACCGCGCCGGCGCAGCCGCAGACGTCGAAGACGAAGCTCAACGAGAAGTACACGTTCGACACGTTCGTCATCGGCGCGTCGAACCGCTTCGCGCACGCGGCCGCGGTCGCCGTCGCCGAAGCACCGGCCCGCGCGTACAACCCGCTGTTCATCTGGGGAGAATCCGGACTCGGGAAGACCCACCTGCTGCACGCCGTCGGGCACTACGCGCAGCGGCTGTTCCCCGGCATGCGCGTGCGGTACGTGTCGACCGAAGAGTTCACCAACGACTTCATCAACTCGCTGCGCGACGACCGCAAGGTCGCCTTCCAGCGCCGCTACCGCGACATAGACATCCTTCTCGTCGACGACATCCAGTTCCTGGAAGGCAAAGAAGGTACGCAGGAAGAGTTCTTCCACACCTTCAACACCCTCCACAACGCGAACAAGCAGATCGTCGTCTCCTCCGACCGCCCGCCGAAGCGCCTCGAAACGCTGGAAGACCGGCTGCGCACGCGGTTCGAGTGGGGCCTCATCACCGACATCCAGCCGCCGGAACTCGAAACGCGGATCGCGATCCTCCGCAAGAAGGCGGCACAGGACCGGCTCGCCGTCCCCGGCGAAGTCCTGGAGTTCATCGCTTCACGCGTCGAGGCGAACATCCGGGAACTCGAAGGCGCGCTCATCCGCGTCACCGCCTTCGCGTCACTGAACCAGCAGCCCGTCGACGTGGCGCTCGCCGAGATCGTGCTCCGCGACCTCATCCCGGATTCGCACGCGCCCGAGATCACCGCGCCCACCATCATGGGCGTCACGTCCGAGTTCTTCGACGTGACCCTCGACGACCTGTGCGGCCCCGGCAAGACGAAGGCACTCGCGACCGCACGCCAGATCGCCATGTACCTCTGCCGCGAACTCACCGACATGTCCCTGCCGAAGATCGGACAGACCTTCGGCGGCCGCGACCACACGACCGTCATGCACGCGGACAAGAAGATCCGCAAGGAAATGGCCGAACGACGGCGCATCTACGACCAGGTCCAGGAACTGACTTCGAGGATCAAACAACGAGCGCGGCAGTGATTTCTGTCGAGCGCTGACGTAAACGTGCCGAAGGGGCGTCGTTCCGCTTCCAACTCAGGTTGGGCGGAGAGGCGCCCCTTCATCACGTTTACGTGGGCCTTCGGCCCAAGGGAGGGCGCTCGACGGTGAAGTCTCCGTCGGGCGCGGGGCGCCCTTGGGGAGACCCCGTAGTCACCAGGCCAGCGCCACCATAGCTCTCTTTGCTCGATCCCTTAGCGCACAAGGGGTTTGGGGCCTCCGCCGGTCGGGTGGGGGCCCGTTTTCGTGTCCAAAGTGGCCCGAAGCGCGTGTGGAGGAGAAGAAGGGGTGAAGGGCGCGAAGGGCGCGAAGGGGGCGAAGGGGGCTTGAGGGTGCTTCGCGTTTTCCTTGTGTACAAAGGGAATCCACAGGGTGTGGGTAGTTTGTGCACAACTCCGATGGGTCGGAGAGCTGCGGCGATCGGGTTTCCGTCCACATCGCACTCACAGGGAATCCACAGCATTTCCACACCATGATCCACACGCTGTCCCCAGGTTGCCCACATCTTGTGCACAAGGGTGAACGGTGCTGCCCGAGTCACTCTCCCGAGCGATTCCGGTCACGAACCAGGTCCACAAGCCTGGGTACAAACCGGCTCACAACTGGGGATAACTGTGGGGAAAACTGTGGATGACTGTGGACAGATCGAGCGCCGCTCGAAACCATCCACCGACGGCCCGAGCTGTCCACCGTCCGTACACACCCGGAGTCCACAGCCCTGCAGGCATCCGGACCTGCGCGAACAAGGCTTGTCCACACAATCCACAACGCCTATTACTACTGCTGTTCTTAGTTCTTCTCTAGAAGAGAACAAAACAAAAACAGGCGAAGGACGAATCTGGGGACAGCTGCTCAGCCGTGTCGTCTTGTCGACAAAAGCAAGGGGAGGCCGAGGTGACGTGGACCCCGGGGACGGCCTAACGTGGGTCCCTGCACCTGGTCTGCGTGTCGACGTGCGTTCGCGTCCTCGCTCGGACCGAACGAACCTGCGAGGCACCTGGCCATCGCGCTCTCCGGCCGCGGTGACCCGTTGAGCTTTCGAGCCGTCAGGGGCTCGGCTGTCGAAAGGAAGCGCGCATGAAGATCCGCGTCGAGCGTGACGGGCTGGCCGACGCCGTCGCGTGGGTGGCGAGAAGCCTCCCGTCGCGGCCTCCGGTCCCGGTTCTGGGCGGTGTCCTGCTCGATGCGGGATCCGACGGGACGAGTGACGCACTCACCGTCTCCGGATTCGACTACGAGGTCTCCGCCACGGTCGGCGTCCCGGCCACGATCGCCGACGGCGGCCGTCTGCTGGTCTCCGGCCGTCTGCTGGCCGACATCACCAAGTCGCTGCCCGCGCAGCCGGTCGAGATCTCCGTCGACGGCGCCCGCGCGACCATCACCTGCGGCTCCGCGCGCTTCTCCCTGCCGACCATGCCGGTCGAGGACTACCCGCAACTCCCGTCCCAGCCCGCTTTCGCCGGCGAGCTCACCGGCGACGCCTTCGGCCAGGCCGTCACCCAGGTCGTCGTCGCGGCGGGCAAGGACGACACCCTCCCGATGCTGACCGGTATGCGGCTGGAGATTTCGGGCTCCTCGCTGACCCTGGTCGCCACCGACCGCTTCCGGCTCGCGATGCGCGAGTTCACCTGGGAGCCCGCCGAGGGCCTGTCCGACGCCGCCGTGCTCGTCCCGGCGCGCACGCTCGCCGAAGCCGCGAAGACGCTCGGCGCCAGCGGTGCCAAGATCCGGCTCGCGCTCGCCAGCGGCGAGGGTCTCCTCGGCCTCTCCGGCTCCGGCCGCTACACCACGACCCGCCTCCTCGACGCGGAGTTCCCGCCGTACCGGCAGCTGCTGCCGGCGCAGCACACGTCGCGCGCGGTCCTCGAGGTCTCGGCGCTCGCCGAGTCGATCAAGCGTGTTTCGCTGGTCGCCGAACGTGGCACCCAGGTGCGGCTGGAGTTCAAGGACGGCTCGCTGCGGCTCTCCGCCGGCGGCGACGACGAGGGTTCGGCCGAAGAAGAGCTTCAGGTCGACTACGAAGGTGAGCCGGTGACCATCGCGTTCAACCCGGGTTACCTCGTCGACGGGCTCGGTGCGCTGAACGCGAACCGGGCGGAACTGACGTTCACCACCCCGAACCGGCCGGCGCTGATCAAGCCCGCCGACGAGGAGGGCAACGTCGTCCCCGGCTACCTGTACCTCCTGATGCCGGTCCGCCTCCCGGGCTGACCGGCCGCCACTTCTGTTCGCACCAAAGGGGATCTTCATGGCTCAGCTGGGACTCATCGGCCTCGGCAAGATGGGGTTCAACATGCGTGAGCGGCTGCGCGCGGCCGGTCACGAGGTGGTCGGCTACGACCGCAACCCCGACGTCACCGACTCCACCTCACTCGAGGACATGGTGTCCAAATTGGACGGTCCTCGGATCGTCTGGATCATGGTGCCCGCCGGTGAACCCACCCGGCAGACCGTCGCGGAGCTCGGCAACCTGCTGTCCGAGGGCGACCTCGTGATCGACGGCGGCAACTCGAAGTACACCGACGACAGGATCAACGCGGACCTGCTCGCGACGAAGAAGATCGGCTACCTCGACTGCGGGGTTTCCGGTGGCGTGTGGGGCAAGGACAACGGCTACGGCCTGATGGTCGGCGGCGTGGCTTCGGACGTCGAGAAGGCCATGCCGATCTTCGACGCGCTTCGCCCCGAAGGCCCGCGTGACGAGGGCTTCTCGCACGCCGGCGCCGTCGGCTCGGGTCACTACGCGAAGATGATCCACAACGGCATCGAGTACGGCATGATGCAGGCCTTCGCCGAAGGCTTCGAGTTGCTCGAAGCCGCGAAGGTCGTCGAGAACGTGCCCGCGGTGATCAAGGGCTGGCAGCGGGGGACCGTCGTCCGCTCGTGGCTGCTCGACCTGCTCGTCCGCGCACTCGACGAGGACCCGGAGCTGGACGACCTCGAGGGCTACGTCGAGGACTCCGGCGAAGGCCGGTGGACCCTCGAAGAGGCGATCAACAACGCTGTCCCGGCGCCGGTCATCTCGGCCGCGCTGTTCGCCCGGTTCGCCTCGCGCCAGGAGGACTCCGCCGCCATGCGGGCCGTCGCCGCGCTGCGCAACCAGTTCGGCGGGCACTCGGTCAAGAAGGCCGGCGACTAGGTAGTGGGTTGTACCTAAGACATCTCCAGGTCACCGACTTCCGGTCCTGGCCACAAGCCGATCTCGCGCTCGAACCCGGCCCGACCGTCCTCGTCGGACAGAACGGCCGCGGCAAGACGAACCTCCTCGAGGCGATCGGCTACATCGCGACCCTGGGCTCGCATCGCGTCGCGACCGACGCGCCGCTGGTGCGGCACGGGTGCGAACGCGCGCTGATCAGGGTCGCGGTGGTCAACGAGGACCGCGAGCTGACGGTCGAGCTGGAGATCACGCCAGGCAAGGCGAACCGCGCGCGGGTCAACCGCGGTGCGGTCGGCAAGCCCCGTGACGTGCTCGGGATCCTGCGCACGGTGCTGTTCTCACCGGAGGACCTGGCACTCGTGCGCGGGGATCCCGGAGAGCGCAGACGTTTCATGGACGAACTCCTCGTGCTGCGCGCGCCGCGGTACGCCGGGGTCCGCGCCGACTACGAGAAGGTGCTGAAGCAGCGGAACGCCCTTCTCAAGACGGCGGGCAAGCGTCGGACGGGGCGCGAAGACCCGTACGCGTTGTCGACGCTCGACGTCTGGGACGACCACCTGGCGGTGGCGGGGGCCGCGTTGCTGGCCGCCCGGCTCAACCTGATCGCGGATCTCGCGCCGTACACGGCCGCCGCGTACATGGGGGTCGCGCCCGACTCGAGACCGGCGAAGATCGCGTACAAGTCGAGCGTCGGCGAAGCGATGCCAGCGGGCTACGGCGTTCCGGACGGTGCTCGCGCCGACGAGGCGGTCCTCAAGGATGTGCTGGTCGAGGCGTTGAAACGGTCCCGGAACCTGGAGCTGGAGCGCGGGGTGAGCATGGTCGGCCCGCATCGGGACGAGCTCGATCTCATCCTCGGCGAAGCGCCGGCGAAGGGCTACGCGAGCCATGGGGAGTCCTGGTCGTTCGCCCTCGCCTTGCGTCTGGGAAGCTACGAGCTTCTGCGTGGCGAGGCCGGGGAACCGGTACTTCTCCTGGATGATGTGTTCGCCGAGCTGGACCGGCGTCGCCGGGCCCGGCTGGCGGAGGTGGCGGCAGGCGCCGAGCAGGTGCTGGTGACCGCCGCCGTGGACGAGGACGTGCCCGCCGAACTGGCCGGACATCGGTTCCTCGTGGCGGATGGTGAGATCAACCGAGGGTGATCCGGTGGAGCGGACACCCCGAGTGATCGGCGCCACAGCAGTTGCCCACCGATCTGGGGACAAACCTGTGGACAGTGTGGATAACACCGTGAACGCGTTATCGCCCCGCGTGACCAAGGGGCCTGATAAGCGGCTTGACACCCCTCACTCGGGTGGTAACCCGAGTGAGGGAGCTTTGTTCGACACGAAGAGTGAGCGGCCTTCGGTATCGAACGGCGCAACCGATACCGAAGGCAAGGAGCCGACTACCGGTCGTGACCTCGCTCTCGCCGCCCTGGACGCCGCGAAGGCCAAGGCGAAGGCCCGCGGAGTTGAACCAGGCGTGCGCCGCGGCCGTATCACCGGTGGGGGAGCCGGTTCGTCCGGCCAGAGCTCGCGACGTCGTCGCTGGTCAGGGCCGGGTGCCGACGCCCGCGACCCGCAACCGCTCGGCAGGCTCGCCTCCCGGATCGCGGTCGACCGCGGCTGGAACACGCGGCTCGCCAACGGTCAGGTCTTCGGCAGCTGGGCACGCCTTGTGGGTGAAGAGGTCGCCGAACACGCCCAGCCGGTCGCCTTGAAGGACGGCGAGCTGACCGTCCGCGCGAGTTCGACGGCGTGGGCGACGCAGCTGCGCCTGTTGCAGGGGCAGCTGCTGGCGAAGATCGCGAAAGGCGTCGGGCACGGTGTGGTGAAGAGGATGCGGATCCAAGGGCCGACGGCGCCGAGCTGGCGGAAAGGGCCGCGGCACGTCCCGGGACGTGGTCCGCGTGACACGTACGGCTGATCCGAGTTGCGCTTCGCCGCGTCTATGCCATCGACAGCGCCCATTAAAGCGCCGAGAACGCGCTCAGGGTGCTTCGCGAACGTCAAGACTCTGTTTCGAACGAATTAGCGCGCCTGTGAGCAAATCAGGGGTGTCCTTGCCGCATGCCAGCGGGCACGGCCAAGTACACTGGAGATGAGCGAGCGTCCGCTCGGGCGAGACGAGGAGAATCAACACCTGTGACCGAGAACAAGAGCGAGTACAACGCGTCGTCGATCACGGTGCTCGAAGGCCTCGAAGCCGTCCGCAAGCGTCCCGGTATGTACATCGGTTCCACCGGTGAACGCGGCCTCCACCACCTCGTTCAAGAGGTGGTCGACAACTCCGTCGACGAGGCGATGGCAGGTCACGCGACCAAGGTCGAGGTTACCCTGCTTGCCGACGGCGGGGTGCGGGTCGTCGACGACGGCCGCGGTATCCCGGTCGACATGCACCCCAAGGAGATGAAGCCGACCCTCGAGGTCGTGCTCACCGTGCTCCACGCGGGCGGCAAGTTCGACAGCGACTCCTACGCGGTCTCCGGTGGCTTGCACGGCGTCGGCGTCTCCGTGGTGAACGCGCTGTCGAAGACACTGCTCGCCGAGGTCAAGTACGGCGGCCGCAGCTGGCGCCAGGAGTACACGAACCAGCTTCCCGGTGAGCTGCAGGATCTCGGTCCGGCCGACGAGACCGGAACGACGATCACCTTCTGGGCCGACGACGACATCTTCGAGACCACGACGTACAACTTCGAGACGATCTCCCGGCGTCTTCAGGAGATGGCGTTCCTCAACAAGGGCCTGACCCTTTCGCTGCGCGACGAGCGCGTCGCCGACGAAGAGACCGAAGAGGACGCCTCCGGCCAAGCGGCGCGGGTCAAGGAAAAGACCTACTGCTACCCGGGCGGTCTCGAGGACTTCGTCAAGCACATCAACGGCAGCAAGGACCCGATCCACGCCAGCGTGATCTCCTTCGAGGCCAAGGGCGTCGGCCTCGAGGTCGAGGTCGCCATGCAGTGGAACAACGGCTTCACGCCGTCGGTGTACACGTTCGCCAACACGATCAACACGCACGAGGGCGGGACGCACGAAGAGGGCTTCCGCGCCGCGCTCACCCGCGTCGTCAACGCGTACGCGCGCGAAAAGAAGCTGCTCAAGGAGAAGGACGCCAACCTGACCGGTGACGACGTGCGCGAGGGTCTCGCCGCGATCGTCTCGATCAAGCTGTCCGAACCGCAGTTCGAGGGCCAGACCAAGACCAAGCTGGGCAACAGCGAGGCGAAGACGTTCGTGCAGCAGACGTCGAACGAGTGGCTGGCCGACTGGTTCGAGCGCAATCCCACCGAGGCGAAGACGATCATCAACAAGTCGATCTCCTCGTCGCAGGCGCGGATGGCCGCCCGCAAGGCGCGCGACCTGGTCCGCCGCAAGGGCGCGCTGGAGATCGGCGGGCTGCCCGGCAAGCTCAAGGACTGCCGGTCGACCAACCCGTCGGAATGCGAGCTCTACATCGTCGAGGGTGACTCGGCCGGTGGTTCGGCCAAGGAAGGCCGCGACTCGATGTACCAGGCGATCCTGCCGATCCGGGGCAAGATCATCAACGTCGAGAAGGCCCGCATCGACCGCGTCCTCAAGAACACCGAGGTCCAGTCGCTGATCACCGCGCTCGGCACCGGTATCCACGAAGAGTTCGATCTCGAGAAGCTGCGCTACCACAAGGTCGTGCTGATGGCCGACGCCGACGTCGACGGCCAGCACATCACCACGCTGCTGCTCACCTTCCTGTTCCGGTTCATGCCCCCGCTGATCGAGCACGGGCACGTGTTCCTCTCGCGCCCGCCGCTGTACAAGATCAAGTGGCCGCGTGCCGATCCGGAGTACGCGTACTCCGACCGGGAACGCGACGCCGTCATCCAGGCCGGTGTCGAGGCGGGCAAGCGCCTCCCCAAGGACGACGCGATCCAGCGCTACAAGGGTCTCGGCGAGATGAACGCCGAAGAGCTGTGGGAGACCACGATGGACCCGGCGCACCGGCTGCTCGGCCAGGTCACCCTGGACGACGCCGCGCAGGCCGACGACCTGTTCTCCGTACTGATGGGCGAAGACGTCGAAGCGCGCCGCTCCTTCATCACGCGTAACGCCAAGGACGTGCGCTTCCTCGACGTTTAGGCGTCCCCGCTCTTTGTCCCCTTAGGACTGCTCTCACGAGAAGGACCTCATGACGGAAACCTTGCCGCCTGCTCCGGACCACGACCGGATCGAACCGGTCGACATCCAGCAGGAGATGCAGCGCTCCTACATCGACTACGCGATGAGCGTCATCGTGTCGCGGGCGCTGCCGGACGTGCGGGACGGCCTCAAGCCGGTGCACCGCCGCGTGCTGTACTCGATGTTCGACTCCGGCTTCCGCCCCGACCGCGGGTACAACAAGTGCTCCCGCGTCGTCGGCGACGTGATGGGCAACTACCACCCGCACGGTGACTCCGCGATCTACGACGCGCTGGTGCGGCTCGCCCAGCCGTGGGCGCTGCGGTACCCGCTGATCGACGGCCAGGGCAACTTCGGTTCCCCTGGCAACGACCCCGCCGCCGCCATGCGGTACACCGAGTCCCGGCTGGCGCATCTCGCGATGCACATGCTGCAGGACATCGAAGAAGACACCGTCGACTTCTCCGACAACTACGACGGCCGCACCCAGGAGCCCGACGTCCTGCCGTCGCGGTTCCCGAACCTGCTGGTCAACGGCGGTTCCGGGATCGCGGTCGGGATGGCGACGAACATCCCGCCGCACAACCTGCGCGAGGTCGCCGACGGCGTCAAATGGGCGCTGGAGAACTTCGAGGCGAGCGACGACGAACTGCTCGCCGCGCTGCTGGTCCGGATCAAGGGCCCGGACTTCCCGACCAAGGCGATGATCCTCGGCAACTCCGGCATCGAGGACGCGTACCGCACCGGCCGCGGCTCCGTGCGCATGCGCGCGGTCGTCGAGGTCGAAGAGGACGCCAAGGGCCGCACGATCCTGGTCGTGTCCGAGCTGCCGTACCAGGTCAACCCGGACAACCTGGTGGAGAACATCGCGAACCTGGTCCGCGACGGCAAGCTCACCGGCATCTCCGACATCGCCGACGAGTCCAACAGCCGCAGCGGGATGCGGATCGTCGTCACGATCAAACGCGACGCGGTCGCGAAGGTCGTGCTGAACAACCTGTACAAGCACACCCAGCTGCAGCAGAACTTCGGTGTCAACATGCTGGCACTGGTCGACGGCGTGCCCCGCACGCTGCGTCTCGACCAGATGATCCGGCACTACGTGAAGCACCAGATCGAGGTCATCGTCCGCCGGACCCGCTTCCGGCTGCGGAAGGCCGAAGAGCGCGCCCACATCCTGCGCGGTCTGGTCAAGGCGCTGGACATGCTCGACGAGGTCATCGCCCTCATCCGGCGGTCGCCCTCGGCCGAAGAGGCCAGGCCAGCGCTGATGAGCCTGCTCGACGTCGACGAGATCCAGGCGACCGCGATCCTCGACATGCAGCTCCGCCGCCTCGCCGCACTGGAGCGGCAGCGGATCATCGACACCCTCGCCGAGATCGAACTCGAGATCGCCGACCTCAAGGACATCCTCGAGAAGCCCGAGCGGCAGCGCGCGATCATCGCCGAGGAACTGCAGGAGATCGTCGACAAGTACGGCGACGACCGGCGCACCAAGATCATCCCGTTCGACGGCGAGGTCTCGGTCGAAGACCTCATCGCGGTCGAGGACGTCGTCGTCACGATCACCCGCACGGGTTACGCCAAGCGAACGAAAACCGATCTGTACCGATCGCAGAAACGCGGCGGCAAGGGCGTCCAGGGCGCGACCCTCAAACAGGACGACATCGTCCAGCACTTCTTCGTCTGCTCGACGCACGACTGGATCCTGTTCTTCACGAACAAGGGCCGCGTCTACCGCGCCAAGGCCTACGACCTGCCGGAGGCCAACCGCAACGCGCGCGGCCAGCACGTCGCGAACCTGCTCGCGTTCCAGCCGGACGAGAAGATCGCCCAGGTCATCGAGATCCCGAACTACGAGGTCGCCCCGTACCTGGTGCTCGCGACCCGTCGCGGCCTGGTGAAGAAGACCAAGCTCACCGACTTCGACTCCAACCGCGCCGGCGGCCTCATCGCCGTCAACCTGCGCGAAGGCGACGAACTGGTCGGCGCGGTCCTCGCGGCGGCCGAGGACGACCTGCTCCTCGTGTCCGCGGAAGGCCAGTCGATCCGCTTCCACGCCACCGACGAAGCCCTGCGCCCGATGGGCCGCGCGACGTCCGGTGTGCTGGGCATGCGGTTCAACGACGGCGACGAACTGCTCGGCATCAACGTCGTCCAGCCCGACAGGTTCCTCCTCGTCGCCACCGCGGGCGGCTACGCCAAGCGCACGCCGACCGAGGACTACCCGGTCCAGGGCCGCGGCGGCAAGGGTGTGCTCACCATTCAGTACGACCAGAAACGTGGCAGGCTGGTGGGCGCGGTCATCGTCGACGCCGAAGACGAGCTCTACGCGATCACCTCCAGCGGCGGGGTGATCCGGACTTCGGCCGGACAGGTGCGCAAGGCAGGCAGGCAGACGAAGGGAGTGCGGCTGATGAATCTCGACGAAGGAACCACTCTTCTCGCGGTCGCACGCAACGCGGACGAGCCCTCGGACGTCGCCACTGCAGGTAGTACTGAAGGAGAAGAAACCCCGGCGTCGGAGCAGGAGTAGACGACGCCCCACGTACTGGGTAAGGACTGACACCTCGTGACACCATCCGAGAAGCCCGAAGCAGGCGGCGCGCAGGCGGGGTCGTCGAGCCCGCCTTGGCAGCGCGACAGCGGTGCCGGGGAGGCCGAAGGCGCCAGTGAGCAGACGGTCTCGGTGTCTTCGGTCGCCACCGACGACGTGGCCCACTCGGACCCGAAGCGGGACGCGACAACCGTGACCGACTATCACGGGGTAAGCGGCACAGCAGCGAAGAGGCTCTTCGGCGACAGCGGAGAGGGCGAACCCGCCCCCTCCGCCATCCCGTCGGCCTCCCGCACCCGTGCCGCGCCCACCGCGCTCCGCCGCCCCGGCCGCGGACCGCGTCGCGCCAGCCTGCAGATCAAACGCTTCGACCCCTGGTCGGTGCTGAAACTGTCCCTCGTCCTCGGCGTCGCGCTGTTCTTCGTGTGGCTCGTCGCCGTCGGCGTCCTGTACACCGTGCTCGACGGCATGGGTGTCTGGGACAAACTCAACGGGACCTACTCGTCGCTCGTCGGCGGCGAAGGGGCCGACGCGCCGGCCGACCCGTTGATCAGCGCCGGCCGCGTTTTCGGGATCGCGGCCATCCTCGGCGCCATCAACATCGTGCTGATCTCGGCGCTCGCCACCGTCAGCGCGTTCATCTACAACGTCTCCGCAGACCTTGCCGGAGGCCTGGAAGTGACCCTTTCCGAACGAGAGTGACCCGGTTGCAGGACGCCGAAAGGCGTCCTGTAATCTTCTCCTCGTTCGGGCCCATAGCTCAGGCGGTTAGAGCGCTTCGCTGATAACGAAGAGGTCCCAGGTTCAAGTCCTGGTGGGCCCACTCCGAAAGCCGGTTCGCGATCATCGCGAGTCGGCTTTTTTGCTGCGGATTTCCGGCAGGCTCGGTGGTTCCACGTGGAACGTCGGGCACCAGGCGTCCGGAGAACCGCGTGCAGTAGCATCGGTGGGGAAGCGGAGCAACTCGGCGGAAAGAGGGGGCTTCTGATGAAGAAGCTGTTGGCACTCGCGGTCATCGCGGGCGGCGTGCTGTTCGTGATCAAGCGCAACAAGGCAGCCAAGGCCGAGGCCGACCTCTGGCGTGAGGCGACCGCGCCCACCGAACGTCCGCTGGGCACCGCTTCCACGAACGGAAGCGCCCCGGCCAAGGCGGCGGACGCGTCCCGCAACAACTGATTTCGGCGCAGGCGGTTATCATGATCGCCTGCGACCCGGGGCTGTAGCTCAATTGGTAGAGCACTGCCTTTGCAAGGCAGGGGTCAGGGGTTCGATTCCCCTCAGCTCCACTCTGGTCCACGAAGCCACCCGCACCGCGGGTGGCCTTTTCGTTTCCGGGCCGTAGCTCCCTGTAAGAATGCGCGCATGGGTGTGCTCTTCCACTACTTCGCCGCGTCGGACAACGAAACCGCGGCCACCACGATCGACCTCGTCGGCGGCCCGGCCGAGGCTTCCTTCCCGACCGTCGCGCTCAAAGGTGTGGATCCGTTCGTGCAGCTGGGCACGCTGGAGTCCCTCCTCACCGGTGTCGGCTACGAGACCATCATCGAACGCGATCTCGGCCCCGTCGCCATGGCCGACGGCGGCGCGCTTCTGGTCGTCGCGCTGACCGACGAGCTGGCCGCCGCGCTGTCCGACGCCGACGAGGCGCGCCTGCGCGAGGTCGCCGAGCCCTGGTCACGAACCGACGAGTTCGGTGGCCAGGCCGACCCTGCCGAGCTGGCCGACGTGCTGACCGGCCTCGCGGAACTCGCCCGCACCGCCACCACCAGGGGCGATCGCCTCTACTGCCACGTCTGCGTCTGAGCGGTGACGTTCGTCACCGTACGCGGATGACAAAGTCTCGCGCTCAGCCAAGTCAACGCTGCTTACATGGGGTGGAATCCGGACAGCGAGGTGAACATGGTCAGTTTCGAAACCGACCTCGACGATCTCAGGTTGTCGAGCAAGGAACTGCAGAAGGCCGCCGACATAGTCAGTACCGCCCATACCGGTGTGGGCGGGCAGGACGTGCCCGCTCCCGACCCCGTCACGGGTGGCCTTCTCCCCGGCCTTTTCGCGCCGGACACCGCGTTCGGGAAATCCCTGGGCATGCGTGGGGTTTCGGCGGCTTATGAGGAACATCGTCAGGCCGTCGAGAAGATGCTCGCGCGGTTGCACGGCAGCACGCAGGACGCCTCCCGGGCACTGGCGAAGGTCGCCGAACTGTACGAATCCGTCGATGAGGACAACAAGCAGCGAGTGAACCGCGCGGCGTACGGGGAACAGGGGTAGCGGCGTGGACGGGTACTTCAACGCACTGGACGCGGAGACCACCGCCGAAGGTGATGACAAGAACACCGAGCTTCTCGAGGGAATCTCCCACGACCTCACAGCGGGCGCCGAAAAGGCATTCGCGGCGGTGGACCTCCTTTTCTTTGACTGGACGTTCGGCAGCGACGTGGACATGAGCGGCGGGCGAAAGGAACAGGTCCGCGACTTCTTCCTCGAGTTCTCCGAGGCGGAGCTTGTCGGCGAGAACAGCCTGCAGACCATGATCGAGGCCTACGAAGGTCTCTGGAACGCTTTCCAGGACACGAAAGCGCCGCTCGACCGGTCTTTGGTCCTGCTTCTCAAGTGGCGTGGTGAAGGCGCTGAGACCGCCAAGAGCTACATCCAGGGTCTCGTGAACACCTATGCCCGCGTGGGCACCAAACTCACCGTGCTGGAAGCCGACATCGTGGCCGCGCGGGACGCCATCGCGACCGCCCGGGCCGACCTGAGCAATCTCGCCGCTTCCTTCCTGACCGCCGCGGAAAAGTACCGGGACGACCAGGAACGGCAGGACGAATCGGCCTTGCAGAAGGCGCTGGCCGCGACCTTCGCCGCCGCTGTCACCGCTCTGCTCGTGGCGGCCGTGCCACCGGCCGGTGGCCTCACCGCGGCGGCGTTCTTCACCACCGCGAACGGGGTGCAGGTCGCCGGCGCCGCGGCCGGGGCCGGGCTCGCCACGGCGGCCACCGTGCAGGCCGACATCGTCGGGGACAGCCCCGAAATGATCTACAACAGCTTCCACGACGGTGTGGTCAACATCAGGGAAAGCATGTTCCGCGCGGCGGAGTCGCTGGTCTCGAAGATCCACACCGAGATCAACAACCTGCCGATCATTCCCGAGCCGCCGGACGTCAGCCCTGGCGAGACCTTCGATCCCGGCAACTTCGAAACGGAGAACACCGACAAGGGAACGGAAAAGCGGGTCCGGGACCAGAACGTCGACATCTCGAACGACGGCAAGATCCAGGAACCGCCGCGGGAACTGTCCCCACTCGAATAGCGGACGGGTGGGGTCTCCGGTTCGGGAGACCCCACCGCCCAAGGAGCGAACGTGGCCGAAAAACCGGCGCCCAAGAAACCGGCCAACGACCGGCAAGCGATGCTCGAGGCCCTGGCCGCCCTGTCGGTGGACGCGTCCTCACCGGACGGCGCCGTCTCCGTTTCGGTCAACACCGACGGCGTGATGACACGGCTCAGGGTGACCGAAGCCGTGTCGCGCATGTCGCCCGCTGAGATCGCGGACGCCGTCATGCGGACTTATCAAGAAGCGCAGCAAGAATCCGCGAAGCGCAGTGCGAAGCTGATGGCGCCGATCGGCAACGCCGGGTACATCACGGACAGGCTCCGCTGGCGGGTCGGGTTCACCCCTTCGTTCCAGGAGACAGGGGAGACCGTCACGCCGCCGGTGCCGCGCCGGATCCCGGCGGTCACCGAGAACGTGGTGCTCAAGGACCGTTCGGAAGAACCGGCCGGGCCCGCAGAGGACGAACAGCCCGAACCGGCGGAATCCGACGACCAGTACTACGAGCAAGGGCTGCGGTACCGGCCTTCCTGGTGATCCGGTGCTTTACCGGCCGTGAATCCCCTGACGTGCCAGCCAGGCGAACGTCCATCGATAGAAACCCTGTGCGGCCAGGCCGGTGTTGAGGGAATGACCACTGCCGCGCACGACGTGGTCGGCGTCTTGGCCCGTGCAGGCATTTGTTCCGCAGATCAGGGTGTCGTGCTCGCCCAGCACGTACGCCGTCGGCGTCTTAGCGGCTCGGGTGCGCATCGAGCCGGGGCCGACAGCGCGGAGTTCCGCGGAGGCGAGCGTGTCCTTCAGCGCCTCTTCCACCGGGATGATCGCCGGGTCGTAGGCCCCTTCGTAGTGGAAGGTTTCGGCGCGTGTGCCGGGCCGGGTCGTGAGGTAGCCGGGAGCCCAAGGCTTTCCGGCGAACTTCGGGTCCTGCTCCGCCGGGTAGAACGGTGAAGCCGAGGACGCGGATCGCTCGCCGGGCCGATCGCGGGGGATCCCGCTGACGATCACGGCGTCGATCCCGCCCCGCGCCGCCGCCCGTTCGGCGACGAGGCCTCCCATCGAGTGTCCGTTGAGGACGATGGTCCGGAAGCGAGGTCCCACCGCGCCCCGGCGTAACCGCTGGACGACCTGATGGACGGCCTCTCCGCCGGCGGCGAAGTCGAGGGTCTCCGGATTCGGGCGGCTGCTGCGGCCGTACCCGAGCCTGTCGATGTTGAGCGTCGCGAAGCCCGCTCGCGTCGCACTGTCCACATAGGAGTATCGACGCGGCTGGTACGGCCAGTCCCAGTAGGAGCGGTCGTAGGTCCCGCCGTGCAGCAGGACCTGGACCGGAGTGCGCGAGGTGAGTTTCCCGCGGGCACAGAGTTCGCCCGCGATCGTGTGGTCTTCGGTGCCGACCCGGACCTGGAAACGGTGTTCCTGGCACCTGGCCGTCGATGGTCGTTCGGTGGCGACCGCCGTCGTCGTCCCGAAAAGGGTGAGCAGCGCGGCGAGAACGGCCGCTCTTGCGGTGAAGGTCATGGCTCCAGCGTCGGGGCCGCGGCCGGGTCGCGTCGTCCGTCGAGTGTGGAGATCGCGGGCTACGCCTGATGTTCGGCGCGGACGAGGCCGGTCTGGTATGCGAACACCACGAGCTGCGCCCGGTCGCGGGCATGGACCTTGGTCATCGCCCGGCTGACGTGGGTCCGTACGGTCGCCGCGCTGATGACGAACTCGGCGGCGATCTCCTCGTTCGACATTCCTTGCGCGACGCGAAGGACCACCTCGTGCTCCCGTTCGGTGAACGCGGAGCCGCCGAGACGGGGCATCGGCCTCGACGGACGCGCGGTGAATTCCGCGATCAGCCGCTTGGTCACACTCGGGGAAAGGAGCGCGTCTCCCGCCGCCACGACGCGGACCGCCTGGATCAGGTCGACGGGCCTGGTGTGTTTGAGCAGGAAACCGCTCGCTCCGGCGCGTAGCGCGTCGAAGACGTATTCGTCGAGGTCGAACGTCGTCAGCATGAGGACACGGACGCCGGAAAGCCGTTCGTCCGCCATGATCCGGCGGGTGGCCTCCAGGCCGTCCATCCCCGGCATCCGGATATCCATCAGCACCACGTCCGGCACGGTTTCCGCGACGACGGCCACCGCCGCCTCGCCGTCGTCCGCTTCCCCCACCACGGTGATCCCGGTTTCCGCCCGGAGCAACGCCGCGAACCCGGACCGCACCAAAAGCTGGTCGTCGGCGAGCACCACCCTGATCACGGCCATCGCGCGCTCACCCGGAACCTCCCGCCCTCACGGCACGTGCTCAGTGTGCCGCCGGTCGCCCTGGCACGTTCACCCATTCCCCTGATCCCGGCCCCGGGGACATCCGGACCAGGCGTGTGGGCCTCGTTGACCACGTCGAGCCGCAGGCCACTCCGGTCGGCTCGCACCGTCACCTCGGCGGCCGACGTGCCGTGTTTCGCGGCGTTCGTGAGCGATTCCTGGACGATCCGGTACACCGCGCCGCCGACCGGCTGCCCGATGCCGGGAGCGTCGAGGTCCAGCGTGACCGCCAGGCCCGCCTGGTTCGTCGACGCGACCAACGCGGGTATGTCCGCTACCCCCGGTGCCGGCCGGAGCGGGGTGGAGTCGTCACGCAGCAGCCGCACCATCGCGTTCAGTTCGTCCAGGATCGTGCCGCTGACCGCGCGGACGACTTCGAGCGCTTCCTTCGCCACTTCCGGGTGATCGTCGAGCACGTGCGCGGCCATGCCCGACTGGACGTTGATGACCGCCATCGCGTGGCCGACACTGTCGTGCAGATCCCGCGCGATGTCCAGCCGCTCGCCGAGGACGCGATCGCGTTCCGCCCGCTCGGCGGCCGCGGTCCGCTCACGACGTCCTCGAAGCGCGTCGGCCGCGAAGACCGCTACGCCTGCCCAGCCGACGAAGACCAGATCGAGGACGCCCGCCCCGCCGGTGGCCACATTCGCGCCGACGACAACCGCCGCCATACCGCCCGCGAAGGCGTACGCGAGCCGTCGCGGGCGAAGGGTTCCGAGCGCGAACAACGGCACGAGACCCACGAACAACACCGGACCGTCGGGATAGCCGAACCCCAGGTAGAGCAGGAGCGCAAACGCTTCCGTGCCCGCCGCCGCCACCGGCAGCCGCCAAGCGACGACGAGTGCGAGACAAGCGAGCGCGACGACGGCGAACCCGAACGTGTCGACCGGGCGTTCTCCGTGATCCGGCTCGAGGTTCGCGGTGCCGACGACGAGCAACGCGCTCACCGCGAGCCAAGCGACGACGATTCCGCTTCTGAACAGCCACTTCACCGGCCCAGTCTGCCGAAATCGGGCCAGGGGCACGTCCGCGTTCCGTGGATCCCGCCTACGTCAGATGTGCAGCAACCGTTCGTCGAGCCTCGCCAGGTAGTCGCGGCCGTACTCGCCGTTCTCCAGATCGCGCCACAGCACCGGCGGCAGATCCCGCGCCACCTCGGGCGAACGCGACGCGGCGGCCAGCGCGATCGTCGCGACGGTGTCGACGTCGCCGGTGAACGCGACCGAGCGCTGGAGCATTTCGCTCAGGCTCCGGCCGGTCGCGAGCACGGTCAGCGCGGCACGGACGCTCATCCAGCCCCGCGGCCCGACCTTGCCCGACCACGGTCGCGCCCAGCCGCCATGGCCGACGTCGGCGGGCAGGACGCTCTCGATCCACCTCGCGACCTCGGAAAGCGGACCCACCCGATGGTGGCAGTAGTGCACCGCCAGCGCGGCGGCCTGCGCCGCGGCGATCCCGGCCGGGGTGTCGTGCGTGATCCTGGCCTGCAGTTTCGCGTGGTAGAGGACGTCGTCGACGGTCGGCAGGAGCCCGATCGGCCCGGCGCGCATGGCCGCCCCGCTCTTGTCGCTTTGCGGGTGGAGCCGTCGTAGCAGCTCTTCGCCGTCCCGGACCTCGCTGAGCAGCTGATGGAAACGCGGCGCGTAGCCGTCGTGCGGATCGCGGTGATACACCCGCACGAAGTGCTCGGCGAGCAGCAGCGGCGTCCATCGCCGTCCCGACACGAGCACTTCGGCGATCGCGATCGTCATCTGCGTGTCGTCGGTGTAGCGGCCTGCGGGGACCCCGAGTTGGCCGGGATGCGGCACGTAACCGGCCAGCGTGTTGTGCTCGGCGACGAAGCTCGGGTACGCGTGCTCGAAGGAGCCTCCGTACGCGTCGCCGATGGCCAGTTCGACCAGCATCCGGTCATCGTGCCAGGCTGCGGGCTGCCGCCTGATACCCATACCGTGGAGTCATGGCGACCGACAAGCTGCGCGCGTGGTGGGCACATCGACAAGGTCTCGACGGCTCGCTGCGCGGGGCGCCGTCGGCCGAGGTGCTGGAGCGGACCGGCTGGATGCGCTCGGTCGGTGGTTCGGCGCCCTATCTCGGGCTGTTCGCCAGGGCCCGTCTCGATCGCGAGACGGTCGACGCGGACGTCGCCCGGCTCGCCATCCACGAACTGCCGTCGGCGCGGGGCTGCGCCTACGTCCTGCCGTCGGCGGATTTCGAACTCGGGCTGACCGTCGGCGCCGGGGCGCCCGCCGGTGAGCTCGCGGCCGCGGAGAAGTACCTCGGCGTCACGCAGGCCGAGATCGAGCAGTTGTGCGTCACCGTCGCCGACCTGCTCGACGCGTCCGCCGAACCGCTCGACCCGGCCGCGATCAAGGAAGCCGCCGGATCGGCGGTGCGCAACCTCGGGGAAGCCGGCCGTAAACGCGGCACCACCACGACCTTGCCGCTCGCGCTCGGCCTGCTCCAGGCCCGCGGCGACATCCGCCGGGTGCCGGTCAACGGACGGCTGGACCAGCAGCGCTACGGTTATGTCCGCTGGACGCCGTCGCCGCGCGGCGGGCTGTCCGATATGGACACCGCGCGGACCGAACTGGCAAGGCGGTACTTCTCGTGGGCGGCCCCGGCGTCACTCAAGCATTTCCGCTGGTTCTCCGGCTTTACCGCGGCCAGTGCGAAGAAGATCGCGGAACAGCTGGAACTCGTGTCGCTCGACGGCACCGAGCTCTTGATGCCCAAGGAAATCGCCGACGAGTTCGCCGCGTTCACCGTGCCGTCCGAGCCGTCGTACGCGCTGCTCGCCGGCATCGACGGCATCCATCTGCTGCACCGTGAGATGTCGCGGCTGCTCGACGACGCCGACGCCGGACGGCCGGTGCCCGGTGGTCGTGCGGGGGAGACGCTGGGCGGACAGGCGGATCCGCCCAGTCACGTCATCGTCGACCGGGGTCGTATCGCCGGTTTGTGGGAGTTCGACACCGAGACGAACAAGATCGTCCACCGGTTCTTCGGCGACGAGGACGCCGCGCTGCGCCAGACGGTCGCGGAGACCGAAGAGTTCGTCCGTGACCGACTGGGCGACGCCCGGAGCTTCAGCTTGGATTCGCCGAAGAGCCGGGCGTCGCGAGTGGCCGATCTCAGGAACTGAGCGGGGTCAGGCTCCCGCCTCGGCGATCAGGATGTCGACGGCCTTGTCGTTGCGGGCCGTCTGCTCCGGGATCACCGAAGCGGGCGGGTAGAAGCCGTCGATCCCGCCGTCCTTCGGGTACATCTCGAAGGTGTAGCTGAGGATCTTGTGCTTGCCCCACGCCCAGTCGTTGACGTCGCCGTCGGTGACGTACAGATCGCTGGACTGCTCCGGCGTGTAACCGTTGGTGGCGGCCATCTTCTTGCCGACGTCGGCGAAGCGCTTCGCTTCTTCCTCGCTCAGGCCCGTGTCGGTGTCGGCCTTGGTGTAGCCGTACGGCCAGAGCACCAGTTCCGAGAAGGTGTGGAAGTCGATGTGCGTCTTGATCTGCTGCGCGCCACCGACCACGCGGGAGTTCATGAACTCCGCGACGGCCTTGGTCTCCGGCTCGGAGAACGCCGACGGACCGTGGTAGTCCTCGGCGGACGGGCTGTTGCTCGACCCGCCGCAGCAGTTCCACTTGTAGTCCCAGTTGCGGTTCGGGTCGGTGCCGACCGCGCTGCTGCCCGGCGCGGGTTTGCGCGTCTTGCGCCAGCCCTGGTACTCGCCGCCGGTGATGTCGTATTCGGAGCCGTCCGGGTTGACGTTCGGGATCACGTAGATCTCGTGCTCGTCGACCATCTTCTTGATGGCGGGGTCGGACGCGTAGCCGCTGGTGAACCGCTGCACGATCCGCAGGCACATCTCGGTGGTGAGGTGTTCGCGCGCGTGCTGGTTGCAGGTGAACAGCACTTCGGGCTCGTTCTCGTCCGTGCCCGCGTTGTCGCTGATCTTCAGGAGGTTCAGCTCGCGGCCCTCGTAGGACTTGCCGACGCTGGACAGCGTCGCGATGTCTCCGTGGTCCTTCGCGGCCTTCTGCAGCTCCGCGGTCGTTTCGGCGTAGGTGTGGTACGCCTCGTCGCCCGGCGGGAAGTCGCCCGCGACGGCCGCGGTGCCCGCCCGGCCGCTCCGCTGCTTGAGCATGCTGTCGAAGTCGCCGAGCGGCTTCAGGCCGAAGCCGTTCGCGCGCAGGCTCGCGGCCTGATCGGGCGTGGCGACGACGGTCAGCGCGCCGCCGCGCGAGCCCGCGACGTCGACACCGGTGCGGGCGACCTCGGTGCGTTTGTCGGGGGTGGACGCGCCCTCCACCGAGTACAGCCCTCTCGCCGGGTCGCCGGTCTGGGCGCTCGCGACGGGCGTCGTGACGGCCAGCAGGGCGAGCCCTGTGGCGGCCAAGGCGCCCCCGATGCGACGGCGTGTGGACATTTCGCCTCCGAACGATCTGGGGACAAGGTGGCGTTCACCGTCGCCGAAGTGAATCATCCACGACAACCCGACGATCGTCGTTCCCAGTTACCGTTTACGGCCAGAGGCGGTCTTTGTGCCAGGTCCCGTTCTCGCGGCGGTAGCGGAGCCGCCGGTGCCGCCGGTCGTGGCTTGCCTGCCAGAACTCCACTTCGGACGGCGTCACCAGATACCGGGTCCAGGTTTCCGGTGCCACGCCGGGATTCTCCTCGACCCACCGCTCCGCTTCCGCGGCCGCGCGGTCGAGATCGGCCGGATCTTCGAGCACCTGTGACTGCCTGCCGATGAACGCCTCCACCCGGGACGCCGGCGGCCGGGCGGTGAAATCGGCCGCGGACACCTCGGGATCGGCGAGCGAGACCGGGCCGCGCAGGCGGACCTGACGGCCTCGCCCCGGCCAGAAGAAGGTCAGCGCGGCGAACGGATTCTTCGCCAGCTGAACACCTTTCGGGCTTTCGGAACTCGTCGCGACCGCCCAGGTGTCCCCGTCGACGTCCTTGAGGATCACGACCCGCGCGTCCGGCACGCCATCGGCGTCCACTGTGGACAGAGTGACGGCGTGGGGCGCGAGGACGTGCTCTCCCGCTTCGTTGAGCCACGCCAGGAAAAGCTCGCGCGGGGTCGACGGTGTGGCCTCGATGTCGAACTCCGGCAGTTCTTCGGGGAACGACGGCCAGCCGCGCAGCGTGCGGTTCATCAGTACCCCGGCGGACGCTGCGGCGGATAACCGGGCGCGGGCGGCGGATAGTGCGGCGGATGCTGACCCGGCGGCGGACCCTGCGCTGGCGGCGGCCCGACCGGGTACTGCGGCGGCGGAGGCTGCTGGGGCTGCCAGCCGGGCGGCGGCTGCTGACCGGGCGGCGGCATCGGCGGACCCGGCGGCATCGGCGGCTGCTGGCCCTGCGACTGCGCCCACTGCACCTGCTGATAAACCTCGCCGGGCTGCGGGAAACAGAAAGTCAGCTTCGCGTTCACCGAACCCTGTACCGCCGCACCCCACAGCTTCCCGCCGACGAACGCGTACATCTGCGCCGCCGAAACATCGACGGCCACCATGCGCGTCTCGCCGCCGAACTGGTTCCCGGACTTCGCCGACGCGGCCTGCGCGGCGTCCGGATACACGCGGTCACCGATCAGACCGGCGATCACCACCGAAGCGGCCGTCCAGCCGACCGTGCCCATCACGTTCGCACGCGCGTGCTGCGTCGCCAGCCCGGTGAAGTCGTACAACGCGGGCGCGGTCACCTCCGGGATCGCCGCGGCGACCACGCAGTAGTTCATCGTCGACATCATCACGGATTCGGTGAACAGGCCGACTACGGCAGTGCTCGGACCGATCTGGACGGTGTTCAGCCTGCCCCCGCTGCGCTGGATACGCTCTGCCACCGCACCCAGATACTGCTCCTTGGTGAGCACCGATGCCTCCCGAAGATTCCTCACGCTGCGCCATCGTCGCACGAACAGGGCGGATGGTCGCACCGGCGCGGCGATCCGATCTGCTTCACTGGACGCCACTATGCGACGTCTTCTGATCTTGCCGCTCGCCGTGCCGCTCCTGGCGGCCTGCGGGCCGACGGAACAGCCGCCGTCCGCGGCGAGCTCGCCGGCGCCGTCGACCACCGCGGCGCCCAGCATCCCGCCCGCCCCGGAACCCACCGGCAAAGGTCCCTGCCCGTACCTGGGCACCGAGTTCGTCTCGGAGGCCAACGGGCAGAAGGTCTCCAAGGTCAAAACCTCGGCGGATCAGCCGCATCCGACCTGTTTCTTCTACGCGCTCAGCGGGAAACTGCAGCTCACGGTGCGCGTGTACGTCGGAGAACCCGCGGTGGCCAAGGCACTCGTGGACCAGGCGGCACCCATCGACACCTCCAACCCCGCCGACGAACCGGCGGGCTGGAAGGGCGGCTACCAACCGACCGGAGAAGGCGCCGTTTACGCCGTTTCGAAGGCCGGGAACGCGGTAGTCGTGACCACCAACCAGAAGCAGAGCATCAAGGCACGTACGGTGGCGAAGGAGGCTATCGGTGAGCTGCAGCTCTAGGTAGTGGTATCCACACGTCAGAGTGAAGTTGATCTTGTACTACCCTGTGCCGCACGCGCGACGGTTCGCGGGACCAGCGCAACGCCGGATCCGGCGGAGGCCGCCTTGCGGTGTGGCTCGGCGGCACAAAAGATCATTTCTCCCCATAAGACAAAAGGACAGGTTTCGTGGCTGACACCCTCAAGGAAATCTTGCTCGACTCCAGCCGTCGCCCGGCGGTCGTGAGCGACTTCGAAGGTCTCGTCGACGCTGAGGTTTCGGACAAGGGCGGCGTTTCCGGTGCCGTCGTGAAGACCGGTTTCGCGGCCGTCAAGAAGATCAAGCCGGGCATCATCCCCTCGGCCGTCGATGCCCTGCTCGACGACTTCACCGGTGCCCTCGAGCCGTTCTACGGCGACTACAAGGCCAAGGGTGGCAACGACTTCGGCGCCTACCTGGTCACCCGTGGCGACGAGGCCTCGGACGCGCTCCTGTCGGTCACCGACGCGCGCGCCGACAAGAGCAGCCGCGACAGCATCAAGAAGGTCTACGGCAAGCTGCGCCCGAACGGCAAGAAGAACGTCGAGGAGGCCCTTCCCCGCCTCGGCCAGCTGATCGACAAGCACGCTGCTGCTGTTTAATCGCGCTGTGTTGATTTGATCGCGCGCTGACGTAAAAGCGCCGAAGGGGCGTCGACCCGCTTCCCACTCACGTGGGCGGGGAGGCGCCCCTTCATCGCGTTTACGTGGGCCTTCGGCCCGAAAGAGGGCGCGCGACTGGTGAAGTCTCGCCGTCGCGCTGGCGCGCTTTCGGCGAGACAGGTCCGCCGGTGCTGTTGTTGGGTGCGTTGATCTTCGGCACCGGGACGTGAGAGGGCCGTCCAGTGACCTTGGGGGTCGCTGGACGGCCCTTTCGTGACAAGCAGAAAGACGAGTGTGAGGCGTCAGTTCTTCTTGTCGGCGGAGCTGGTGCTCGGAGCCTGGTGCCCGTTCTTAGGGGTGCCGGGCTTCGGAGCCGCGGGCTTCACCGGAGCCGGACCGGAAGCGGCGGGCTTCGCGGGGGCCGGAGGCTTCGGAGCAGCCGCGGCCGGAGCGGCCGGCTTCGCGGGCGGAGCGGGAGGAGCAGGCGGAGCCTTCGGCGGCGCGGGCGCGACCGGCGGCTCCTGCTTGGAACGCAGGGCGTAGGCGGCACCGGCACCGACGACCGCGATACCGATCACCCACGGCCAGCGGCGACGCTTGCGCGTCCCCTTGGCGGCGGACTTCGCCTCGACGAGCGCGGCCCTGAAGTCCTTCTTCGCCGCCTTGAAGTCCTTCTTCCCCCGGCGCTTGGACTCACCGGCGGACTTCGCGGCCTGGATGGCGGCCTTGCGTGCCTTGCGGCCCGGCTTCCGCATCTCGGAAATCCTGGCCAGCGCCTCCTTGCGAGCCGCCTTCGAGCTCCGCTTGAGCTCCTTGCGGGTCAGTTCCGTCTTCTTCGCGAGCTTCTTGCGCGCGCGACGGCTGGTCTTAGCGATCTCACCGGCGCTCTCGGAGAGCTTCTGCTCGGCTACCTCTACGGCGTGGGCGGTGGCTTCCTTACCCGCCTCGACGGCACGTTTGCGCAGGCCGAGCGCGCCGGCCTTCGCCGACTCGCTCACCGAATCTGCGGCCCGGGTCATGGCCTTCACCTCATCAATCGTTTTGATTCTGCTTCGTTGCTTGTAACCTATCGTGCCCCTTTTCCCCAGATCTTGCCGCAGATGGCACGATGAAGCTCGTGACTGAAAGCAAGGGATCCCTCATTGGTGGCGCGCTGAAGGCCACTCTGCACACCAACCAGGGTGACATCAACCTGAACCTGTTCCCCGACCACGCGCCGAAAACGGTCGCGAACTTCGTCGGGCTCGCCGAGGGCAGCAAGGAGTACACCCAGCCCAACGCGCAGGGCGCGAACTCGGGCCCGTTCTACGACGGGTCGATCTTCCACCGCGTCATCGACGGCTTCATGCTCCAGGGCGGCGACCCGACCGGCACCGGCCGCGGCGGCCCCGGCTACAAGTTCGGCGACGAGTTCCACCCGGAGCTCCAGTTCTCCAAGCCGTACCTGCTGGCCATGGCCAACGCCGGACCCGGCACCAACGGTTCGCAGTTCTTCATCACCGTCGCGCCGACGACGCACCTGAACTTCAAGCACACCATCTTCGGCGAGGTCGCGGACCAGGCTTCCCGCGACGTCGTCGACGCGATCGGCCGCACGGCGACCGGTCCCGCCGACAAGCCGCTGAACGACATCGTCATCGAGAAGGTCAGCATCAGCCGCGAAGGCTGACCACACTGATCACACGGCCTGATACGGGGGATTTCGGTAGGTTGGTGGCATCGTGAGCCAACCACCGAATCCCCAGTACCAGCAGGCCGCCATGCCCGGCTGCTGGTGGCATCCGAACCGGCCGACCGGGCTGAGCTGTTCACGCTGCGAGCGTCCGGCCTGCCCGGATTGCCTGCGCGAAGCCGCCGTCGGCTTCCACTGCACCGACTGCATCCAGGCAGGCCGCCAGCAGGACCGCGTCCAGCAGAAGCAGTACCGCGACGCGGGCTACGGCGCGACCACCCTCGCCGGCGCCCAGCCGGTCCGCACGGCTGTCGTCACGCCGGTGCTCCTGGCGCTCAACGTCATCATCTTCTTCATCACCGTCGCCCAGTCCGGCAGCATCTCGGACAACAACTTCTCCGCGCTCTTCCAGCTCGGTGAGCTGGCGAACCCGCCGACGCTCGCGAACAACGAGTGGTGGCGCGTCTTCACCTCGGGCTTCCTGCAGTACGGCCTGCTGCACATCGCGAGCAATGCCTTCTCGTTGTGGTTCGTGGGCCGCCCGCTGGAGACCGCGCTCGGGCGCGTGCCGTTCACCGCGCTCTACTTCGTGTCGATGCTCGGCGGCTCGGCCGCGAACCTGGTCTTCACGGACCTCGACGCCGTCCCGGTGGTCGGTGCCTCCGGCGCGATCTTCGGGCTCATCGGCGCGTACACGGTCATCGTCATCAAACTCAGGCTCAACCCGACCTGGCTCCTGGTCATCCTCGGGCTGAACATCTTCATCACCTTCCAGGTGCCGGGTATCTCGGTCCTCGCCCACGCGGGTGGTTTCGCCGCCGGCCTGCTGGCGACGTTCGCCCTGCTGTACGCCCCGGAGAAGAACAGGCTGCGCTGGCAGATCGGCGGCATGGCGATCGTCGTGGTGGCGATGGTCGGGCTCATCGTCTGGAAGGACGCGCAGACGGTGTCCGCCGCGTACTGCCAGCTCACCTCGTTCCAGGGCCAGACCGCGTACCTCTGCTACCGGTAGCAGGCGCGCTTCCACCGAGTGGTGGAAGCCCAGCGGCCGCGGCACGTCAAGGCGAGTTCAGCGGTTCGCTGCGGACGTGCGTCGTCAAGATCAACCCGATCTGCTCGCCGGCCTCGCCGTACGAGATCTTCGGGGAGTACGCGCCGCCCGCGGCGGGACCGGCCGTTCCGGGCTGGTCACCCGGCCCGAACGGCGACGTCCACTACTACGACAACGCCTGACCCTTGAGGGCGGTGAGGACGTCCAGGACGTCCCTGGGGTCCTCGCCGAGGTCGATCCGGCCGAACACCAGCAGGTGTTCGCCGGATTCGACCTCGAGGGTCAGGCTGTCCCGGCCGAGTCGTCGCGTCGTGCGCAGCCGGAGCCGGGCTTCGGTCCAAGAGTAGCGGTGCGTGCCGCCGGCGGTCCTGGCCAGGATTCCGCCGGGACCGGCCGCCAGCCGGGGACGGATCAGGGTGCCGTGGAGTGCGAGCGCGCCAGTGGAGAGCATGGCCAGCCCTGTCAGCACGGTGCCGCCGACGTCGCCGTCGATGGCCAGCCACAGCGCTCCTGCCAGCAGCGACAGGGTGATCACCCAGGCCACTACCACAACATTCCGCTGCGGCGCCCACGAGGTGGGGTAGTTATCCACAGGGGTTATCCACACTGGGGATGAGTCACACCGGTGTAATTAGGCGTCAAGCCGCCATCCGGGGTAATGCTCACCGCCACCGCATCGTCATGAGCAACCCGGCGATCATCAGCACGAAGCCGATGGCGAAGTTCGTGTTGCCCAGATCTGCCATGAAGGGGATCTTGTCGCCCGCGATGTAGTTGACGACCAGCCACATCAGGCCGACCAGCATGAGACCGAACATCACGATCTTGTAGAACAGGTTCGACGGGCCCGCGGCCTTGACCTTCACCGGCGTGCGGCGGTCGGTCGGCGGGGTGTACGCCGTCTTCTTACGGACCTTGGACTTCGGCATCGTGTTCCTCGCGTACTGTTCGGCTTCCCTGGTGGCGATGACCCGCTTTCGGGTGCGCAACCAGCGCCACGTGCACACGTTAACGTAAACGAGCGCCGCTGGGCACCGTCCGGGACCGGTCGATTTCCCGCACTGTGACAATGGTGTCACACACGGTTCGACACTGTGCTGGTTCGACATGTGCTGGTTCGACACTGCGGCTTGGTTCGAGACTGAGGAGCTTGCGTGGCTGAGCGGGAAGAGCCGGGCGGGGACCGACGGCGGTACTCCCCACGACCCCCCGGTGGAGGCGGCCAGGCCCCTCGGCGTAGGCCGGACGAGGGACGCGCCCCTGGAGAGGCGCCCACGCCGCGCCGGAGGCCGCCGGAAGGTCCGCCGCCGCGCCGCCGGATGGACGGGCCGCCACCGCGTCGTCGCCCCGCGCCGCCGCCGGGATCGACCGAAGAGACCGTCATGTTCGAGCCGGTCGGCGGTGGCACCGCGACCGAGGAACGTCCGCCGCGCGAGCTGGGCAAGGGCGGCGTCGCCATCCGGTCCGTGGGCGAACTGCTCATCACCGCCGGTCTCGTGGTGCTGCTGTTCATGGTCTACGAGGTCTACGTGACCGACCTGTTCTCCGCGGGCAAGCAGTCCGAGGCGAGTTCGGAGCTGGACGGCGACTGGTCGAAGGACCGGCAGCTGCACCCCGACCTCGTCGACGGGAAGGCGTTCGCCAGAATCCACATCCCGGTGTTCGGCGCCGACTTCAACTTCACCATCCAGGAAGGCACCACCGAGGCCGCGCTAGAAGTCGGCCCCGGCCACTACAAGGGCACGGCGCTACCTGGCGAGCCGGGCAACTTCGCCATCGCCGGCCACCGGGTCGGCAAGGGCGCGCCGTTCAACGACCTGGACAACCTCAGCTCGTGCGACCAGATCATCATCGAGACGCAGACCGACTTCTACATCTACAAGGTGCTGCCCTACAAGGACGAGGTCGAGGGCTGGGCCGCGGGCAAGGGCGCCGACCCGAAGTGCAAGAACGTCGGGACGCTGCGTGACCCGAACGCCGTCGACGGCGGCGCCTACGGCGAGACCAACGGCCGCCGCATCGTGTTCCCGAGCAAGGGCGAAACGGTGAACCCGGTGCCGTACAAGGACCCGGAGATCCTGCCGAAGGCCGAGCAGGTCTCGCTGCTCACGCTGACGACCTGTCACCCGAAGTTCTCGGCGAAGGAACGGCTCATCATCCACGCGGTGCTGGCCCAGCAGGTGCCGAAGAACCAGGTCGGCTCCTACGCCGAACTCCTGCCCAAGATCTCGGAGGCGCGCTGATGTACGGCTGGATCTGGCGCAAGCTGCCGGGCCCCTTCGCGGTGAAGCTCGCGACGGCGGTCGTACTGGCTCTCGGGGTCGTGGCGCTGCTGATGTTCGTCGTCTTCCCCTGGCTGGAACCGAGGCTGTGGTTCAACGAAGTGAGCGTCCAGTAGCCGCGCGGTTCGGCGTCTTCCTCGTCTCCGGGCGGTTTCCCGGGCAGGAGGACGCCGATGTCCTGCGCCGGTCGGTCGACGCCGCCATCGCCGCCGAGCGGGCCGGGTTCGACGACGTGTGGTTCGCCGAGCACCACTTCATGCCGTACGGCGTCTGCCCGTCCGCCATCACCCTCGCCGCGCACGTCCTCGGCCGCACCGAGCGGATCGCGGTCGGCACCGCGGTGAGCGTGCTGTCGATCGCGCATCCGGTGGCGCTCGCCGAACAGTGGTCGCTGCTCGACGCGGTTTCCGGCGGACGGCTGCGGATCGGCGTCGGCAGGGGCGGGCCGTGGCAGGACCTCGAGGTCTTCGGCACCGGCGCGTCCCGCTACGAAACGGGGTTCGAAGAGAGTCTCGACCTGTTGCTCGCGGCGATGACGTCGGAGACCGTCTCGGCAGGCGGCGACCACTTCAGGTTCCGTGAGGTGCCGATGGTGCCGCGGCCCGAGCGTGCTCCGCGCCTGGTCGTGGCCTGCGGGGACGCCGGCTCGCGAGCGGTCCGGCTCGCCGCCGATCGCGGGCTGCCGATGTTGCTCGGCCTGCACGCCGACGACGACCTCAAGATCGAAACCCTTGCCGCGTACGGGGATTCCCCCGCCGAGCACATTTCGACGGTGATGTGCCAGGTCGGGGACGACGCGCTGGACGTCGTGCGGTCCGCGTTGCCGGGTTCCCTGAAGGAGGGATTCGCCGGACACGTGTACCTCGACGGCAAACGCGGGCTGGACAAGGATCCGGTGTCCTACACCGACAAGCTGTGCGAGATGCACCCGATCGGCGGCGTGGGGTACTGCGTCGACCGGCTGGGAACGAGCATCCGGCGTACCGGGGTCTCCCACGTGATCATGATGGTGGAAGCGTCCGGTACGCCGGAGGGAACACTCGAGAACATCGCGCGGATCGGCGCCGAAGTGCTGCCCGCGCTGCGCTAGATCTCAGCAGTCACGCAGTTCCGGGCTCTGGTTCAGCAGCTGCCCGCGGACCGAGACGAACGCGCGGTAGCGGTCACTGTCCACTTGGGACGGTTTGAACGCGGCGACCCGGTGGCAGTTCTGGAACGCCAGCTTGACACCGAAGTGCCGTTCCAGTCCGCCGCGGATGGAGTCCGAGGCCAGCGCCCGCAGCAGCTGCCCGCGTTCGGCCTCGCTCGGCGGCGGCGTCTCGTTGTCGGCGAACCCGTCGGCCGCGCCATCGGCCTCCGCGATGACACCGGTGATCACGGTCCAGGCGTACGGCAGGGATTCCCGGACACAGGTGACGAATTCGGCGTCGGAGACCTCCCCGCGCTCGGCCTTCTCCAGCAGCGCGGGCGATACATCCAGAGACATCGGACCTCCGAGAGAGACACAGTGAACGTGGGCCGTCTTCCTGACTACTCACCCGCGGGCCAAGCCACAAGAGAAAACGATCATCATCACCACTTTGGCGGAAGCCGTCGTCACTCCCAGCGAAAGAGCTTCGCCGCCACGACACAACTGCCCACCGCGAAAGCCGCCAGAACGGCGAGCTGCAGCGGCTGCGCGCCCGTTCCGGTCCAGGCGTCTTCGAGGGCTTTGACGCCCGGCGGGATGTACGCGCCGATGTCCCGGATCGCCTCCGGAAGCAACGGACGCGGCAGCCAGACGCCCCCGAGGAACATGACCGGGATGTAGGCGATCAACGCGATCCCTCCCGCGGCGCGGCTGGTCTTGGCGACCGCCGCGGCGATCAGGCCGAGGCCGAAGATCGCGATCGTGCCGAGGACGAACGTCAGCAGGAAGCCGAGCGGGTGACGTGGGCTGGGAACGTCGAAGACGACGCCGGCCGTCACCAGGAGGATGCCGACCCCGCCGATCGTAACGGTGACGTTGATGATCAGCTGCGCCACCAGCAGCTGGACCGGGTGTACCGGCGTGGTGGCGTAGCGGCGGAGGATGCCCTGTTCGCGGTACGACGCGATGATGCCGGGGATCGCCTGCAGACCCATCATGGCCATGGTGAGCACGATCATCGACGGCACCCAGGCGTCGAGGAAGCGCATGCCCGACGTTGTTCCGCTCTCCGCGCGAATGCCGGGGATCACCCCGAGCACGGCCGTGATGGCCGTCGGCAGGACGAGCCCGCCGATGACGAAGCCCGGCGTGCGGAGGGCGAGTTTCGTTTCGGTGAGAGTGATCTTGGCGAGGGTGTTCATTTTTCGTCTCCTCGATCAGTCGCGGCCGGTCAGGGTCACGAAGGCTTCGTCCAAAGTGGATTTACCGGCGCGGTCACGGAGTTCGCCGGGGGTGCCGGTGGAGACCACGCGCCCGGCGTCGAAGATCGCGAGGCGGTCGCAAAGGCGCTCGGCCTCGTCCATGAAGTGCGTGACGAGAAGGACGGTGACGCCGGTGTCGCGTACGGTCTCGACGAGCTTCCAGGTGTCGCGGCGGGCATGCGGGTCCAGACCGGTGGTCAGCTCGTCGAGGACGGCGACCTCGGGGCGGCCGACCAGCGCGAGCGCGATCGAAACGCGCTGCTTCTGCCCGCCGGAAAGCTTGCCGAAGTACTGGTTCCGCTGCTCGGTGAGACCGAGTTTCGCGAGCAGGTCGCCGGTGTCGGCGGGGTTCGCGTAGAAGGACGCGTAGAGGTCGAGCGCCTCATGGACCTTGATCTTGTCCGGAAGGCTGCTCTCTTGAAGCTGCGAGCCGACGCGCTGCCTGAGGGCGCCGCGGTCCTTGCCGGGGTCGAGGCCGAGGACCGACATGGTGCCGGAGTCCGGCGAGCGCAGTCCCTGGAGACATTCGACGGTGGTGGTCTTGCCCGCGCCGTTGGTCCCGAGGATCCCGAAGATCTCGCCCTGTTCCACGTGGAACGAAACGTCGTCGACCGCGACGCGCTCCCCGTACGTCTTGCGGAGGTTGGTGACTTCGATGAGTGGCATGCGAAAAACGTTATGGCGCAAGGGACTTGGCCAGAATGGTGCTGAACCCACAACCGGGGTGGTGCTGGACCCACCCTGATCGGGGGCCTGCGGTCACTGTGCCTGCCGGGGTGGTGGGGAAGACTTCGTCGCATGATCCGCACCCACCTCACTTCAGTGCGCCGTGGCTTCGTGCTCGCGGCCTTGGCGCTGGTGAGCTGGCTGGACCTGCTGCTCGAACTGGTGGGTTTCTGCCTGCTCTGTGTCGGCCTGGTCTTCGCCTACACGCTGGCGCTCGAAGGGACGCGTCCGCGCGCCGCTCTCACCCGGCGACTGTCCGGGCGCTGGTGCGGGATCGAGGTCGAGCCGCCCTATCGGCCGGCGCCGCCGGAGCCGGAACGCGAGCGCGACGGCTGGTACCGCGAAGGGAACAGCCTGTTCAAGCGGTCCTGGTTCATCCGGTGGACCAAACGGTTCGAGTGGATTTCCGACGATCCGGCGACCGGCCGCGATCTCGGCTGGCAGCTGTGGAATCCGCTCGCGGGCCTGCTGCTCGTGCCCGCGGTCCTGGTGGCCGGGCCGCGTGCGCTCCGGCTGTACGGGAAGTGGACGCGCTGGTGGCTCGGGCCCCGCCCGGCCCGCGACCGGGACGGCTGGGTCAAGAGCAGGTTGAAGGCGCTGGGGTTCCAGCTGGGCCTGTTCGCGCTTTCGGCCGCACAGCTCGGGATGGCGTTCCCGACGCTGTTCGCCCTGATCTGGCCGTCGCCGCTGTTCCCGACGATGGTCGTCGCCGGTCGTACGGTGACCGACACCCTGCGCCGCGAGGCCAAAAACTGGACCGGCGTGCGGATCGACCGCCCGTACCTGCCGGAGCCGCCGTTCCCCGTCCCGCGGGCGGACGGGATGTACCAGCACGGACGGCAGCTGTACGACACGCCGTGGTGGCCGGCGCGGCTGGCGCGCTTCCGCTGGGCGATATCCGACCGCGCGACTTGGCGCGACCTGGCGGCCGCGGTGGTCAACTCCGTGGTGCTGCTGCTGATGGTGGTGCCGACGGCGGCGCTGGTGTTCTTCGGCTTCTGGGGCGTGCTGGCGCTGTGGGCCTGGCGGCCGATCGGCCAGTGGACGGGCACCTCGTGGTCGACCACGAACTGGTTCTCGATGGTCGGATTGCCCGAGGCGACCACGCACGGGCAAGCGCTCGCGCTGACTCCCGTCGCGGTGGCGGCCTTCGTCGCCGGGCTGATCGCGACGCCGTGGCTCGCCCGTCAAGGAGCGCGCTTCGCGAAGCTGCTGCTGGGGCCGACAGAGGCTTCGCGGCTGGCGCAGCGCGTCGAACGGCTGAAGCAGACACGGACCGACGCGTCGGTCGCGCAGGCCGCCGAGCTCCGGCGCATCGAGCGGGACCTGCACGACGGGGTCCAGTCGCGGCTGGTCGCGCTGGGGATGAAGCTGGGCGCGGTCGAAGCGCTGATCGACAGCGATCCGGCCGCGGCGAAACGGCTGGCCGCCGAGCTCCGGCAGACGTCGTCCGAGACGTTGACCGAGTTGCGGCTGCTGGTGCGCGGGATTCACCCGCCGGTGTTGTCCGAGCGGGGTCTCGGTGACGCGGTGCGGGCAATGGCGCTGGACAGTCCGATGCGGGCTTCGGTGAACGGCGTCCTGCCCCGGCTGGAGCAGCCCGCCGAGGCGTGCGCGTACTTCGCGGTCAGCGAGTTGCTTGGCAACGCAGCGAAACACGGCGAGGCGCGGCGAGTGTCGATCGAACTGGGCTACGAAGACGGTCTGCTGCGGATCGAGGTGACCGACGACGGCAAGGGCGGCGCGAACGCGGCCCGTGGAAGCGGGATCCGTGGGATCGAACGCAGGCTGGGCGCGTTCGACGGTACTTTTGCCCTGACCAGCCCGCCCGGCGGGCCGACGAAGGCGACCGTGGAGATCCCGTGCCAGCTCGACCCCGATGCGTCGTCGCCGAGGACCAGTACCTCCTCCGAGACGGCTTGACGCATTTGCTGACCGCTCACGGTTTCGACGTCGTCGAGGCGGTCGGGACCGGGCCGGAACTGGAGCACGCGCTGCGCACGCACCGGCCGGACGTTTCGGTCGTCGACGTCCGGATGCCGCCGACGCTCACCGACGAGGGCCTCCAGGTCTCGCTGGCGGTGCGGCGCGACATCCCTGGACTGCCGATTCTGGTGCTGTCACAACATGTCGAGCAGCTCTACGCCCGGGAACTGCTGGCCGACGGCGCCGGCGCGATCGGCTATCTGTTGAAGGACCGGGTCTTCAACGCGGACCAGTTCATCGACGCGGTGCGGCGAGTGGCGGGCGGCGGGACCGCGATGGACCCCGAGGTGATCGCGAAACTGGTGGCCGGCAACGCATCCGACCCACTCGTGGCGTTGACCCCACGCGAACGCGAGGTGCTCGGCCTGATGGCCGAAGGCTGTTCCAACGCCGCCATCGCCGGACGGCTGCACTTCAGCGAAGGGGCGGTGGGGAAGCACACCGCGAACATCTTCGCGAAACTCGGCATCGTCGCTTCGGACGACACGAACCGCCGCGTGCTCGCGGTCTTGGCCTACCTGGGCGCTCCTGACCAAAGCGCGTGAAGGCCCCCTTCCCTCGACTCAGCCGAGGGAAGGGGGGCCTTCACGCGCAGTTTTCAGTCCCTTGAGATGCGGGTCATCTCGTCGCGCTCCACGACCTTCACGCGTTCCCGGCCGTGCGGGACGCCGAGGGCCTTCTCGTGGGCGTCGAGCTTGCCCCAGCCTTCCCAAGTGGTGAAGGGAACGCCGCGTTCGGTCAGGAAACCGAGGATCGCGTCGGGGTCTTCGATGGCCGGGGCCGCCAAGGCGTCGGCGTCGGCCAGCAGGCTCGCGATCGTCTCGGCCGCGTCGCCCTTGGTGTGACCGATGAGGCCGACCGGGCCGCGTTTGATCCAGCCGGTCACGTAGACGCCCGGCACCTGGTCCTCGTCGATGTCCAGCACCCGGCCGGCCTGGTTCGGCACGGTCCCGGTGGTGTGGTCGAACGGGATCTCCGGCAGATGCGACGACAGGTAACCCACCGCGCGGTAGACGGCCTGGACGTCCCAGTCGTGGAACTCGCCGGTGCCGCGCACGTTGCCGTCGCCGGTCAGTTCGGTGCGTTCGGTACGGAGGCCGGTGACCCGGCCGTCCTCGCCGACGATCTCGCAGGGCGAGTGCAGGAAGTGCAGGTGCAGCCGCTTCGGCCGGTCACCCTGATCGCGGATCGCCCACTCCTGCAGCGTCTTCACGACCATGTCGATCTGCTTCGACGCCCGCAGCGCGGCGATGCTGCCCTCGTCGAACTCGATGTCCTCGGGGTGGACGATGACCTCGACGTTCGGCGAGTGGTCCAGCTCGCGCAGCTCCAGCGGCGTGAACTTCGCCTGCGCCGGGCCACGGCGGCCGAACACGTGCACGTCGGTGACCGGGCTGGCCTTCAGGCCCTGGTAGACGTTGTCCGGGATGTCGGTGCTGAGCAGCTCGTCCGCGGTCTTCGCGAGGATCCGCGCCACGTCGAGCGCCACGTTCCCGACGCCGAGGACGGCGACCGACGTCGCGTTCAGCGGCCAGGTGCGTGGCACGTCCGGGTGCCCGTCGTACCAGGAAACGAAGTCCGCGGCGCCGTAGCTGCCGTCGAGGTCGATCCCGGGGATGTCCAGCGCGCGGTCGGCCATGGCGCCGGTCGAGAAGATCACCGCGTCGTAGAACTGGCGGAGGTCGTCGAGTTTGAGGTCGGTTCCGTAGTCGACGTTGCCCAGCAGGCGGATGTTCGGCTTGTCGAGGACCTTGTGCAGGGCGGTGACGATGCCCTTGATCCGGGGGTGGTCGGGTGCGACGCCGTATCGGATCAGCCCGAACGGCGCCGGCATGCGCTCGAACAGGTCGATCGTCACGTCAGCGTCGGACTTGTCGAGGATGTCGGCGGCGTAGATGCCGGCCGGACCGGCACCCACGATGGCTACACGAAGAGAACGGCTCACTCCTACCACGGTAAGTTAGGCAGCCCTAACAATCATTGTGATCTGGCGTACGGTCCACCTGGTGAGAGCCGCTAAGCTGGCTCCATGCGCGTGCTCGTCGTCGACAACTACGACAGTTTTGTCTACAACCTGGTCCAGTATCTGGCCCAGCTCGGCGCCGACTGCACCGTCTGGCGTAACGACGTGGTGGAGATCGACAAGCTCGCCGAGTTCGACGCGGTGCTCGTCTCTCCCGGCCCCGGGACCCCGGAACGTGCTGGTCAGAGCATGGACGTCGTCCGCGAATGCGCCGAGAAGCGGATCCCGATGCTGGGCGTCTGCCTCGGTCACCAGGCCCTGGGTGTCGTCTTCGGCGCCACCGTCGATCGTGCCCCGGAACTGCTGCACGGCAAGACCAGTCAAGTCCACCATTCGGGCGAAGGGATCCTCGCCGGGCTCCCCGCGGAATTCACCGCCACGCGGTACCACTCGCTGACCGTTTTGCCCGAAACCATCGACGGGGCCGTGTTCGAGATCACAGGCCGCACCGAGTCCGGGGTCGTGATGGGCATGCGGCACCGCGAACTGCCGCTCGAAGGCGTCCAGTTCCACCCCGAGTCCGTGCTCACCCAGGGCGGGCATCGGATGCTGGCGAACTGGATGGCTTCCGCCGGGCACCCGGTCCCCGAAGCCACGGTCAACGAACTCGAACAGGCGACTCGCGCGCTGCAGAAGGCCGCTGCTGCGTGACCTCGCTGATCCGGCTCGAACGAGTCGGGAAGCGCTACGGCCGCGGTGAACCCGTGCTCGTCGACGTCGACCTCGACGTCCCGGCGGGCCGCGTCGTCGGCGTCCTCGGTTCGAACGGCTCGGGGAAGTCGACGCTGCTCAGGATCCTCGCGGCCCTTTCCCGTCAGACCTCGGGAGCCGTCGTGGGCGGCCCGCGCGTCGGTTACCTGCCCGACCGTTTCCCGGCGGGGCAGCGGATGAGCGCCAGGGCGTACCTGCGGCATATGGCCCGCATCGACGGTCTTGTCGACTTGTCGGCAATCGACCCCTTGCTGGACAGGCTGGCGCTGGTCGGCGGGCCGGACGCGCCGTTGCGGACCCTGTCGAAGGGCAACGCCCAGAAGGTCGGCCTCGCCCAGGCCGTCTTGGCCGAGCCGGAACTGCTGATCCTCGACGAGCCCTGGTCCGGTCTCGACGTCGAAGCCCACGCGGTGCTCGGCGAAATCGTCGCCGAGACCAAGGAGCGGGGCGCGAGCGTGGTCTTCACCGACCACCGCGCGGCCGTCGTGCACGCCCACGCCGACGACGTCTACCGGATGGACGACGGCTTCCTGACTCGCGTCGAAACGAAAGCCGAAAGCGCGACGAGGATCGTCCTTCACGGACCCGGTGGCGACTGGTCTTCGGAACCCGGCGTCCGCCAGGCCGAGACCGAGGGCGAGAAGGTCGTCCTGACGGTCGAAGCGGGGCACACGGACGCAGTCCTGCTTCGCGCGCTCAACCGCGGCTTCTCGGTCCGGGAGGTGGCGCCGTGCTCGCGATGACCCGCTACTACCTCGCGCTGCTCGGCCATTCCCAGCGCTATCTCCCCGCGATCCTCGCCTACCTCGCGGTCAACACCGTGCTCTACACGGATCCGAAGTCACCACTGCTGCCGCAGTACGGGATCAGCGCGGGTTCGCTCCTGGTGGTCTCCTGCTGGCTGACCATCGCGATGCTCGACGTCGAAGATCCGGTCCAGCGGCTCGTCACCTTCAGCCACGCACGACGCTGGCGATCTGTCCTCGCCGGCGCCACGCTGGCCGTCTTCGGCTGCGCCACCGTGCTGATCGTCGTGACGCTGGCGTGGTCGGGCCTCCGCTCCGGCGGCTTCCCGATCGGCAGCCTCGCCCTCGGCGCCGCGGCGCACGCGTTGTGCGCGCTCTTCGGCATCGCGATCGGCCTGCCCTGTTCGCGGCTGCTGGTGCCGCGCGTCGGCTGGTCCGTCCTGGCGGCGGTCTTCGCGCTCGCGGCCGTGCTCCTGGTGAAATGGCTGCCGCTGGCCAACCCGCTGCTGCGTGCCCTGACCTCGCAACTACCGCTGGCCGGTCCGTTCACGGTTGCCGTGGTGGCGGCGGTCGCCGCCCTGCTGCTGAGCGCGACGGCCGTCGGATACCTGCTCCGCCGCAACGCCTGATGCCGCGTCTCATCGCACTCAACGGCCCGCCCGCCTGCGGGAAGTCGACACTCGCCCGGCTGTACGCCGAAGACCACCCGTTGACGCTGAACCTCGACATCGACCGGATCCGCGGCCTGCTCGGCGCTTGGCGGGACAACGCCGCGCGAGCGGGCCTGCTCGCCCGCGACCTCGCCGTGAACGCCGCGCGGACCCATCTGCTCGCGGGCCACGACGTCATCGTCCCGCAATTCCTCGGCCGCGCAGGCTTTCTCGAAAGACTCGAAGCGCTCGCCGGGGAGACGGACGCGGAGTTCCACGAGATCGTGCTGCTCGACACCAAGGACAACGTGCTCCGGCGGTTCGCCGAACGCACCCGCGCGGCGGCCGAGCCCGAACACGTCGAAGCGCACGAGATGCTGGGCGGACCCGAACAACTCGCGGCGATGTTCGACAGGCTCATGGCGCTCATCGCCACGCGACCGAAGGCGGTCGTCGTGCACACCGGCGCCGGACGGATTCAGCAGGCTTACCAAGGACTTCTCGACAGCTTGGCGCCCTATTGAATGTCCGGTCGATGGCTGGATGTGCGGTTCTCGGTGGGGGCAGGGCGATCACTGCTCCGGTTCTCCCGGCCCGCGATGCGGATCAGGGGCCGCCGCGCGACCGACAGCCGTGAAGAACCGCTCAGGATCTTCGGGTGGAAGATCGCCGAGCAGTTCGATCAGCTCGCCTAACGGAACGAAGGTCGGCATCCGGCTGTGCGGAACGATGTCCGCGACAGGCGTGCCGTTACGAGTGAGAACGAAGCTGTCCCCTTCTTCGACGGCACGCATGATGTTCGGCATGTCGTCGCACAGCTCGTGTTGAGTGATCTGCCGGACCATGCTCGAAAAGTAGTGCCCCGGTCTCGGGGCATGAAAAAGGCCCCGCACGAAACCGTGCGGGGCCTTTTTCAGCTCTGCCTATCCGTTACCCGGCAGACCTGGGATGCCCGTCCGGGAACTCGTCGTCGGCGTCTCATCGCCTTCGACGATGAACAGCGTGATCGGCGCGTTCTTCGCGATCTTCGCACCGGCCTGCGGGTTGGTCTTGCTGACCTTGCCCGCGAGGTCCCGGTCACCGTTCTTGTCGGCCTGCGAATCCAGTTTGCCGCTCCACCCCAGCTGCTGCAGCTGACGCGTCGCCTGCTCCTCGGTCATGCCCTGCAGGTTCGGCATGTCGAAGGTCTCCTGGCTGCCGTCCGACACGGACAGCTTGACCACACTGCCGACGGCCAGCTTGCCGCCGTTCGGGGTCTGGTCGATGACCGTGCCCTTGGGCTGTTCGGAGCTCACGTTGGTGACCTGCGGGGTGAACCCGGCCGCCTTCAAGCCGGCTTCGGCCTCGGCCTGCGTCTTGCCCTTGTAGTTCTGGACCGTCTTCAGTTCCTTGGACTTGCCGACCGTGATGTCGACCTTCGAACCCTGGTCGACCTCGGCCTGCGAAGCCGGGTTCTGCGAGATGACCTTGCCGGCCTCGTTGGTGTCTTCGGTTTCTTCCTCGCTGGTCGCACCGAGCTTCAGACCTGCTTCGGTCAGCGCCGCCGTGGCCTCGGCCACGCTCTTGCCCTTGAGGTCCGGCGTCTTGACCTTGCTCGGCTTCGCGCCGACGGTCAGCGTGATCTTGTCCGAGGTGGGCGTCACCTGGCCCTCGGCAGGGCTGATCGCGATGACCTTGTCGATCTGGTTCTCGTCGCAGGCGGGCTGGCCGTTCACGGACTCGCCGGTGCACGTGATCTTCTTGGTGGGCTCGAACGAGTTGAACCCCACCCCGCGGAGCGTGTCCTTCGCCGAAGCCTCGGACTGGCCCGTCACCTTCGGGATCGCCTTGCTCTCCGCGTCGGAGCCGTTGAACGCGTTGGACAGCCACATGATCAGCAGCACCACCGCCGCCAGCGAGACCACCAGACCGGCGATGAGCCAGGCACGGCGCTTCTTCTTCGCGGCCGGGTCTTCGTCTTCGTCCTCGTACTGGTCGTAGCGCTGCGGCACCCGGCGGTCGGAGTCCATGACCTGGGTGCGCTCGTCCTCCGACATCACCATCGGCGCGGACGGCCGCTGGCCGGACAGCGTGCGGACCAGGTCCGAACGCATCTCCGCCGACGACTGGTAGCGGTTCGCCGGGCCCTTCGCGAGGGCCTTGAGTACGACGGCGTCGAGCTCGGGCGCCACGGCCGGGTTCACCGACGACGGCGGGTTCGGGTCTTCCCGGACGTGCTGGTACGCCACCGCCACGGGGGAGTCGCCGGTGAAGGGCGGCTCGCCGGTGATGAGTTCGTACAGCACACAGCCGGCGGCGTAGACGTCGGAACGCGCGTCGACGGACTCACCGCGCGCCTGCTCCGGCGAGAGGTACTGCGCCGTGCCGATCACCGCGGCGGTCTGCGTCATCGCGGACTGCCCGTCGTGCATGGCGCGCGCGATGCCGAAGTCCATCACCTTGACGGCGCCGTTCTTCGTGATCATCACGTTCGCCGGTTTGACGTCGCGGTGCACGATGCCGTGCCGGTGCGAGAAGTCCAGCGCCGCGCAGACGTCGGCCATGACCTCCATCGCCCGCTTCTGCGACATCGGGCCTTCGGTCTTCACGATGTCCCGCAGAGTCCGTCCTTCGACGAACTCCATGACGATGTAGGGCAGCGGGCCGAACTCGGTGTTCGTCTCGCCGGTGTCGTAGACGGCGACGATCGCCGGGTGGTTCAGTGCCGCCGCGTTCTGTGCCTCGCGACGGAAACGTTCTTGGAACTGGGGATCCCGCGCCAGGTCGGCACGCAGGATCTTGATCGCCACCTCCCGGCCCAGGCGCACGTCGTGGCCGTGGTGGACCTCGGACATGCCTCCGTAGCCGAGTGTCTCGCCCAGCTCGTAGCGGTTGCTGAGCAGTCTTGGTGTGCTCATCTCTGCGTGCCGTTCCATTCCGTCCAAGGTTTGCTGCTCATCATTCCTGGATTCGCCTGTCCGGCCGGCTCCTCGGTGCCGCCCTCCGTCGGCACCGCGGGGTACGCGGATGTCGGCGAAGGACCTTCAGACTTCTTACCCGGAGCCGGTGCTTGTTCACTCGTTTCCACGCCGCCCGACTGCGGTCCGTTGCCCGAACCGACCAGTCTCACGATGAGGAAGGCTCCTGCCACCAGTACTGCGATCAGGATCACCGCGAGCAGCACCCACCAACCCCACTGCGTCCGTCTGCCGGGCAGGCGGCGGACCGCCATCGGCGGCGGGCCGGTTACCGGGTGCATCGCGGGATGCGACGCCGGTCCGACCGCCGCCATCGGGTTCTGCGGCGAATGCGGGCCGGGCGGGACCTGCTGCGGCAGCACCGGCTGGCCTGCCGAGTACGCCACGTTGACCAGCCCCGACGGCGTCGGCAGCGGAAGCCCGGCGCGGACCGCGGCCACCGCGGCCGCGAACTCGCCGCCACTGTTGTACCGCTGTCTCGGATCCTTGATCAGGGTCGCCTCGATGACCGCGCGGGTGCCGGGGGGCACGTCCGGCGGCAGCGGCGGCGGGAGGTCGCGGATGTGCATCATCGCGACGGTCACCGCGTTCTCCGAAAGGAACGGCCGGTGCCCGGTGAGGCATTCGTAGCCGCAGACGGCGAGCGAGTAGACGTCGCTCGCCGGTTCGGCGTTGTGCCCGAGCGCCTGTTCGGGGGCGATGTAGTGCGCGGTGCCCATCACCATGCCGGATCTGGTCACCGGTGCGGCGTCGGCGGCCTTGGCGACCCCGAAGTCGGTGATCTTCACCTGCCCGGCCGGGGTGACCATGATGTTGCCCGGTTTGACGTCGCGGTGCACAAGACCCGTTTCGTGCGCGGCCTGCAGCGCGTTACCGGCCTGCTCGAGGATGTCCAAAGTCCGCTCGGCGTTCAGCCGTCCTTCGCGGGTGATGATCGCGGCCAGCGGGTCGCCTTCGACCAGCTCCATCACCAGATACGCGATCGACAGCTCGTCCGCGACCGTCTCGCCGTAGTCGTGCACGGCGGCGATGCCGGGGTGGTTCAGCGACGCCGTCATCCGCGCCTCGGTCCGGAACCGGTGCAGGAACTCGGCGTCGCCGGACAGCTCCGCCTTGAGGATCTTGACCGCGACCGTCCGGTCCAGCCGCGTGTCACTGGCCTGCCAGACCTCGCCCATCCCGCCGACGGCGATCCGGTTCGTCAGCTTGTACCGGTCGGCCAGCAGCTGACCCGAGGACAGCATCCGCTATCCACCCCCGAGCATGGCGTTGACGGCGGCGCGGCCGATCTCCGCGGCCACGGTGCCACCGGTCGCTTCGAGCCCTCGGTTACCCCCGGACTCGACGATCACCGAAACGGCGATCTTCGGGTCCATCGCCGGCGCGAACCCGGTGTACCAGGCGTGCGGCGGGGTGGCCTTCGGGTCGTTGCCGTGCTCGGCGGTGCCGGTCTTGGAGGCGATCTGGATGTCGCCGCGTTTGCCGGCGCCCTTCGTGTTCTCTTCCGACGCCAGCATCATGTCGCGCAGGATCGCGGCGTTCGCGCTGGACATCGCGGCGTCACCGGTCAGTTCGGCCGGGGTGTAGTCCTCGATGGTCGACAGGTTCGGCGCCAGCAGCGACTGCACGAGCTGCGGCTTCATCGCCATCCCGTTGTTCGCGATGGTCGCCGAGAGCAGGGCGTCCTGCAGGGGCGTCAGCCGCACGTCGCGCTGGCCGATGGCGCTCTGGAACAGGGCCGCCTTCGATTCGAGCGGGCCGAGGGACGAGCCGGCGACCCGCATCGGCACGGCCAGGTCCTCGCCGACACCGAAGTTCTTCGCCATCGCGTTCAGCTTGTCCTTGCCGAGTTCGCCCGCGAGTTCGGCGAAGGGCACGTTGCAGGAGTACCGCAGCGCTTCCTTCAGCGTGCTGCCCTTGCAGGCCGCGCCGCCGTAGTTCTCCAGCGTGGTCTGCGTGCCGGGGAGCTTCACGTTGGGCGCGGTGCTGACCGGCATGTCCGCGGTCTTGCCGTCTTCGAGCGCGGCCGCGGTCACCAGCAGCTTGGCCGTCGAACCCGGCGGGTACGTCTCCGAGATCGCGCGGTTCAGCATCGGCTTCTTCGGATCGTCGCGCCACTGCGACCAGGCCGCGACCTGCTCCTTGGTGGTGTGCGAGGCCAGTTTGTTCGGGTCGAACGACGGCGTCGACACCATGGCGAGGATGCGCCCGGTCTTGGGCTCCAACGCGACCACCGCGCCGGTGTAGCCCTTCTGCGTCATCAGGTCGTACGCGGCCTTCTGCACGGCCGGGTTGATCGTCAGCCGCACGTTCCCGCCGCGTGGGTCGCGGCCGGTGACCATGTCCGAAAGGCGCCGCACGAACAGCCGCGGGTCGGAACCGTTGAGGACGTCGTCCTCGGACCGCTCCAGACCGCCGGCGCCGTAGTTGATCGAGTAGTAGCCGGTGACCGGCGCGTACATCGGACCGTCGGCGTAGGTCCGGATGAACTTGTACTTGTCGTTCGACGGGTCGACCTTCGCGAGCGCGGCGCCGTCGGGCGTCACGATCAGCCCGCGCTGGCGGGAGTACTCGTCGTAGAGCACGCGCACATTGCGCGAGTCGGTGCGGTAGTCGTCGGCCTTGACCACCTGGATGTAGGTGGCGTTGGCCATCAAGAGCACCACCATGACGAGCATGGCGACACCCACCTTGCGGAGCGGGGTGTTCACGCGGGGCTCCCCTCACCGGTCGCGGGCGGCCGCTGGACCATCACCGTGTGCGCTTCGGCGAGCGGCGCTTGCGGCTGCTGCGGCTTCGGCCGCACGGCGGGTTTGCGGGCGGCGTCGGAGATTCGGAGCAGGAGGGCCACCAGGATGTAGTTCGCGAGCAGTGAGGAACCACCGCGGGAGAGGAACGGGGCGGTGATGCCGGTGTTCGGGATCAGGTTCGTGACGCCGCCGACGACGACGAAGATCTGCATGACCAGTGCGAACGACAGACCGCCGCCGAGGAGTTTGCCGAAGGTGTCGCGCACGGCGAGTGCGCTGCGCATCCCGCGCATCGCCAGGATCAGGTACAGCATCAGCATCGCGGTGAGGCCGATCAGGCCGAGTTCCTCGCCGATCGCGGTGGTGATGAAGTCCGTCTTGGCCTCGGGGACCATGTCCGGCCGTCCGGCGCCGAGGCCGGTCCCGCCGACGCCGCCCGTGCCGAGCCCGAACAACCCCTGCGCGACCTGGTAGCCGCCGCCGGGGTCGTCGTAGGTGGCCAGCGGGTCGATCCAGTTCCGGACGCGCTGCTGGACGTGTGTGAACAGGTTGTAGGCGATGATCGCGCCGGCGGCGAAGAAACCGACCCCCAGCACGACCCAGATGACCCGCTCGGTGGCGACGTACAGCATCACCAGCGTGACGCCGAAGAACAGCAGCGACGTACCGAGGTCCTTCTCGAACACCAGCACGCCGAGGCAGGCGGCCGCCGCGATGAGGATCGGGCCGAGGTCACGGGCACGCGGCAGCTCGACACCGACGATCCGCTTGCCCGCGACCATGAACAGGTCGCGTTTCGTCACCAGGAACGAGGCGAAGAAGATCATCAGCAGGATCTTCGCGAACTCGCCGGGCTGGATCGAGAAGAACGGCAGCTTGATCCAGACCTTCGCGCCGTTGACCTCGGACAGGCTCGACGGCAGCACCGCGGGCAGCGCGAGCGCCACGATGCCGATCAGACCACAGGTGTAGCCGTAGCGGGTCAGCGTGCGGTGATCGCTGATCACGACCAGCACCACCACGAACAACACCAGCGAGATCGCCGTGAACAACACCTGCTTGGTGACGTCCGGCGTGTACTCCTTACCCTGCTGGATCGCGCGTTCCGCGAGCGCCAGGTCGATCCGGTGGATCATCACCAGGCCGAGCCCGTTCAGCAGCGCGACACACGGCAGGATCACCGGATCCGCGTACGGCGCCCAGCGGCGGACCGCCAGATGCGCCGCCGTCAGCACCCCGAGGTACGACAGGCCGAGCCAGATGATCGAGCTGGTGAGCTCCTGCTCCTGGTTCGCCTCCACCAGCACGAGCGCGACGGTGACGATGAACGTCGCGAACGCCAGAAGGACGAGTTCGGTCCCGCGCCGCTTGGGCAGCTCGCGCGGAGGGTTCGTGGCGAACTGGGCCGAAGCCGGATCGGCGAGCGGCGTGCTCATCAGTTACCGCCCCCTGGTGCTGCCGTGGTCGGCGTCGAGCAGTCCCTCCCCGCTGGCTGGTTCGCCGAACTCGGCGAGGCGGGGGTAGAAGGGGCTGCCGCCGACGACGACACCGGAGGCGACGACGCGGTGGGCGGCGTGGAAGTCGAGCTGGTGGCCTGCTTGCAGTCGGCCAGCTGCTTGTGCGGACGCAGGAAGTCGTCGATGTACTTGCGGGCGTCGTCGAGGTTGTCCTTCTTGACGCCGTTCTTCACCGCGATCCGCGCGTCCTCCTGCAGTGCCGGCACCAGCAGCTTGTCGGTGCACAGGCCGCCCGGCGGGCACGAGCCCTGCTCGTAGGCGTGCAGGTCGATGCCGAGGATGCTGCCAGGGACGCCGCGGTAGATCACGACCTCCTCGCCCGCACCCTCGCCGACGTAGTACTGGCTCAGCACGAAGTACCGCGTGGCGATCGCCGCCGCGGCCAGCACGATCAGGACGACCACTGCTCCCGCCAGCCAGCGAAATCGCCTCCGGCGCTTGACCTTCGGGTCCTCCTGCTGGGGCTGGACCTCCGGCCGCGGCTGCGGCGCGGGCTGGGTCAGCGCGCGGGCGCGGGCGGCGGGGGAGTCGCCCTGATGGAATTCGTCACTGCCGTCACCGGCGGCGCCGCCCACGATGGGCGCGTCCTCACCGAAGTCGACGTCGACGACGTCGGCGATGATCACCGTGACGTTGTCCGTGCCGCCGCCCTTGAGCGCCAGCTCGATCATCCGGTCCGCGCAGGCCTGCGGATCCGGGATCTGGATCGCCTCGGCCAGCGTCTCGTCGCTGACCATGCCGGACAGACCGTCCGAACAGATCAGGTAACGGTCACCGGCGCGGGCCTCGCGCACGGTCAGGCTCGGCTCGACCTCATGGCCGGTGAGCGCCTTCAGCAGCAGCGACCGCTGCGGGTGCACCGCGGCCTCTTCCGGCGTGATCCGGCCCTGTTCGAGAAGTTCGTTGACGAAGCTGTCGTCCCGCGTGATCTGCGAGAACTGCCCGCCGCGCATCAGATACGCGCGCGAGTCGCCGACGTGCACGACACCCATCCGGGAACCGGCGAACAACATGGCGGTGAGCGTGGTGCCCATCCCGTCGAGGTCCGGGTCCTGCTGGACGAGTTCGGCGATCGCGGCATTGCCGTTCTGCATGGCGTCGCGAAGCTGAGCGAGAAGGTCGTCGCTCGGATCGTCGTCGTCGAGTGGGGCGAGGGAGGCGATGACGACCTTGCTGGCCACCTCACCCGCGGCGTGGCCGCCCATGCCGTCGGCGAGGGCGAGCAGGCGGGGACCGGCGTACACGGAGTCCTGGTTGCTGGAACGCACCAGGCCCCGGTCGCTGCGAGCCGCGTAGCGAAGGACGAGAGTCATGGGCGAAGCTCGATCACCGTTTTGCCGATCCGGATGGGGACTCCGAGCGGGACCCGGAGGGGTGCCGTGACCTTAGCCCGGTCGAGGTACGTCCCGTTCGTCGAGCCCAGATCTTCCACGTACCAATCCTCCCCGCGCAGTGCGATCCGGGCGTGCCGGGTCGACGCGTAGTCGTCGTCCAGCACCAGGGTCGAGTCGTCGGCGCGGCCGATCAGGATCGGCCTGCCGTCCAAGGCGATCCTGGTACCTGCCAGCGCACCATGGGTCACGAGCAGCTGCTGCGGCGACTTCCCGCCGCGCGGCTTCTTGTTTTCCTTCTTCTTGCGACCGAACGTCGGGACGGCGACTCGCAGCCCGGAGGCCGCGTACAGATCCGAACGGACGACACGCAACGCGGCGAACACGAAGAGCCAGAGCAGCACGAGAAAGCCCACCCTGGTGAGTTGAACGACCAGCTCTGGCACTTGTTGTGTCCGCTCCCGTTTCTCCTGTACGCCGCGGAGAGCCCGTGCCGTCCGGGATGGTCGGCTCCGGACAGCGCTGCTCTCCGCGTACGACCCGAGGTGCCGATCCACCACAGGTCCCGCACCGCAATTCTGCGATACCCCCTCCGGACGCCGCCGGTCAGCCCTGCGTACGGAACACGAGAGACGAGTGGCCCACGCGGATCACGTCGCCGTCGGCCAGCTGCCAGGTCTGCACCGGGGTGCCGTTGACGGTCGTGCCGTTGGTCGAACCGATGTCCGCGAGCGTCGCGCTCTGGCCGTCCCAGGTGATCTCCAGGTGACGACGCGAGACACCGGTGTCCGGGAGCCGGAAATCGGCGTCCTGCCCACGGCCCACGACGTTCCCGCCCTGCTTCAGCGAGTACGAGCGGTTCGATCCGTCGTCCAGCTGGAGGCTCGCCGCGAGCTGACGGCCGGCCGCGGGCTGGCCACCGTAGCCGCCACCCTGCGCGTACGGATCCGCCGCGGGCTGGCCGTACTGCTGCTGGGCACCGCCGTACTGGTCGTACCCGGGCTGCTGCTGGCCGCCGTACTGGTCGTATCCGGGCTGCTGCGCGGCACCGCCGCCATAGCCCTGGTCGTACCCGGGCTGCTGCTGGCCGCCGTACTGGTCATAACCCGGCTGCTGCGCGGCACCGCCGCCATAGCCCTGGTCGTAACCCGGCTGCTGCTGGCCGCCGTACTGGTCGTAGCCGGGCTGCTGCGCGGCACCGCCGCCGTAGCCCTGGTCGTAGCCGGGCTGCTGCTGGCCGCCGTACTGGTCGTACCCGGGCTGCTGGGCGCCGCCGTAGCCCTGGTCGTAGCCGCCCTGCTGCTGGCCCTGGCCGCCATAACCCTGGTCGTACCCGGGCTGCTGCTGGCCAGCCTGCTGTCCGTAGCCGTACTGGCCCTGCTGGCCGTACGGGTCACCCTGGTCGTATTGGCCGTAGCCGGGGGGCTGGCTCATTGCTGGGTCTCCTGCGTTGCTGGGTCGTGCCGACCGTGACGAACCTTCGGCGCCGTGGGGCTTGACGTCGGGATCGACGGACGAACGGGTCTTGAACTGTCCAGTATGCAGCGCCTCGTTGCGCTCGAGCGAAACTACGACGTCACCATAGGTGTCCCAACCGTGCTCGGCGAGGTGTTCCTTGACCGCCTCCGCCAACACCGAAGTGACCCGACGCTCGTCTCCGGCCATACGTTCGTGATCAGCCTGCCCCAAGGACACGATGTAGTGATTGGGGGCGAGCTGTCGACCTCCGGCCAGCTCACGAACGTTCTCCTCGCTCTCGCGCTCAAGCGCCACCGCCACTTCCTGCGTGACGACGTTGCCACCGAACATGCGCGCGAAGGTATTGCCCACGAGGTTCTCGAGCCGCCTATCAAAGCGCTCAACGCGGCCCACCGGGCAACCTCCTCACACGTGTGCTTCCCCGTCGATCCTATCCGGGTACGGCCAGTCGGACACGGCCCCCGGTGAAACCCGTGAAATCAGCCTGCTACGCTTTGCGAGCTGTCAGAGAACGAAGCACTCGGGCGAGTGGCGGAATGGCAGACGCGCACGGTTCAGGTCCGTGTGTCCGAAAGGACGTGAGGGTTCAACTCCCTCCTCGCCCACTCTTGTTCAGAGGCCCCTTCGCTACGCGACGGGGCCTCTTTCGCGTTGGTCGTCGCTCGTCAGCTCCCGGGGGGCCGAGCCCCCCGGACCCCCACGGTGCGTGCGGCGGCGGTTGGTCTTCTGGTTCGGCCTCGGGCCTGGCGGCCCTGGCCTGGTGATGGAGAAGAAAAAAGACCCGGCGGGGCCGGGTCTTGGTGGTGCGGTGCGGGGTGTGGGTCAGTTCACGCCGATCAGGTCGACGACGAAGATCAGGGTCTCGTTCGGCTTGATGACGCCGCCGGCGCCGCGTTCCCCGTAGGCGAGGTGTGGCGGGATCGTCAGCTTGCGACGGCCGCCCACCTTCATACCGGCGACACCCTGATCCCAGCCGGGGATGACCTGACCGGCGCCGAGGCCGAAGCGGAGAGGCTCACCGCGATCCCACGAGGCGTCGAACTGGTCGCCGGTCGAGTGCGAGACGCCGACGTAGTGCACCGAAACGGTGTCGCCGGCCTTCGCCTCCTGGCCCTCGCCGACGGTGATGTCGGACTTCTCCAGGTCGGACGGCGCGGGGCCCTCCGGGCGGTCGATCTGGGGCTTCTCCAAAGACATGCTCAGGAAGATACATCCGCTGGTCCGGGGTCCGCAGGTCGAGTGTTCCGCCGAACGGTGGCAAGAACGCGAAAAGTCTTCACAAATTCGGATACCCGTGGGTAGTGTGCGCCTCGTCACTCTCCGACGACGGAGGTCTTTCATGCGACGAGGCATACGGGTCTTGACGACGCTGGCGGGACTGACGCTGGTGGCGGGCACCGTTCCGGCAGTGCAGGCGAACGCGGCGGAGGCACCACAGAACTCCGTGGTCGCGGCGGCGCTCGACGACTACTGCGGCGGCCAGTGCGCCGACATCCTGCCGCCCGGCACCAAGGGGAACGCGACGCTCGCCGAGATCCTGGCGCACAAGGCGTTCGGCACCCGCCCCGCGCATTCGGCCGATCAGCTCGGCAAATACGCCTCGCTCGCCGACGGCTACCGGACGCTGACCACGGACAAGATCAACCAGTTCTTCAACGACGCCTCCTTCGGCGTCCAGTCCGGTCAGGTCGAGAGCACGATCAAACCGCGTTCGGACGTGACGATCACCCGAGACAAGGCGACCGGCGTTCCCCGCGTCGTCGGCACCACGCGGCCGGGCACGATGTACGGCGCCGGGTACGCCGCCGCGCAGGACCGGCTGTGGCTGATGGACATCATGCGCCGCGTCGGCCGCGGCCAGCTGACCTCGTTCGCCGGTGGTGCCCAGGGCAACCGGGAACTCGAGCAGAGTTTCTTCTCGTCAGCGCCGTACACCGAACAGGAACTGCAGAAGCAGATCGACAACGCCGCGGTCAGTGGCCCGCGTGGCGCGCAGGGCAAGGCCGACGCCGAGGCCTACGTCCAAGGCGTCAACAAGTACATCGCCGACGCGCACGGCGGCCGCTACTTCCCCGGCGAGTACGTGCTCACCGGGCACGTCGACGCGATCACGAACGCCGGGACCATCGAACCGTTCAAGCTCACCGACCTCGTCGTCCTGGCCGCCGTCGTCGGGGCGCAGTTCGGCGCGGGCGGTGGCGGGGAGGTGCAGAACGCCATCGCGAAAATGGCGATGCAGGAGAAGTACGGTCTCGAGCAGGGCGACAAGGTCTGGAAGAGCCTCCGGTCCGAGGACGACCCCGAGACCGTGAAGACCCTCCACAATGGACAGACTTTCGACTACGGCAAGGCGCCGTCGAATCCGCAGGGCGCCGCGATGCCGGACAAGGGTTCGGTCACCGGGCAGCAGCTGGTCTTCGACCCGACCGGTTCCGCCGGGACGGCGACGCCCGCCAAGGTGGACGTTCCCGCGCCCGAGGACCAGAAGGCCGTCCGCGGCATCTTCGACGACGGCGTCCTGCCCGGCAACCTGCTGTCGGAGAAGCACGGCATGTCCAACGCGCTGGTGGTCTCCGGCGCCAAGACCGCGAGCGGTCACCCGGTCGCGGTCTTCGGCCCGCAGGCCGGCTACTTCGCGCCGCAATTGCTGATGCTGCAAGAACTCCAGGGCCCGGGCATCAGCGCCCGCGGTGCCTCGTTCGCGGGCATCAGCATGTACGTGCTGCTCGGCCGCGGCAAGGACTACTCGTGGAGCGCGACCTCGGCGTCACAGGACATCACCGACACCTACGCCGTCGAACTGTGCGAGCAGAACGGGTCCGCGCCGACGAAGAACTCGAACTTCTACCGGTTCCGCGGCCAGTGCCTGCCGTTCGAGATCGTCGAGCGCAAGAACGCCTGGAAGCCCACCGTCGCCGACGGGACGGCGGAGGGTTCGTACACGCTGCGCAGCTTCCGCACCAAGTACGGGCCGGTGACGAGCCGGGCGCTGGTCGGCGGCAAACCGGTCGCGTACGCGTCGCTGCGGTCGACCTTCCAGCACGAGATCGACACGATCATCGGCTTCCAGAAGTTCAACGATCCGGACGCGATCAAGTCCGCGCAGGACTTCCAGGCCGCGGCGGCCGACGTGAACCAGACCTACAACTGGTTCTACGCCGACTCACGCGACGTCGCGTACTTCAACTCCGGCTCGAACCCGGTCCGCAATCCGAACGTCGACCCGGCCATGCCGGTGCGGGGCGACGCCGGATTCGACTGGCAGGGCTGGAATCCCGACGGAAACCTCGCGAACTACACGCCGTCGTCGCAACATCCGCAGTCGATCAACCAGGACTACTACATCAGCTGGAACAACGCGCAGACCAACGGTTACGCGGCCAGCGGCGCGGACAAGAGTTCCGTGCACCGCGGTGACCTGATCGACGCGCGGGTCAAGAAGATGATCTCCAGCGGCACCAGGGTGACACGCGTGAACCTCACGCAGGCCATGGAGGAGGCGGCGCTGGCCGACCTCCGCGCGGAGAAGGTGCTGCCGGAACTGTTCAAGGTGATCGACAAGGCGCCGGTGACCGGTCCGGCCGCGGACGCGGTGGCGAAGCTGAAGACCTGGCTCGCGGCGGGCGGCCTGCGTTCGGAGACCGCGCCCGGCAGCAAGGCGTACGCGAACGCCGACGCGATCCGCATCATGGACGCCTGGTGGCCGCTGCTGGTCAACGCCCAGTTCAAACCCGGTATGGGTGACGCCACCTACGCCGCGATGGTCGGTGTGCTGAAGATCAACGAGTCGCCTTCGGGCTGGCAGAACGAGGTCCCCGGCAAGCACGTGGGCCAGGGACACGCGGGGTCGTCGTACCAGGCGGGCTGGTGGGGCTATGTGCACAAGGACATCCGTTCGGTCCTCGGGCAGAACGTGGCAGGCCCGCTGGCCGTGAAGTACTGCGGTGGCGGCGACGTGAACACCTGCCGTCAGGTGCTGCTCGACTCGCTGACGCAGGCGGCCGCGCAGCCTGCCAACACCGTCTATCCCGGCGACGGCGACTGCGCCGCGGGCGACCAGTGGTGTGCCGACACGATCATCCACCGCGCGCTCGGCGGCATCACGCAGGACAAGATGAGCACCCAGAACCGGCCGACGTTCCAGCAGGTCGTGGAGTTCCCGGCGAAACGCGGCGACAACATCGCCAACCTCGCCACCGGCCGCTCGGTGAGCGCGACCAGCCACGAAACGGGCTGGTACAACTCGCCGCCGTCCAACGCCATCGACGTCGACCCCTCGACGCGCTGGGCGAGCGACTGGAGCGACAACCAGTCGATCACCGTCGACCTCGGTTCGGTGCGGCGAGTTTCCCGGGTCGTCCTGCACTGGGAATCCGCGTACGGCAAGGCGTACCAGGTGCAGGTCTCGGCCGACGGGACGAACTGGCGCGACGTGGCGTCCATAGTGGACGGAAACGGCGGGCAGGACAACGTCGCCTTCGAAGCCGTGGACGCCCGGCATGTCCGGATGGCCGGCGTCCAGCGCGGCACGAAGTACGGCTATTCCCTCTACGAATTCGAGGTGTACGCCCACTAAGGCCGCGCGGCCTGCAGCCCGCCTTGATGGATCACTTCGAGGCGGGCCAGGTCGTCGGACGTGAGTCGCAGCGCTCCGGAGGCGACGTTGTCGGCGAGATGGCCGAGGTCGCCCGTACCCGGGATGACCAGCACATGCGGTCCCCGCCCCAGCGCCCACGCCAGCCGGATCTGCGCCGGCGTCGCCTGGTGCGCGCGGGCGATCGCGAGCACTTCGTCCTGCTCGGCGCCGCTGGGACCGGCCTCGCGTCCGGCTCCGGCGATGGCGAAGAACGGGACGAACGCCACTCCCTGCTCGCCACAGACACGCACGAGCCGATCCTGTTCGGGACGGTGGCCGAGGCCGTAGGAGTTCTGCACGCACACCACCGGCGCGATCGCCTGTGCCTTGGCGAGCTGCTCGGCATCGACGTTGGAAACGCCGAGGTGACGGATCAGACCGGCGTCGCGTAGTTCGGCCAGCGCGCCGAAGTGGTCGGCGATCGCGCTCTGCCCGGACAGCCGCAGGTTCACCAGGTCGAGGTGATCGCGGCCGAGCTGACGCAGATTCTCCTCGACCTCGCCCCGCAGCTGCTCGGGAGTGGCCTCGGGCAGCCACTCACCGGACGGATCCCGGCGCGGCCCGACCTTCGTGGCGATCACCAGATCGTCCGCGTACGGCGACAGCGCCGAGTTGATCAGCTCGTTGGCCGACCGTCGTGAGGAGAAGTAGAACGCCGCGGTGTCGACGTGGTTGACGCCCAGCTCCACCGCGCGGCGCAGTACCTTGATCGCCTGGTCGCGGTCGCCCGGCGTGGCGTCGGGCGCGAACGCCTGGCCTCGCTGGGGCAAGCGCATCGCGCCGAACCCGATCCGGTTGACCGTCAGCCCCCCGAGGGTCCAGGTTCCCGCATCCGCCGCGTCGATCGTCCCAGAAGTCATGGGCGGAGTTTGTCACGTGGTGATCATCGCGGGACGGTTTACGGTGAAAGGGTGGACACGAACGACTGGTCACCCCGCACCCTCGCCGTCGCCGCCGGACGTCCGGAGGGCCCTGGCGAACCGCTGAACGTGCCGATCGTCGCGGCGAGCACCTTCGACGCCGGCGCCGATCGCGCGTATTCGAGGGAAGACGGCACGCCGACCTGGGAGGCCCTCGAAGCCGCGATCGGCGCGCTCGAAGGCGGGCACGCCACCGCGTTCGCCTCGGGGATCGCGACGCTCAGCGCCGTCGTCGACCCCCTGCCGGTCGGCGCGAAGGTCTGCGTCCCGACGTTCTCCTACGCGGGGTCTCGTGGCCTGCTCGCCCACGCGCAGCGCACCGGCCGCCTGGTGGTGACCGAGATCGCGCCGGACGACACGGCCGCCTGGGTCGCGGCCGCGGACGCCGACCTACTCTGGCTCGAATCGCCGACCAACCCGACGCTCGACGTCATCGACATCGAGACGATCGCCGCCGCCGCGACCGGCCTGGTCGCCGTCGACAACACGTTCGCCACCCCGCTCGGGCAGCGGCCGCTGGACCTCGGCGCCGACATCGTCGTGCACAGCGCGACGAAACTCATCGGCGGCCACAGCGACCTGCTGCTCGGCCTGACCATCGCGGCCGACGAAGGCGTCGCGAAGGACTTGCGCGACGCGCGCACCAGGTTGGGTGCGACCCCGGGCGCGCTCGAAGCTTGGCTGGCCCTGCGCGGGCTGCGGACCCTGCCGGTCCGCCTCGCCGAGCAGACCCGCACGGCCGCACTGCTGGCGGCACGGCTGGTCGACCACCCCGCGATCACCCGGGTGCGTTATCCCGGCACCGGCACGATGATCGCGTTCGAACTCCCCGACGCGGAGACCGCGGACAAGGTGATCGGGTCGCTGCGGCTGATCCGCGCGGCCACCAGCCTCGGCGGGGTGGAGAGCCTGGTCGAGCGCCGCGCCTGGCTGGCAGGCGACGCCCACGTGCCCGCCGGGCTCGTCCGGTTCAGCGTCGGGCTCGAAGACCCGGAAGATCTCTGGACGGATCTGGCCTCGGCACTGGGCCAGGGCACTGCTTAGCAAAGGTGGCGTGGTCGGTACAGCTGGTCGTGAGTGGCGATTCGGGTTCTAACCCGAATCGCCACTCACGACCCCCTCGCGCCTGCCCGCCACCAGCCTCACCCACGAACACGCCACGTTGCCTCACCCTTCACTAACCTGAGCGCGTGGAGGAGACGAAACCGCCAAGGCGGCTCGGTCAATTGCTGTGGGGCCTGTTCTGGCTCCTGGTGCTCGGCTTCCTCGCGATCGTCGCGGCGGGGTTACTGGCCGACTTCGCGGCGTCGCCCTGCCCGAGTGACGGGATCTGGGCGTGTGACGCCGAAAACCGGACCTTCGCCACCTTCCTGCCCGCGATCGGGTTCGGCGTCGGACTCCTGATCGCGGTGGTGGGCGGCGGCCGGGCCGTGCGGAACCGGACGTCGCCGAAGCCCTGGCTGTTCTTCGCGGGACTCCTCGGTGCGGTCTCCCTCGCCGTGGCCCTGTTCCTGGTGTTCTGATCGTGACCTTCGGGTTGCCGGGCACCGGCATTCATTCCGGAATGGACAGTTCTTCACGGACGGCTGGTCCGAACGCGTGAACGCATCGGTGGCAAAGTCACTGTACGAGGTGGGATTTCGCAGAAGAACCGGCATTTTCGCGACGTGGGACGGACGGCGAAAAAATACTTCCGCAACGCAACCGATTCGGCCCTACGGGTGTTAACATTCCTTCGTCGCGGCGAGGCTTTCCCTTTGCCGAGCGGCTTTCGGGCCCTTGTATCGAGCAGGGACATTCCCGCGTTACCGGTTTTCCCAGTGGCTCTTGTCACCGCCTATCCACTACGGCTCACCTGCACTTTTCCGGCAGGATCACGCTGTCACCCGAACGTGGGATTCCGCTCGGGTGGTCGCAGGGTGGGGGTCACCGTGCGTTGCGATGTTCCACTGGGAGATCACTTTGAAGAAGACGTTGGGCCGCCTCGCGGGCGCGGTGCTGGCCGGCGCCGTCATCTCGCTGGCCGTGACGCCGGTCGCGATGGCGCAGACCGAAACGACGACCACGCCTCCCGCGCCGACGAGCGACGCGCCCACCACGGCGCCCTCGCCTTCGTGGTCCGGCGGCCAGGTCAGCTCGGGCCCCGAGTGGTCGGGCGGCAAGGTCACGACGGTTCCGCCGACGTCCGAGAGCAGCAGCACTCCGACCTCGACCAGCGGCAAGCCGACCTCGTCCTCGCCGGCCTCCACCTCGGAGAAGCCGACCACCACCACCCCGCCGAAGCCGGTGCTGAACGTCGGCGCCGGTTACGTCGAGGGTGACGGCGTCGGCGCGCTGGCCATCCTCTGCGGCTCGGAGCCCACCGGCGTCACCGCGCCGGACTTCACCATCACCGACTCGTTCCAGGACGGCGGCGACGCCTACCTGTGGATCTACATCATCGAGGCCAAGCCCGGTTTCAAGGGCAACTCGAGCACCTTCACCTGGACCTGCGACGGCAAGCCGGGCAAGGGCGACATCGAGTTCGAGGAGACGATCGGCGGCGGCGCGACCGCGCCGGGCACCGACAAGCCGAAGAAGCAGGTCAAGCTGAAGCCGAAGGGCGGCATCGAGACCGGTTTCGGCGCCACCGCGGCCTGATCCGATGAAGATCCTGACCCAGGGCGGCCGCTTGGTCGCGGCCGCCCTTGTCCTCTCTCTCGCGCTGACCGGCTGCGGCACGGACGAACCCGCCCTGCCCGCCGCACAGGCGGCGGCGGAATCGACACCGCCGGTCGTCAAACCGTTCAACGGGACTCGCCCGACGAACGTGCGGATCCCCAAGATCGGCGCGGAATCGAGCCTGGTCACGGTCGCGATCGGCAAGGACGGCAAGATGTCCGTCCCGTCGGCGAAGACACCGATGCAGGCCGCTTGGTATCGGCTTTCCCCGGTGCCCGGCGACGTCGGCCCGTCGATCCTGCTCGGCCACGTCGACGGCAACAAGCAGCCGGGCATCTTCTACAAGCTCAAGGACGTCAACCCGGGTGACGAGGTGCTCGTCGACCGCAGCGACGGCAAGAGCCTGAAGTTCGTGGTCGAGAAGAAGGACCAGGTCCCCAAGGACCAGTTCCCCGAGGAAGCGGTCTACGGCAACACGGACAAGCCGCAGCTGCGGCTGATCACCTGTGGCGGTGTCTTCGACAAGGAAGAGCACAGCTACAAGGACAACGTGATCGTCTACGCGAATCTCGTCGCCTGACGAGCGCCATAAAAGGACCTTTCCTTGCAAATTTGGCAAGGAAAGGTCCTTTCATTGCATCGGGAGGACGTGCTCAGCCCACCCCTGCGCCCGGGAACGGGAACCCGGCGGGAGCGGCCGCTTCGGTGTCGACCCACTTCCGCATCCCCGCGTCGCAGGCCGCGTAACCCCAGTTGATCAGCCGCTCCTGCAGCACTTCCGGCAGCTTCGTCAGGCGCGTCGGCGTCTCCGCCAGCTTGTGCGTGAGATCCACCGGCGTCCTCAGCGAATCCTTGAGCTCGAAGTTCTCGAGGTCGACGTAGGACCCCCAGTAGGCGCCGGCGAAATCCTTCTCCACATACGACTTGAGCAGCGCGCCGCGCCGCAGTTCGCGCACCTGGTTGTCGATCACGTCGAGGACGCGCAGCAGCTGCCTGCCCCAATCGCGGTTGACCTTCCGCGTGACCTTCATCCGCTTGCCCGCGTCGCTGACCAGCACCGTCGCGTGCCCTTCGACCGGGTCCAGGCCGAGGTTGTCGTACACGCCGGCGTCACTCAGCACGATCTTGCGCTTCCGGTCGTCCGAATGCGGGTCTTGGATCACGACGGGCGAAAGCATCGGCGGGAACGCCGAAGAAGCGGCCACCGCGGTCGCGAGCGGGATGTTCCCGTGCGGCCCGTTCTGCCGGAAGAACCACCACTGCGCACCGTCCTGGAGGTTCGTCGCGGTGAAGACGAACTGCGGACCGTCGGGGTCGATGTCCTTGAGACAGCAGTCGCCGAACAGGTGCTTCGCGTACACCCGCGCGAGTTCCTCACCGGCGCTCCGCCAGGGGATCGCCATGGCCAGCAAGGTGACCGGGATGTCGAGCCGGGTGCGCGCGAGGTTCCGCACCGGCGCGACGACCTCGTCGTAGAAGTTGTTCGCGGCACCGTTTTCGAACTTCAGATCCGACCACGCGTGCGCGAGCACGCCCGCGGCGATCGAGCCGCCCGAGACGCTCGAGAACGTCGAGATCTTCGACAGCCAGCCGAGTTCGTTGAGCCGCCACAGGGCGCCGGTGTGGAACAGCATCGCGCGGTAGCCGCCGCCGGACAGCGCGAGACCGACACCCTGGCGGGCTGTTGAAGGCTCGTTGACATCCCCCACCTGAGCGAGTGTAGAGGCGGTCAGGCAAGCAGTGGCCGCAAGAGGCGACGTTGCTCTTCGGGGACGTACTCGGCGTAGTTGTCGTACAGCGCCTGCTTCGCCAGCCTTGACGCGCGCTTCCCGTCCGAGTCCCTGATCGCTCCCAGCACTTCCTCGTGATGTGCCAGCCAGTTGCGCATCAACGCCGTCCGGTCGTCGGCGTGCTCCAGTTTGTCTTCGATGAGCTCCAGCACGACGCCGCGGACGACCTCACCGCTGATCACCAGCAGCGGATTCCCGGTCGCGCGGGCGATGGCCTCGTGGAACGCGACGTCCGCGTGACTGAACTCGGCGAAACCCTCCGTGACGCCCGCGCGCATCGCCTCCAGTGCCGCGTCCAGTTCGGCGAGATGGTCTTCGGTCCTGAGCTGCGCGGCGAGCAGATGTGCGGAACCGTCGAGGACCATGCGGAACTGCAACAGCTCGGAAAGGCCGATGGGGTCGGCGCGCGGGAGCCGGTGCATCGACCGGTGCAACGCGGCGGGGGAGGCGGCCAGGACCTCGGGCCCGCGCGGGTCGCCCGGGCGTGAGCGGATCATCTCCGCCGCCTGCAGCACACGCAGCGCCTCCCGCACGGTCGAGCGGCCGACGTCGAACTGCACCATCAGCTCGCGTTCGCTCGGCAACCGGTCGCCGGGTTTGATCCGGCCGCTGAAAACGGCTTTCTCGATCTGTTCGACGACACGCTGGTACGCGCGGACAGGGGCGACCGGCTCGAATTCCATCTTGACCCTGCCGTCTCGTCTGGTTTACTGGTCAGACCAGTCTACCGGCTAGGGGGCAGGATGAAAGCCCGGATTCACGCGGCAGTGTGGGCGTTGCTGCTGGTGGCGTCCGGCTGCTCCGCCGGTTCGAGTGCCACGATCGCCAAGGATCCCGGGACGCTCGCCATCGGGTACACCGCCGAACCCGCGAACTTCGACTTCACCCGCACCGACGGCGCCGCCATCCCGCAGGCCTTGCTCTACAACGTCTACGAGGGCCTGGTGAAACTCGACGCGGACGCGAAGATCGTGCCGCTGCTGGCCGAATCGTGGACGGTCTCGGAAGACCGCAAGACCTACGACTTCAAGCTCCGGAAGAACGCGAAGTTCAGCAACGGCGCGCCGTTCACCGCCGAGGACGTCAAGTTCTCGCTGATGCGCGTGAAGACCGACTGGACGGTGTCGATCAAGTCCACAATGGACGTCGTCGACCGGGTCGACGTCGTCGCGCCGGACCACGCGCGGGTCGTGCTCACGAAACCCAGCAACGGCTGGCTGTTCAGCCTCACCAGCAGGCTCGGCGCGATGTTCAGCCCCGCCGGCGTCGCGGATCTGGCGAACAAACCGGTCGGCACCGGGCCGTACACGGTGTCCTCGCGCAGGCGCGGCGATTCCATCGTGCTCAAGGAGAATCCCGCGTACTGGGGCCGGAAACCGGAGTACTCCACGGTGGTCCTCAAGTACATCAAGGATCCGACGGCGCTCAACAACGCCCTTCTCAGCAACGGGATCGACGTCATCTCCGCGATCACCGTGCCGGATTCGATCCCGCAGTTCCAGAGCGACGACCGGTTCACCGTCGTCGAAGGCACGACGAACAGCGAGGTCACGCTCGCGTTCAACAACGCGCGCCCGCCGCTGAACGACGTCCGCGTGCGGCGAGCGCTGTCGTACGCCATCGACCGGAAGGCCTTGCTGGACACGGCTTGGGCAGGCCGCGGCACGCTCATCGGCAGCATGGTCCCGCCGACGGATCCCTGGTACGAGGACCTTTCGAACGCGTACCCGTTCGATCCCGCGAAGGCGAAAGCGCTGCTCGCCGAAGCGGGGCAACCGAATCCGTCGCTGCGGCTGAGAATTCCCAACCTGCCGTACGCGGTGTCGGCCGCGCAGGTGGTGGCGTCGCAACTGGCGGATGTCGGGGTCACGGTGACGATCGAGCCGCTGGACTTCCCGGCGGTGTGGCTCAAGCAGGTCTTCACCGACCGCGACTACGACCTGTCGATCATCCAGCACGTCGAGGCGCGCGACATCGTGACCTTCGGCAGGCCGAAGTACTACTGGGGTTACGACAGCAAGCCGGTCCAGCAGAATCTGGCGAAGGCCGACGCCGGAACGCCTCAGGAGCAGGCCGACGCGATGCGGCAGGTCGCGCGGCGGCTGTCCGAAGACGCCGCCGCGGACTGGCTCTTCCTGTTCCCCAACGTGATCGTGGCGAAGAACAAGGTGACCGGGTTCGTCCGCAACCAGGTCAGCGAGTCCTTCGATCTCACGGGATTGGCGCCGCGATGACGGTCAAGGTGCTCCGTCGCCTGGGGATCCTGGTGGCCAGTGTGCTGGTCGCGTCCATCGTGGTGTTCCTGTTCATGGCCGTGCTGCCGGGAGATCCGGCGCAGGTCGCGCTCGGCGTCAACGCGACGCCGGAACTGGTCGCGAAGACCCGCGCCGAATTCGGCATCGACCGGCCGTTGGTGACGCAGTACTTCGACTGGATCGGCGGTGTCCTGCAAGGCGACTTCGGCCGCTCGTACGTCACGCGCGAGGAGATCGGGCCCGCGCTGGCCGACCGGCTCGGCGTGACGTTGTGGCTGGTCGGGGCCGGGATGCTGGTGGCGTTGCTGATCGCCGTCCCGGCCGGGACGTTCGCCGCGGTGCGGCATCGGAAGGCCGACGGCACCGCGGTTTCCAGCCTCTCGCAGCTCGGCGTCGCGATCCCCGCGTTCCTCGCCGGCATCATCCTCGTGCAGATCTTCGCGGTGCAGTTGCGCTGGCTGCCGTCCGGCGGGTGGACGCCGCCGGTGCAGGATCCCGGCGAATTCCTCCGCGGCCTCGTCCTTCCCGCCTTGTCGCTGGGACTCGTTCAGGGCGCCGTGCTCACGCGGTATGTCCGGTCCGCCGTACTCGACACGCTCGGGCAGGACTATCTCCGCACGGCGAGGTCCAAGGGGCTCCGGCCGTTCCAAGCGCTGTTCCGGCACGGTCTGCGCAACGCGGCCGTGCCGGTGGTGACGGTGCTCGGCCTGCAACTGGCGACCCTGCTGATCGGCGCCGTCGTCGTCGAACGCGTCTTCGTCCTGCCGGGTCTCGGCAGCATGCTGCTCGACTCGGTGGCGTCCCGGGACCTGCTGTCCGTGCAGGGGATCGTGCTGGTCCTGGTGGTCGGCGTGCTGCTGGTGAACTTCGTGGTCGACCTCCTCTACACGGTGCTCGACCCGAGATTGCGGGGTTCCTGATGCGTAACCGCACACTCGTCATCGGCGCCGTCCTGGTCACGCTGATCGTGCTCGCCGCACTGCTTTCGTTCGTGTGGACGCCGTTCGACCCGGTGAAGGTGGACGCGGCCAACCGGCTGCACGACTTCAGCGGCTCGAATCCGCTGGGCACGGACAGCTTCGGCCGCGACGTGCTCAGCCAGCTCATGGTCGGCGCGCGGACGACGCTGTACGTCGGCGTGGTCGCGGTCGGGATCGCCGCGCTGATCGGGACGCCGCTGGGCATCCTCGCCGGGATGTCGTCGCGCTGGCTCGGCGAGTTCGTCATGCGGGTCAACGATCTCGTGCTCGCGTTCCCGGCGTTGCTGCTGGCGATCATGTTCGGCGCGGTGTTCGGGGCGAACACACTGACCGCGATGGTGGCGATCGGCATCGCGACCATCCCGTCGTTCGCGCGGATCGCGCGGTCGGGGACGCTGCAGGTGATGAGCAGCGAGTTCGTGCTGGCCGCGCGGTCGGCCGGGCGTTCGCGGCTGAACATCGCGGCGCGGCATGTGCTGCCGAACATCTCCGGGCTGTTGATCGTGCAGGCGTCGGTGTCGTTCGCGATCGCCGTGCTCGCGGAAGCGGCGCTGTCGTTCCTCGGGTTCGGCACCCGGCCGCCGACGCCGTCGTGGGGCCGGATGCTCCAGGAATCGCAGATGTTCCTGACCCTGCACCCGCGGCTCGCGCTCGTGCCCGGCGTCGCGATCGCCATCGCCGTCCTCGGCTTCAACCTGCTCGGTGACGGCCTCCGCGATCGTCTCGATCCTCGATTGGCGGCGCGGCTATGACGCTCGAAGTGCATGGTCTTGGGATCGGCGGCCTGGTTCGCGGTGTCTCGTTCGGCATCGCGCGTGGTGAGCGGGTCGGGCTGATCGGCGAGTCGGGTTCCGGGAAGTCGTTGACAGCGCTGTCGATCATGGGCCTGCTGCCCGAAGAACTCGCCGCTTCCGGATCGGTGAAGCTCGACGGGCGCGAACTGCTGGGCGCGTCGGAGAAGGCCCTGTCGCGGTTGCGCGGCAACGAGATGTCGATGGTGTTCCAGGAACCGATGACCGCGCTGAACCCGGCGATGCGGGTCGGCGCGCAGGTGGCCGAGCCGATGCGAATCCACCGAAACGGCGCGAAGAATCCCGAGGCTTTGCTGGCCTCCGTGGGGTTGCCCGGTGTCGCTCGCGCGTATCCGCATCAACTGTCCGGCGGGCAGCGGCAACGCGTCGTCCTCGCGATCGCGCTGGCCAACGATCCGAAGCTCCTGATCTGCGACGAGCCGACGACGGCGCTCGACGTCACCGTGCAGGCGCAGATCCTGGAACTGATCCTCGACGGCGTCCGGGAACGGGAGAGCGCGCTGCTGTTCATCACGCACGACCTCGCCGTCGTGGCGTCGGTATGCGAGCGGGTGCTGGTGATGCTGGACGGCGAAATCGTCGAAGCCGGCACCACCCGCGAGGTGCTCACCGCGCCGAAGCACGAGTACACGAAGAAGCTCTTGGCCGCTTCGGATCTGGAGGCGAGCCGATGATGATCTCGGTCAGAGATTTGGAACGTCGCTACACACGGCGCGATGTGCACGCCCTGCGCGGAGTCTCGTTCGACGTCGAGGCCGGTCAGCGGTTCGGCATCGTCGGCGAGTCGGGTTCGGGAAAGTCCACTTTGGTCAGACTGCTGGCCGCGCTCGACAAGCCGACGGCGGGCAGCGTCTCGTTCCAAGGCAGGCGCATCGATACCCTGCCCGAACGCAAGCTCGGCTTCCTGCGGTCGGAACTGCAGATCGTCTTCCAGGATCCGATGGGTTCGCTCGATCCGCGGATGCGGGTGCGCGACATCATCTCCGAGCCGTTGGGCCGCCGGGACCCCGCCCGGGTGTCGGAGCTGCTGAAGGCGGTCGGCCTCCCCGAAGACGCCGCCGGCCGCTATCCGCACCAGTTCTCCGGTGGGCAACGGCAACGCATCTCGATCGCGCGGGCGCTCGCGCCGAATCCGAGCGTCCTCGTCGCGGACGAACCGGTGAGCGCGCTCGACGTCTCCGTGCGGAAGCAGATCCTCGACCTGCTCGCGTCGCTGGTCGAGCTGTACTCGCTGACGCTGATCTTCGTCTCGCACGACCTCGGTGTGGTGCGGCACGTCTGCGACCGGGTCGCGGTGATGCGGCGCGGCGAGATCGTCGAGATCGGCGACGTCGACCAGGTCTACGACGCGCCGGAACACGAGTACACCAGGGAACTGCTGGCGGCCGCGCCGAATCTGCGGGCCGAACTGGCAAAGCTGCGGGGAGGGGACGATGGCTGAGTATCCGGAGGGACTGCCGATCGGCGACGGCTGGGTGTCCACTGTGGACACCTTGCCGGTGGTGTTCCCGTACGACGGGAGCGAGATCGGCCGGGCGCCGGTCGGGACACCGGAGCTGGCCACGCGGGCGATCGACGAGGCCGTCGCGGTGTTCAACCAGGTCGCGGCCCTGCCGTCGCGCACCCGGCGTTCGCTCCTGAACGACGTCGCCGCCGCTCTGGAAGCCCGGCGCTCCGAATTCGAACAGCTTCTGGTTCTCGAAACCGGCAAGCCGCTGGTCGACTGCCGGGTCGAGGTCGCGCGCACGATCGTCACCTGGCAGGCCGCCGCGGAGGAGGTCTCGCGGCTGCACGGCGAGACCGTGCCGCTCGACCTGCTGCCGTCCGGTGACGGGCTGGTCGGGTTCTGGAAACGCAAGCCGATCGGCGTCGTGGTCGGCATCGCCGGATTCAACTATCCGCTGCTGCTGGCGTCGCACAAGATCGCGCCCGCCATCGCCGCGGGCTGCCCGGTGGTGGTGAAACCCGCGCCGCAGACCCCGCTGGCGACGTTGTGGCTCGTGCATCTGGTGCGCTCGCTGACCGAGCTGCCCGCGATGGTCCAGCTGGTCACCGGGGACGCGGCCGTCGGCTCGGCGCTGGTCACCGACCGGCGGGCCGGCGCGGTGTCGTTCACCGGATCCGCGCTGGTCGGGCACCGGATCGCCCGCGACGCCGCACCCACGAAGACGTTGCTGGAGCTGGGGTCCAACGCCGCTCTGGTGGTCGCCGACGACGCCGATCTCGACGCGGCCGCGGACGCCGTGCTGCGTGGCGGGTTCTACGCGTCCGGGCAGGCGTGCATCTCGGTGCAACGCGTTCTGGTCGTCGAAGCCGTCGCCCAGGAGTTCACCGAACGGGTGCTCGCGCGGCTCGGCGAGGTCGTCATCGGTGATCCCCGAGACGAGAAGACGCGGGTCTCGGCGCTGATCGACCCGGGATCCACCCAGCGTGTCCAGGAGTGGGTCGACAAAGCGACTTCGGCCGGTGCGCGGCTGGTCGGCGGCGGTGTGGACGGCACGGTGATCCGGCCGACCGTGCTGCTCGACGTGCCCGACGGCCTCGAATGCTGGGACGAGGAGATCTTCGGCCCGGTGGTCTGTCTCCGCACTGTGTCCTCTGTGGACGAAGCGTTCGACGCGGTCAACGCGTCGCGGTACGGCCTGCACGCCTCGGTGTTCAGCACGTCCTTGAAGACGGCGTTCCGCGCGCTCGACGAGCTCGAAGTCGGCGGCGTGGTGGTCAACGAGGTGCCCGGTTTCCGGTCCGACACCATGCCGTACGGCGGCGTGAAGGACTCCGGCATCGGGCGGGAAGGGCCGCGGTTCGCGGTCGAAGAACTGACCGTGACGAGGATGGCGGTGCTGCGCCCGTGAGCTATGAGAACCTGTTCCGGCTCGACGGAAAGCGAGCCGTCGTACTCGGCGGTGGCAGCGGGATCGGCCGCGAAGCTGCCAAGGCCTTGGCCGCGCACGGCGCCGAGGTGATCGTCGCGGACCGCGATGTCGCCGCCGCCAAGGAAACCGGCGTGGGGGAGGCGTACGAGATCGACCTGCTCTCCGACGGTGCCGCCGCGCGGGCGGCGGCGGAACTCGGCGAGATCGACGTCGTCGTGCTGACCGCCGCGACCAACGTACGCAAACGGCTGCTGGAGTACTCGCGCGAGGAATTCGACCGGGTGATCGCGCTGAACCTCGGCGCCACCTTCGAGGTCGTCCGCGCGTTCGGCGCCGGGATGGTCGAACGCGGACGGGGGAGCATCATCGGGTTCTCCTCGATCCGCGGCACCACCGTCGAGCCTGGGCAAGGACCGTACGCGGCGACGAAAGCCGGACTGGTGCAGCTGTTCCGCACGGCCGCGGCGGAGTTCGGCCCGGCCGGGGTGCGGGTCAACGCGATCGCGCCCGGCGTCGTCGAGACTCCGCTGACAGCCCAGATCAAAGCGAATCCGGCCTGGTACGACGCGTACGCGACCAAGGGCGCGCTCGGCCGTTGGGCGCGTCCAGGCGAACTCGCGGGCGCCGTCGTCTATCTGGCCTCGGACGCGTCGTCGTTCGTGACCGGCTCCGTGCTGGCGGTGGACGGCGGCTGGACCGCGGTCGACGGCCGCTTCGAACCGCCCGCGACGTAGAGGAGCCTGTCCGTGCCGGAGTTGCCTGATCTGACCGCCGTCGAACTGGTCGCGCGGTATCGTGCCGGGACGTTGTCGCCGGTCGAAGTCACCGAAGCGGTCCTCGCCCGCGTCGAGGCGCGCGAACCCGAGCTGCACGCGCTCTACGCGTACGACCCGAGTGGCGCGCGTGAGGACGCGAAGGCGTCCGAAAGCCGCTGGCACGCCGGGGAACCGCTCGGCCCGATCGACGGCGTTCCCTTGACGCTCAAGGAGAACATCGCGACCCGCGGCACACCGGTCCCGCTCGGCACGGCCGCCACCTCACTGGCACCCGCGCCTGAAGACGCCCCGGCGGGCGCTCGCGTGCGCGAATCCGGCGGTGTCCTGCTGGGTAAGACGACCATGCCGGACTACGGGATGCTGACGTCCGGGCTGTCGAGTTTCCACACCGCGTCGAGGAATCCCTGGGACACCACGCGCACGCCCGGCGGTTCCAGTGCCGGTGCCGGTTCGGCGGCCGCCGCGGGCTACGGCCCGCTGCACGTCGGCACCGACATCGGCGGCTCGATCCGGTTGCCCGCCGGCTGGTGCGGTCTGGTCGGACTGAAGCCGAGCTTCGGCCGGGTGCCGGTGGATCCGCCGTTCCTCGGCCGCGTCGCCGGACCGATGACGCGGACCGTGGCCGACACCGCGTTGCTGATGAGCGTTCTGTCCGGTGTGGACAGTCGCGATCACCTCTCGCTGCCGCCCTCGTCGCTCGATTGGACCGCGTTGTCGGGTGAGGTCAAGGGCTTGCGGATCGGGCTGCACCTCGACCCGGGCGTCGGGCTCCCGGTGCTGCCGGAGACGATCGCGGCGGTCACCGAGGCCGCGCGTGTCTTCGAAGCCGCAGGCGCCGTCGTCGAGCCGGTTTCGCCGTTCTTGCGCCGCGAAATGCTCGACGGACTCGACACGTTCTGGCGCGTCCGCGCCTGGTCGGACATGTCGGCTCTGCCCGAGGAACGCCGAGCGAAGGTCCTGCCGTACATCGCCGACTGGGCCGCCGGCGGCGCCGACATCAGCGGAGTCGACGCCTACCGCGGCTTCGCACAGATCGACGCCATCGCCGTCGCGACCCTGCGCGCGACCGAACGCTTCGACGTCGTCCTGTCACCGACCTGCCCGGTCTCGGCCCCACCCGCCGACTGGCCCTCGCCGACCAACGACCCGCGCCGCCCGTTCGAGCACATCGCGTTCACCGTGCCGTACAACATGTCCGGCCAGCCCGCGGTCTCGATCAACTGCGGCTACACCAGCGACGACCAGCCCATCGGCCTCCAGATCAGCGGCCGCCGCTTCGCCGACCTCGACGTACTCCGCGCCGCTGCCGCCTACGAAACCCTTCGCCCCACTCCGCGCCCCTGGCCCTGACGCATTTCGTCCTCTGAATGCGGTCCTTGCACACGCAACTACCGCATTCAGAGGACGAAATGCGTCAGGTCCTGGAGTCGAGTTCCGTGAGCCACGCGGAGAAGTGCGGGCACCGGGCTCGCAGACCGTCAACGCCCAGATCGGCGATCGCCAGGGGACCTTCGAGAGTCTTCACGTAACCAGGGCAATACCTGGCCAGGCGCTTCGAAGGCGCGTTCTTCGGGTCGTCGTTGACGAGTTCCGGCCCGCCGGCTTCGGCGCAATCCTGCTTGATCCGGTCGGCGACCGCGGGATCGTCGCGCAGGAAAGCGAGCTGGTCACCGGCGGCGAACACCCAGGATTCCAGCTCGTGCTGCACGAGATGGGGAACGAATCGGTGATCGCCGATGGCCGTCCCGAGCGCCTGCTCGACGTGCTCGACCTTGCCGGTGGCGGCGCCCGCCGGACGTGTCGCCATGCCCGGAGCGTCGGAAGGGAAACCGTAGTAGTCGAACAGGGTCGTCAGCACGGCGAGACGCGGACTGGCCAGGAGTTCTTTGATCTCCCGGTGCAGCTTCGGCCAGGACGTGACGCCGCCGCGGTAGGTGACGGACGACGTGTGAGTGCGGACGGTCGAATAGGTGACGAACCAGCCCTGCCGCTGGAAGTGCCCGGACAGCACATCCCGGACGACGGTCGCCTCCGTCTGGCCTTCCACCAGCAGGTGCAGACGTTTCGGGTCAGGCATCGAGAACGCTGCCCATCGATCCCGGCTGCCCGCCGATGAGGTTCTTCTCCCAGAGCTCGCCGAGCGAGTACTCGTCGAGCCAGGTTTCCAACGCCGCCTTGTTGGGCCGCGTGAAGACCGAATCGCCGTTCCGCTGCTCGACGACGATCAGGTCTTCGGCGGAGAACTGGTTCATCAAGGTCACCGACTGGGTCGCTATCAGGACCTGACTGCGAGTCGAGGCGGACCGCAGCATGTCCGCCAGCTGAACGATGGCCATCGGGTGCAGGCCGAGTTCCGGTTCGTCGAGCACGACCAGCGCTGGCAGTTCCGGCTGCAGCAACAGCGTGACCAGGCAGACGAAACGCAGGGTCCCGTCGGACATCTGGTTGGCCGAGAAGATCGTGTCCGACCCCTGCCGGCTCCAGCGAAGCAAAATGCGGTCGGTGCTGTCCGGTTGGAGGACGAAATCACGGAAGAACGGAGCGACCAGCCGGATCGCACCTACGATCCGGCGATACGCCGCCTTGTCCGCACGATCTTCGCTGTCTTGGAGCCTCAACAGGACCGCGGCGATGTTCCCCGCATCCGCGCGGAGAGCGAGGTTGTCCGCCGTCGGAGAAAGGCGTTTCACCGGAGCGTCGACGCTGGTGTCGTGGAAGTGATAGACGCGGCAGCCCTGAAGCAATTCGGTGATGTGCGAAGCCACCGAGTTGCTGCCGCGCTCTTCCACTACATCGTTGAGGCGGCTTTCCCGGTGCCCGCGTCCGATCGATCTCGTCCAAGGCTGTTCATGGCCCGGGCCGTGGTACGAAATCACTTCCTCGTCGAAGATCAGTTCTTCGCCGGGTGCCGCTGCCAGATGGGCCTGGTAACTGTTGGGCGGTGCCTCCAGTTTGAGGCTGATCCGCAGGGTGTCGGCGGCGTCGTTGATCAGCGCCGACGCGCCGCCGTTGCGCCCCACGAACAGGTTCAGCAGATCTTCGCTGATCCTGCCCAACAGTTCGAAGGCCTGGACGAAGTTGCTCTTGCCCGCGCCGTTCGCGCCGATGAGCACGTTCATCGCGCCCAGTTCGACGCGCGCCGAACGGATCGAGGTGAAACCTTCGATCTGGATCGACGTCAGCCGCTGGTGGGTCATGCACCTAGCTTAGGCAATCGTCTGGAAAAGATGACGATTCGCCGGTTCGTGCAAGTCGCGACAGGAGTTGCTTTGCCGACCGACAAGCTCTCGTCGACCAGCTTAGCGTGAGCTGAAGGACGCTTTCCCCACATACGACGCGGTCAAAGGGCCCTTCACCGCATCTCATGCGGGTAAGGCGCCCTTCAGCCGCCGATCGCCTCAGCCAGCGCCAGGATCCGCCGCGCGTTGTCCACGTGCAGGTTCTCGATCATCCGCCCGTCCACGGTCACGACGCCCTTTCCGGCCGCCTTGGCCTCCTCGAACGCCGCGATGATCTTGCGTGACCGCGCGATCTCCTCTTCGGACGGCGCGAAGATCCGGTTGCACGGCTCCAGTTGCGCCGGGTGGATCAGCGTCTTGCCGTCGAAGCCGAACTGCCGCCCTTGCAGGCATTCCGCCTCGAAGCCTTCGAGATCCTTCACGTCGTTGTAGACGCCGTCGAGGATCGCCTTGCCGGTCGCCCGCGCGGCCAGCAGCGCGAGCGACAGCCCGCCGAGCAGCGGCGCGCGGCCGGGGACGAACTCGGCGTGCAGTTCCTTCGCCAGGTCGTTCGTGCCCATGACCAGCACGGTCAGCCGGTCGGACGCCGCGGCGATCTCCTCGGCGTGCAGCATCGCGACCGGGGTTTCGACCATCGCCCAGATCTTCGTGTGGTCTGGTGCGCCGCCGAGTTCCAGCGCGCGCTCGATGTTGTGCACTTCGGCGGCGGAGTTCACCTTCGGCACCACGATCGCGTCCGGGCCCGCCTGCGCGGCGGCGCGGAGGTCGGCGTCGTGCCATTCGGTGTCGAGGCCGTTCACGCGGATGGTCACCTCGCGCGAGCCGTACTCCTTCGACGAAGCGGCGGCGCAAACGCGTTCACGTGCGGCTTCCTTCGCGTCGGGTGCGACGGCGTCTTCGAGGTCGAGGATGAGCCCGTCCGCGTCCAGCGTCTTGGCCTTTTCGAGCGCTCTTTCGTTCGCGCCGGGCATGTAGAGGACGGAACGTCGGGGATTCATTCGGAAGCCTCCTTGGTCGCTGCGTCGTACGCGGCGGCGAGTTCAGGGTCGTCGGCGGCGAGGGCGTCCGCGAGTTCGGCGACCACCCGGCACTGCTTCACCGAGGCGTCGTCCTGCATCTTCCCGTCGATCATCACCGCACCGGTGCCGTCACCCATCGCGGCGATCACGCGCCGTGCCCACGCGACGTCCTCGGGCGAGGGGGAGAACACCTTCTTGGCGATGTCGATCTGCACCGGGTGCAGGCTCCAGGCGCCCACACAGCCGAGCAGGAACGCGTTGCGGAACTGGTCTTCACAGGCCACCACGTCGCGGATGTCGCCGAACGGCCCGTAGTACGGCAGGATCCCGTTCGCCGCGCAGGCGTCGACCATCCGCGCGACGGTGTAGTGCCAAAGATCCTGCTGGTACGTCGTGCGTCCCTCGTTCAGGTCTTCACCGGTCGGGTCCGTGCGCACCAGGTAACCGGGGTGTCCGCCACCCACCCGGGTGGTCTTCATCCGGCGGCTCGCGGCGAGGTCGGCCGGGCCGAGCGAGATGCCCTGCATCCGGGGGCTCGCGCCGGCGATCTCTTCGACGTTCGCGACGCCGCTGGCGGTTTCGAGGATCGCGTGCACCAGCAGCGGTTTCGTGAGCCCTGCCCGCGCTTCGAGTTGCGCGAGCAGCCTGTCGACGTAGTGGATGTCCTGTGCGCCTTCGACCTTCGGCACCATGATCACGTCGAGCTTGTCGCCGATCTCGGTGACGAGCGTGATCAGGTCGTCGAGCACCCACGGCGAGTCGAGGCTGTTGACGCGGGTCCACAGCTGCGTCTTGCCGAAGTCGGTCGACTTCGCGATGGAGACGAGCCCGTTCCGCGCGGCCTCCTTGCGGTCGGCGCGTACGGCGTCCTCGAGGTTTCCGAGCAGGATGTCGACCTTCTTGGCAAGATCCGGGACCTTGGCGGCCATCTTCTCGTTGCTGGGGTCGAAGAAGTGGATCATCCGCGAAGGAGGCACGGGGATCTGGCGGAGCGGTTCCGGCGCCCCCACGGCGAGCGGGGCGAAGAAATCCTTCGGCGAACGCATCGTTCCTCCATCGCAACGGGCTAAGTGACCGACGAGTAACCCTAAACCCGGAAGGTGGGGAACCGCTGCGGCGCAGCTCACCTCCAAGGGAACACGATCGGGAATCGCGGAGGAATCTGTGGACGACTGGGCCTTGCCGGGTTTCACCGAGCTGGGGTCGCTGGGCGAAGGCGGATTCGGCCGGGTCGTGCTGGCCCGCCATGATGAATCCGCCCAGGTCGTGGCCATCAAATACCTGTACGCGCGGTTCGCGGCAGACCCGCTGCGGCTGGCCGAGTTCCGCCACGAGGCGCAGATCCTGAGCCGTGTTTCGGGGCCCCACATCGCCCGGCTGCACCAGTTCGTGGAGACCCCGCAAGGGGCCGCCATCATCATGGAAGCCGTTCACGGAATTTCCCTGAAAGAGATCCTCGGCCGCCAGGAGAAGCTCGAACCCGAAGCCGCGCTGGCCATCCTCAAGGGCTCGCTGCTCGGCCTCGCCGGCGCGCACGCTGCCGGCACCGTCCACCGGGACTACAAACCGGCGAACGTCCTGGTCACCCCCGATGGACAGAGCAAACTCGTCGACTTCGGCATCGCCGTGCTCGCCGGGCAGACCGGTGTCGCCGCGGGCACACCCGCGTACATGGCGCCCGAGCAGTGGTCCGGCGGCATCGCCACCCCCGCGACCGACGTCTACGCCGCGACCTGCGTGTTCTTCCAGTGTGTCGCCGGGCACCGGCCCTATCAGGCCGAACAGACCGAAGTGCTGCGCACGCTGCACGAGTACGCCCCGATCCCGTTCGGCGAGGTGCCCGAACCGGTCCGCGACCTCATCGCGCGCGGCATGGCGAAGGACGTCGCCCAGCGGCCGTCCGGCGCGGCCGAGTTCGTCACCGAACTGGAGTCGTCGGCCAGGAAGGCGTACGGCGAAGACTGGGAGCGCAACGGCTGGCACTGGCTCGCCAAGGGTGCCGGTGTCCTGGTCGCCCTGTCGCCGCTGGCCCTGCTCAGCGCCGGGACCGCCGCCGCGCCGGTCATCGCGGGCGGCGCGGCGGGCGGGGTCGCGGCGACCACCGGCGGCGGGATCGCGCTCGGGCTCAAGGTGACCGCCGCGGTCGCCGCCGTCACCGCGGCCGCCGTCGGCACGGTCGTGGTGGTCAACGCCAACGGTGACGACGCGCCTCCCCGGACGACGACCGTCGCCGCGATGCAGGTCGACCTCCTCACCCGCACCGAGAAGTCCGACGGCTTCGACTACAACGGCAAGTACGTCCGGATCAGCGGCTTGAAGGACAAGGCCGCCGAAGAGCGGGTCAACAAGGCGCTGATGGCGCCGATCGACGGCTGGCTCGAGAACTTCTGGCCCGACAGCTACCAGGCGCAACTGGAGCCCGACGGTGACATCCCGCATATGAAGACCGAAGCCGAAGTGCTGCGCAAGGACGACAAGCTGCTCTCGGTCGTCTACAAACGCTCGATCGACTCCGTCCAGTTCGGTAACCACGGCGGGTTCAGCGTCCGCCCGATCGTCATCGACCTGACGAAGGGCGAGCAGATCTCCACCGCGCATCTCTTCGACAACGTCGACGGCACCGCCGCGCGGATGCGGATGCTCGAAGACCGGCTCCTCGACTCCGCGAAGCCGGGCGACTGCCTCGCGGGTTCGCGGAACTCGACCGAGCACCTCCCGGCGACGTCGATGTCGGAGCGCTACACCTTCGACTACGACTCCATCGTGCAGGCGGCGCCGACCGCCGACGGAATGCGCTTCTACGTCTACGGCACCGCGCTCGGCTACCCGCGCGTCTGCGATCCGACCGAGGTCACCATCGGCTACCCCCGCCTGCTCGACCTGCTGAGCCCCACGGTGATGAACCTCCTCGGCCTCGCGCCCGGCGGCACGCAGGGCAAGCGGACCAAAGAGGACAACGTCGGCGCCTTCACCATCACCACGCCGGAGAAATGGTGGCTGCTCTCCAGCGCTCCCATCGAGCGCTACCTGGTGACCGCCGACCAGTGCACGAACAGCGGCATGCAGCCGTTCCACTGCGCGGGCGTCCTGTTCAGCGACAACTCGCGGGTCGAGCCGGCCATTCCGGTGTATGAACCGGGCAAGCCGTACAACCGGTCCTATGGCCCGCGGCCGTGTCATTCCCTCGGTGCACCCAGCGAAACGCAGGGCTCGCCCGTCCTGCAGAAGAAGGAGCTGCGCCCGGTCGGGACGAAGAAGGCCGCGTACGAGGAGTGGCTGCTCACGTGCACTGGCGGCGGTACCGTCACCCAGCGGGTCTGGTTCCTGCCGAAAACGCAGCTCGTGATCGTCGACGAGTGGAACACTCCAGGTCTCGACAAGATTCTGGAAGAGGCCCGATGGAACTGACCGACGCGTGGAGACTGCCCGGCTTCACCGAGCTGGAGCAGCTGGGCACGGGCACCTTCGGCCGCGTGGTGCTCGCGCGCCAGGACAACACCGGCCACGTCGTCGCGATCAAGTACCTCTTCTCCCGCTTCGCCGCGGACCCGGCGTATCTGGCCGCGTTCCGGCAGGAAGCGCTGGCGCTGCACCGGGTGTCGAGCCCGCACGTCGTCCGTCTCCACGAGTTCTTCGAGACGCCGCAGGGCGCGGCGATCGTGATGGAGGCGATCAACGGCGTCTCCCTGCGCGCGGTGCTCCAGGCCGAAGGCGCTCTCGAACCCGAAGCCGCCCTCGCGGTACTGAAAGGCTCGCTGCTCGGCCTGGCCGCGGCGCATTCCGCGAACGTCGTCCACCGGGACTACAAACCGGCCAACGTCCTCGTCGCCGACACCGGCGAGAGCAAGCTGGTCGACTTCGGCACCGCCGTCCTGGCGGGTGAACGCGGCCCGTCCGTCGGCACGCCCGCGTACATGGCGCCCGAGCAGTGGGCGGGTGGCCAGGCCACGCCCGCGACCGACGTCTACGCCGCGACCTGCGTGTTCTTCCAGTGCGTCGCCGGGCACCGGCCGTATGAGGCCGAACAGACCGAAGTGCTCCGCACGCTGCACGAACACGCGCCCGTCCCGTTCGGCGAGGTGCCCGAGCCGGTGCACGAACTCGTCGCGCTGGGGATGGCGAAGGACCCGTCGAAACGGCCGGTCGACGCGCTCATGTTCGTCAGCGAACTGGAACGCGTCGCCCGTGCCGGCTACGGCGACGAATGGGAACGCAAAGGCTGGTCACGGCTGGCGAAGGCGACGGGCGTGCTCGCCGCGGCGACGCCGTTGGTCCTGCTCGGCGCCGGCACCGCGGCCGCCCCCGGGGTCGCGGCCGCCGGAACGGGCGCGGTCGCCGCGTCGACCGGCGGGATCGCGGCCGGACTGAAGATCGCCGTCGGAGTCGCCGCGGCGGCCGCCGCCGTGGTCGGCTCGGTCGTCGTCTTCTCCGACCCGAGTACCCCTTCGCCGTCGCCGCCGACCACTCAACAGGCCGTCGCGCTCAAGGTCGCCATGAAGACCCGAAGCGGAACAGTGCCCGGCACGAATCTCCCGTACAGCGGGGACAACCCCGAGGTGACCGGGTCGCCCGATCAAGCCTGGCTGAAGCGCGTCAACGACGCACTGACCGCGCCGATCGACGAGTGGAACCGCAAAACCGGCCAGGGCGCCGCCAAGCTGGAGCCGGAACGCGGCCCGTACAAGCTCCTCACGAAGGCCGAGGTGCGCTCGCAGAACGAGCGGTACCTCTCGGTGCGCTACACGCACGACCTCGAGAACAAACCGCACTCGACCTGGGGAAACGGCCGGAACGCGGTGACGATCGACCTGAAAGAGGGCAAGGCGCTCACCCCCGCCGAGCTGTTCGCCCCCGGAAAGTTCACCGACGACGGACTGCGGACTCTCGCCGCGCTGCTCTGGCCCGACAAGGAACAGTGCGGTCCGGCCAACAGCACCTTCCCGTATCAGCCCCTCAAGACGGCCGACCTCACCGACGAGCGGAAGGTGTGGCTCGCGTTCACCCCGGCGGCCGTCGAGGTCACCGTCGACCTCAACACCCTCGGCTTCGCCACCGCCTGCGGCGTCCAGGACTACACGCTGCCCTACGACAAACTGGCCGATCTCCTGAACCCGGACCTCGTCGCGGGCGTGACCGGCGGAAAACCCCTGAAGGCGACCTCGTCCGCGCCGCCCGCGCAAGGACTCACCGACGTCCCGGTCGGCGCGCTGACCCTGCACCTGCCCGACGGCTGGACCGCCGTCTCGCAGGGGCTGGAGAAGGTGATCGTCGCCCCGGGCTGCCCGGATCCCAAGAAGTACTTCAACTGCGAATACGTCCTCCTCACGGACAACACCCAGGAGTCAGCCGAACAGCCGCCGTACCGGCCGGGTGGTTTCTACCGGCGCAGCGCGGGCGGCCGGGCCTGCAACGCCGCCGGGCGCAAGGACCTCCGCCAAGAGGGTGACGCCGTGCGGACGGTTTCCACCACCGCACCGGTGGGCGGGTCGACGGCGACCTACGAGGAGTGGACGATCCAGTGTGTTCCTCGTGGACAGACCGGTGGCAGCGGCGAAGCGCAAGTGACGCAGCGGATCTGGTTCCTTGCGGACAGGCAAATCGTGGTGATGGACGAGTGGCGGACACCGGGCGTCGAAGAACTCCTCCGTACCGCGACGATCTCCTGACCGGCGCGTGAAAGTCCACAGTGGAATGACTATTCATTGGGCTGAATGGCCTAATGAACTGCTTCTCTTGCCGCGCGTGTGTTCGGTAGCGGTCATCGCGTACCGGTGACCGTTCGGAGACGCCGGGTAACACCACTTACCTCGCCCTCACTCGGTTGGCGGCACGGTCGGACTGAAGTCCGATGACCGCCTACCGACCGGTCACCGATGACAAGGCGCCGCCGATCGCAGCCACTCCCGTTGTCCGGCGCCGCCGCCTTCCTGCCCTGTTAGACAGTTCATGTGCCGCTTCCACCGAGGTGGCACGGGATGAAGAGCCCTTGGGAAACCAGGTTCGAAGGAGGCGGAACGTGGCGGCTACACCGAACATGGAGAGCTCGACGGTCGCCGGTGGCGCGAAGCGCAGCCGGTCACTGCCGAGCCGGGTGGTGCCGCCGATCGAACTGCCCGCGAGCGTCGAGGAGCTTTCGCGCAAGGCGGCGGCCCTGCTCGGCTGGAACGGCATCGTCTTGCCGGAGACCACCGTGCTCGGCCGCAAGATCTGCGTGGTCGCCCGGCTCCGCACCGACGTGCACGCGGAGCGCATCGCGATGGGCATGGGTCCCGTCGTCGATCGCGCCACCGTCGACACCTGGACTTGGCCAGAGCTGGCCGCGACCGCACCCGCGCCGGCCGCCGAGATCATCGGCGTCCTCGCGGTCGCCCGGCACTGGCGCACCGCGATGGCCTCCGCGGTCCCGTTCGCACGTTACGGCGAGGCCGCGATGGTTCTCCCATCGCCAGCCGTACTGACGGAAGACTACGTCGGCAACTGCCTGCCGCGTGCCCGCGCCTACGGGCTCGGCATCGTCTCCGCCGACCCCAACGCGGTGACCGACCTCGACCTCGAGGGGCACAACGAGCGCATGATCCTGGACGAGGACCCGGTCTCGCGCCTGGTCAACGAGATCGTCTACGACCAGCTGCTGCGCGGCACCGAGCTCCCTGCCGAAGTGGACTGAACGCGCTACGGTCGGGCCCATGCGAGTCGTCATTGCGGGTGGACACGGACAGATCGCGCTGAAGCTGGAGAAACTCCTGGCCGAGCGCGGTGACCAAGCGGTGGGGATCGTACGCAATCCCGACCACGTCGCCGACCTCGAAGCGGTCGGCGCCGAAGCCGTCGTCCTCGACCTGGAAAAGTCCGATGTGGACGCCGTCGCCAAAGTGCTCGAGGGCGCCGACGCCGCCATCTTCTCCGCCGGGGCGGGTCCCGGGAGCGGCACCGCTCGCAAGGACACTGTGGACAGAGCCGCCGCGGAACTCTTCGCGGCGGCCTCCGAGCGCGCGGGCGTGCGGCGGCACATCCAGGTCGGCTCCATGGGCGCCGACAAATGGGAGACCGCGGACGTACCGGACGATTTCCGGATCTATCTCAAGGCCAAGAAAGCGGCCGAAGACGATCTGCGCGCCCGCGATCTCGACTGGACGATCCTTCGACCGGGGCAGCTCACCAACGACGAGGGGACCGGCAAGGTCCTGATCGCCGAATCCACCGGACGCGGACCCATTCCCCGGCAGGACGTCGCCGCGATCCTCGTCGCGTTGCTCGACGATCCGTCGACGGCGGGCCGCGTCCTCGAGGCGATCTCGGGTGATACTGCTATCTCTCAGGCCTTTTCCGCTTTGTGAAACCATAGTGTGTGGACGTAATCCGTCTTTTGACTGAACGGAGTAGGTCCTTGCGCGAGGACATCGCGGTCTTCAGTGGCAGCGCACATCCCGAGCTCGCCGAAGAGATCTGCGCTCATCTCGGTATCCCGCTGCATCCGGTGAAGGTGCAGCGGTTCGCCAACGACTGCCTCGAAGTGCAGCTCGAAGCGAACTGCCGCGAGCGCGACGTCTTCCTGATCCAGCCGCTGGTGCGGCCGGTGCAGGAACACCTCGTCGAACTGCTGCTGATGCTGGACGCCGCGCGGGGCGCGTCGGCGAAACGGATCACCGTCGTCATGCCGCACTATTCGTACGCCCGATCGGACAAGAAGGACGCGCCGCGGATCTCGATCGGCGGCCGTCTCGTCGCCGACCTGATGGCGACCGCCGGCGCCGATCGCGTCCTCGCGATGACCCTGCATTCGCCGCAGGTGCACGGCTTCTTCAGCGTCCCGGTCGATCACCTGCACGCGTTGCAGGAGCTGGCCAAGCACTTCCGCCAGTACGACCTCTCCGCGACCACCGTGGTCTCGCCGGATCTCGGCAACGCCAAGGAGGCCGCGCATTTCGCCCGGCTGCTCGGTGTTCAGGTCGCCGCCGGCGCGAAGCAGCGCTTCGCCGACGACAGGGTCGAGATCAGCTCGGTGATCGGCGAGGTCACCGGCCGCGACGTGATCGTCCTCGACGACGAGATCGCCAAGGGCAGCACGGTGATCGAGCTGCTCGGCAAGCTCCGGGAACTGAAGCCGCGCTCGATCCGCGTCGCCTGCACGCACGGTCTCTTCTCCAGCGGCGCGCTCGAACGGATCGGCAGCCAGCCCGACGTGCTGGAGGTCGTCTGCACGAACACGGTGCCGATCCCGCCCGAGGAGCAGAGCCCGAAGCTGCGGGTCCTTTCGATCGCGCCCGCGCTGGCGGAGGCGATGCGGAGGATCCACAACGGCGAGTCGGTCAGCGCGCTGTTCGAAACCACCTAAGCGGTGCCGAGGACCCGGTCGAGGTAGGTGTTCGTGAAGACCCCGGCCGGGTCCACCTCCTTGCGGATCCGCAGGAAGTCGTCGAACCGCGGGTACCGCGAGCGGAGGGTCGCGGCGTCGAGGTCGTGCATCTTGCCCCAGTGTGGGCGGCCGCCGACCTCGCCGACGATCGACGCGAATCCGGCGAAGTACTCGCGGTAGGGCATACCGACGAACTGGTGGATCGCGATGTAGGCGGAGTCGCGGCCGTTCGCGGTCGAGAGCCAGATGTCGTCCGCGGCGGCGACGCGCACCTCCACCGGGAACGCGACCGGATTCTCCAGCTTCGGGACGAAAGCGCGGAGTTCGGCGAAGACGTCGTGCAGTGCTTCGCGCGGGATCGCGAACTCCGACTCGACGAACCGCACACCGCGATGGGTCACGAAGACGCGATGCGACGTGTCGCTGTACTCGCGGGCGGAGAGGATGTTCGAGGCGAACCGGCCGAGCGGCTGGACGAGTTTCGGCACCGCGCGGCCGAGACGGCACAGCCCGCCGAACGCGACGTTCTCCGTCACCTCGTAGTCGATGAACTCCTTCACCTTGGTCAGCGGACGGCGTTCGCTGCCCGCCGGAAGCCGGTTGTTGCGCTTGACCAGGGCGTTCTTGCCATACGGGAACCAGTAGAACTCGAAGTGGTCGTTCTCGTCGGCGAACTGGTCGAAGCCTTCGAGGACCTGTTCGAGTGGTTCCGGCCGCTCCTGAGCGGAGAGCAGGAAGGACGGTTCACACTGCAGCGTGACCGTGCTGATGACGCCGAGCGCGCCGAGGCCGACCCTCGCGGCGGCGAAGAGATCGGGGCGCTTGTCCGCCGAACAGGTGACCACGGTGCCGTCGGCGAGCACGAGTTCGAGCGCGGCGATCTGGGTGGCGATTCCGCCGAGCCGGGCGCCGGTGCCGTGAGTGCCGGTGGAGATCGCGCCCGCGACGGTCTGCGCGTCGATGTCGCCGAGGTTGGTCATCGCCAGCCCCAGTGCGTCGAGTTCGGCGTTGAGCTGCTTGAGCGTGGTGCCCGAACGGACCGTGACCAGGCCTTTCGCGAAGTCGGCCGACGCGACGCCGGTCCAGCCGGTCAGCTCCATGGCGTCCGAATCCGCCGCGGCGATCGCCGTGAAGGAGTGACCGCTGCCCAGCGGGCGCAGGCGCCGTCCGTCCGCGGCGGACCGGCCGATCGCCTCGGCGATCGCGGCCGTGTCACGCGGCCGGTGCACGCGCAGCGGCGACGCCGTCGCGGTGCCGGCCCAGTTGCTCCACCGAGTCATGCGCCCACCTGTTTCCGAGAGGCTGCTGCCCTTGAGATGCTCGAGTGCCGAAACAGTAAGTGAATAGTATTCGCGTTTCAAGCCCTTCTGTCGTACCTTAGTTCGGGTGACCAGTGCGACGGTGTACGACTTGGCGACGAAGGACCTGGATCCTCCGTTCGCGGTTGTCGACTTGGATGCGTTCGACGCGAACGGCGCCGACCTGCTGCGGCGGGCGAACGGCAAGCCGATCCGCGTGGTCAGCAAGTCCGTGCGCTGCCGGTACCTGCTGATGCGGGTGCTCGCGCGGCCCGGCTTCGAAGGCCTCATGTGCTACTCGCTCGCCGAAGCCGTCTGGCATGTCGAGCAGGGGACGTCCGACGACATCGTGGTCGCGTACCCGACCGCCGATCACGGCGCGCTGCGGCGGCTGGCGGCGAACGACCGGGCGCGGGCGGCGATTTCGATCATGGTCGACTCGCCCGAGCAGCTGGATCTGGTCGATGCCGCGCTGGGTCAGGGGCATCCCGAAATCCGCGTCTGCCTGGAGCTCGACGCTTCGTGGCGGCCGCTGCCCGGAGTGCACGTCGGCACCCGGCGCTCGCCGGTGTTCAGTCCGCGGCAGGCCGCGGATCTGGCGCGGACCATCTTGTCCCGCAAGGGTTTCCGGCTCGTCGGGATGATGGCGTACGAAGGTCAGATCGCCGGGCTCGGCGACGCGGCGGGCGGCGGCGTCAAGAACTCGCTCATCGGCTGGATGCAGCGGAAGTCCATTGTGGAAATCGCGAAGCGCCGCGCGGCCGCGGTTCGCGCTGTCCAGGCCCTGGCGGATCTGGAGTTCGTCAACGGCGGCGGCAGCGGCAGCGTGGAATCGACCGGCGCCGAAGCGGCCGTCACCGAAATCGCGGCGGGCTCGGGGCTGATCGGGCCGACGCTCTTCGACGGCTACGCGCACTTCTCGCCGCGCCCGGCCGCGATGTTCGCGCTCCCCGTCGTCCGCCGCCCGGCACCCAAGGTCGCGACGCTCTTCTCCGGCGGCTACATCGCTTCAGGCCCTGCGGAGTCTTCGCGGCTCCCGACGCCTTACCTGCCCGAAGGTCTCTCGCTGCTCGGATTCGAAGGCGCCGGCGAAGTCCAAACCCCCGTCTCCGGCGAAGCCGCCCGGCACCTGCGGCTCGGCGACCGCGTCTGGCTGCGCCACGCGAAAGCAGGCGAACTCGCCGAACGCTTCACGCACTACCACGTCGTCGTCGGCGACCGCGTCGACCGAACCGTCCCCACCTACCGAGGCGAAGCGCAAAACTTCGGCTGACCCGCGCGACCCCACCCCCCACCCATCCCTGGGGGGCGCGCCCCGCACCAGCGTATCGGGCGGGGGTGTCGGGGAGGGCGGTTCCGCGGGGTGAGGGGCGAGGTTGTCCACAACTGTGGGTGGGTGTGGACAACTTATGTGGATAAGTCGGTAAAGCCAGGTCAGCGTGGGTGGCGACGTGGTTGTTGGGAGTCGTGTGACTAGTGGGGCATGGGGTTCGAGCGTCGGTGGACACGAATGGAGCAAGGGGGATCCACCGGTGACGCGAAGGTGTCCTTTGGGACGTTGAGCGTCTCAAAGGGCACCTTCGCGACGTCCAGGCAGTGCGGCCCGCGAGTCCATAGTGGACTGACGTGAGCTGAGGGCATCAGACGCGGGGGGAAGCGTCCTTCAGCGCCGGGGGCGGAACCACGGGTCGCGAGTGGCATCCGGATCGCGGTGTGCCGTGAAGGCCCCCTTGAGGGACCCAGGGTCCCTCAAAGTTCCCCTCACTCACCTCGGAACACCACTTGAGCCCCAGCGCCACCACCGGTCACAGCGATGGCGCGGGAAGGGGTCCTTCATGTGCCTACCGGCCGTGCGAGCCGAAGAAACCCTCAGGCTTCCCCGAACTTGCTCGCCAAGTACCCCTTCACCACCGACTTCGCCTCCGCCACGATCCGCTCGTCTCCCCGTGGGTCACGGCGGAAGGCCAGCTTCAGCAAGGCGTCGGCCGTCTCGTTCGCGATCGTCAAAGCGAACCGGATGTCGTCCGGCGGCGACTGGATCCGCGCGGAAAGTACGTCGGTGAGCGCGTCGACGATGACGGCGTTGTTGTCGCGGGTCTCGTCCAAGAGCTGCCGGTCGACGACGTCACCGAAGTGGACCTTCGAGAAGCCGGGGACCTCGCGGTGCATGGCGAGGTAGATGTCGAGGATCGAGTCCACGACGTCCCACCAGTGTTCGGGCGCGAGCTCGTTCAGCGTTTCCGACACCGAGGCGACGAATCGTTCGAGGTTCCGCTGCGTCAGCGCCTGCACCACGGCCCGCTTGTCGGGGAAGAACTGGTACAGCGAACCGACGGCCACCCCGGCGCGCTTCGCGATCAGCGTGGTCGTCAGTGCGTCGTAACCGAGTTCGTCGATCAGCTGGGCGCTGGCGTCGAGCATCTGCTCCACCCGCTTGGCGCTGCGCTGCTGGACGGGCTGCCGCCGGAGCGGAGTGGTCTCCGCTGGTGGTTTCGCGGCCTGGATGTCGGACACTCGGGCTCCTCCTTCGCTGATCTGCGACTTTATCGTGCCGACAGGGTTCCCCCCGTTCGAGTGAAGGCATAGTATCTGAGAACTTTTCATGTTCGGCCGAGACTGAAGAGGAAAGGTGTGCCGCCGGTGGAGAATCCGACCTTCCCGTCCGAATTCCTGTGGGGTGTTTCGACCTCCGCCTTCCAGATCGAGGGGGCGACCGGGGAAGGCGGCCGAGGACAGTCCATTTGGGACACTTTCACCGAAACGGAGGGAAGGATCGCGCGGGCTGAGCACGCCAAGGTAGCGGCCGATCACTTCCACCGCTACTCCGAGGACATCGCGCTGATGGCCGAACTCGGCGTCGGCGCTTACCGCATGTCCTTCGCCTGGCCCAGGATCCAGCCCGACGGTGAAGGCAAGCCGAACGCCGAAGGCCTTGCCTTCTATGACGAACTCATCGACGAGGTCTGCGCCGCCGGCATCGCGCCGACGGGGACGCTCTTCCATTGGGACCTCCCGCAGGCGCTCGAGGACAAGGGTGGCTGGCTCTCCCGTGATACCGCCGAACGCTTCGCGGAGTACGCCGCCATCCTGGGCGAGCGGTTCTCCGATCGGGTGAAAATGTGGATCCCGCTCAACGAGCCGATGGTCATGTCGATCTTCGGCTACGCGATCGGCGAATACGCGCCCGGCAAGACGCTCCTGCTCGACGCCTTACCCACCGCGCACTACCAGAATCTCGCGCACGGTCTCGCCGTCCAGGCCCTCCGCGCGGCCGGTGCCCGCAGTGTCGGCACGGCCAACAACCATTCGCCGATCTGGCCCGCCTCCGATTCGCCGGAGGACAAGGCCGCGGGCGAATGGATCGACGCTCTCATCAATCGCACCTACGCGGATCCGGTGCTGCTGGGCCGTTATCCCGAACAAGTCGTCGAACATCTCCCGGCGGGCTTCGCCGACGATCTGCCCACGATCGCGCAGCCGCTCGACTTCTACGGCGTGAACTACTACGAGCCGCAGGGTGTCGCGGCGCCGGGCGAGGGCAATCCGCTGCCCTTCGAGCTTCGCGCGATCGAGGGCTATCCCATGACCACCAACGATTCCCCGATCGTCCCGCACGGTCTGCGCGAACTGCTCATCGGCTTCCACGAGCGCTACCGAGAGCACCTCCCGCCCGTCTACATCACCGAAAACGGTTGCAGTTTCGACGACGTCATCGCCGAGGACGGGCAGGTCCACGATCAGGAGCGCATCGACTTCCTCGACACCCACCTGGTCGCGGTGCGCGAGGCGATGGACGCCGGAGTCGACATCCGCGGGTACTTCGTCTGGTCGCTGATGGACAACTTCGAATGGTCGAAGGGCTATCAGCCGCGGTTCGGCCTGGTGCACATCGACTACGAGACGCTGAAGCGGACACCGAAGGATTCCTTCGGCTGGTACCGAAAACTGATCCGCCATGAGTGAGGTCAGGGAGCTGCCCGAGGCGCTCGCGGAACCGGTCGCCAGGGTCCGCGCGGGTTGGATGAGCCTGCTGTTCTTCGCGAACATCGCGCTCTGGCTCGGCGTCTACGCGCCCATCCAGGTTCTCCTGCCGAAACAGGCCGAACTGCTGGACGCGGCCAACAAGGAAGCGGTGTTCAGCCTGGTCACCGGGATCGGCGCGGTCGTCGCGCTGATCGCCAACCCGGCCGTCGGCCTCCTTTCGGACCGCACCTGTTCCGCCCGCGGCCGCCGTCATCCGTGGACGGCGGCCGGGGCGGCGGTCGCCGCGGCCGGGCTGCTCGTCCTCGCGTTCGCGCCGAACGTCGCGGTCATGGTGCTCGGCTGGTGCCTGGTGCAGGCTGGACTGAACGGAATGCTCGCGATGCTGGTCTCGGCCATCGCGGACCGAGTGCCCGTGCCGCAGCGCGCGCAGGTCGGCGGGCTGGTCGGCATCGCCCAGATGCTCGGGACGGTGCTCGGCGCCGTGGTGGTCGTGGTGATGCTCGACCTCGCCGGTCTCCCGCTGGGTTACGCGGTGTGCGCGGCCATCGTGCTGGCCGGCGCGGCGGCCTTCGTCCTGCGTACGCCGGACGCGCGGCTGCCGGTCGCGTACCGGCCGTCGGCCAGGGCCAAGGACGTACTGGCGAACTTGTGGATCTCTCCCCGCCGGCATCCCGACTTCGCCTGGGCGTGGGCCTGCCACTTCATGATCAACCTCGGCAACGCCTTCGGGACGCTGTACCTGTTGTTCTTCTTGAAAGACGCGGTGCGCTACGAAGATCCGGACACCGGGTTGCTGATCATGATGGGGCTCTACGGTGCCGCCCTCATCGTCGGCGCGCTCATCGCCGGGCACTTCTCCGACAAGTCGGGACGGCGCAAGCCTTACGTCTTCGCCGCGTCCGCGGTGATGGCCGTGGCCGCGCTGGTGCTGGTCGTCTGGCAGAACTGGACGGCCGCGCTCGCGGCGTCACCGTTGCTGGGCGTCGGTTTCGGCGCGTACATGGCCGTCGCGCTCGCGATGCTCACGCAGGTGCTGCCCGCCGCACAGGACCGGGCGAAGGATCTCGGCGTCATCAACATCGCGAACTCGCTGCCGCAGGTGGTGGCGCCGATGCTGACCGCGCCGATTTTGGCCTACCTCGGCGGATATCCGAGCCTCTTCGCGGCTTCGGCGCTGTCCACCGTCATCGCCGCGGTGCTGGTCACGCGGGTGAAGGGCGTCAGCTAGGTGGAGACCGCGGACCGGTGCCGGTCGGGGGAGGGGAGTGCAACGGCACCGGCCCGCGGGGTTCGGGGGATGGCAGCGCGCTCCGGGGCAGGTATCGCGCTGCGTTTGTGATCATCAACCTAGCGACCGATTACTGCCTTCGCTAGGTGTTCTGCCGATAATTTTCGATTAATCGCGGTGGGGACCGGAGTGATTACCGAGAGCGGCTCGACGCGTTCGGGGGTACGCGCGAACCGCCGCCGGCGAAGGCGAGATCGTGGCGTGGTTGCCGAGGGGGCGCTCGGACCGCCGTTCACTCGCCGGCTTCTCTCAACACGGGTCGGGCAGCGGCATTCTTTCAGGCGTGCACGCCGCCGATGGCCGGACGACGCGGGTTGACCAGCGCGTGCCTGCCGGTGGTTTCGGCCGCACTCACCCTGGCCTGCCCGGGGACACGGCGGCGGGCTTCGCGCCGGTGGTCCTGGGAGGCCGCGGTGTGCTGGGGGGCGAGGCCGCCGGCGACCAGGTGCTCGTGCGCGACCTGCCATACTGAGCAGGGGGCCTTGCACCGGTGCCAGCGGGTCGAGCAGGTGGGACAGTCGCCCCGCTCGTCGGGCTCGTGCGCTTGGAGCATCGCGCGCCAGCCTTCGGTCAGGCGGGGGAGCTCCGAGCGGGCGACCGAGACGAGCGACTGCGCGTCGGCTCGGTTCGCGAGATCGGAGAGCATGTCGAGGCGTTCCCAAACCGCGTTGCGGAGGACTTGCCCTAGGACCTGATCCACGGAGAACTCACCGTTACCTTTCCGCCATTTTGGCGGCTTCGTTGAGCGCTGCCCTGAGCTGGCCGAGCTGGCCGGACGTCATGCGCGCGGTCTCTCCCGGCGGCGAGACGAGAACCACCTGGTTGTCTTCGACGAACACCGTGACGGCGCGTTCGCGGCTGATGAGATCGCCGCACTGCACCCGCCAGACCAGCTGTCCGCCTTCGTAACGGCGCACACTCGCGGTACGGGGGTCGACCGGGGCGGAAGGGGAGACCGGCCGGTTGACGCCGGGGGCGACCGCGACCGGCTGCTGACCGGCGGGGCCGGCCGCACGCAGGTGGCGCGTGGCCATACCGGGCCGTCCCGCGGTGATGGAGCCTGTTGCGATCGAGTCCACGAACTCCACTGGCTCTTCTCCGCTCTCTCGTTCCACGTCGTCTTCGTTCCGCGTGTCCGCACCCTGAGGGGGTTCGGAGACTTGGTAGCTCTCTGTGATCGCTGCCGGTGGCGGGTCGGTCACGGAGATCTGACAACTACAGTGATGTGAAACCGAGTTCGATAGAAGGTCGAACCGCCGTCATAGCGGTGACCGGACGAGGTTTCACGGTAAGCGGTCAAACGACTTCTGCCGGGCCGATCACGACGGGCAATCCGGTGTTTCGCACGGTTGAATAGGTGTGCTTACGCTGTTTCTCGACCCCAACGGAACTGTGAGGGGGCGCAATGGACGCCAGTATCGGTGGCGGCGCTGTCGCCGGCTCGGACGCGGTAGGCGCTGCGGGCGCTTCAGGCGCTTCGGGCAGGCAGAGTCACCCCGTGCCGCCGGATGCCTGGGAGCAGCCGGAGATGCGAGCCGCACTGGCGACACGGGAGATCTCCTCCGTGTACCGGCTGTTGCGCAAGCACGGTGTTTCGCAGCGTCAGATCGCCGCGATGACCGGCCAGTCGCAGTCCGAGGTGTCCGAGATCCTCAAGGGTCGCCAGGTGATGGCGTACGACGTGCTCACCCGCATCGCTGACGGCCTTGGTGTCCCCAGGGGATACATGGGTCTCGCCTATGACGAGGCGACAGCGATAAAGGTCGTCGGTGCTGCCGACGGCCAGCAGGCGGAGGAGGACGAGTCCGTGAAGCGACGGAGGTTCCTCGCGCACGCCGCCCAGGTCACGATGGGTGCGGCGGTGTTCGGTCCCGAATCGGGCACGTGGTCGGCCGGACCGGCGAAGACGCCCGCCCCCGGGCGGATCGGCATGACCGACGTCCGGCAGGTGGAAGCCGCGACCAGAGCCCTCCGTTCCCTCGACTACCAGTACGGCGGCGGTTTCTGCCGCGACGCCGTCGTCGCCCAGCTGTCCTGGGGACAGCAGATGCTCGAATCCACCGGCACCGAGCCGGTCAAGAACCGGCTGTACGTCGCCCTCGCCGACCTGCACAGCCTGGCGGGATGGACCTCCTTCGACACCGGCCTCATGGATTCCGCGCGCGGACATTTCGCGAACGCGCTGGACCTGGCCAAACAGGGCGACAGTCATCCGCTGGTCGCCAACGTGCTGTACCGGATGGGCCGGGTCTACCTGCACAACGACGCCCCCAACGACGCGTTGAAACTGTTCCAGCTCGGCCAGATCGCCGCCCAGGAATCGGGCTCCGAACTGGCGGTCGCCGTGCTCTGCGCCAACGAGGCGTGGGCGTACGCGATGATGGGCAACGAGGAGCAGGCCACGAAGCTGCTCGGCCGGAGCAAGGACGAGTTCGCCCGCGCCGATCTGGCCGAGGCCGAGTCGTGGGTCAAGTTCTTCACCGAGACCGACGTCTACGCGATGATCGGCACCGTGCACACCGTGCTCGCCGAGAAGAACGCCGAGCACACCAAGTACGCGATCCCGGCGCTGACGAAGGCCGTCGAGTCCTACACCGACGACATGGCCCGCAGCAAGACGTTCATGCTCAGCGCCTTGGCCACGAACCACCTGCTCGAAGGCGATCTCGACCACGGTGCGAAGGTGGGTTCCAAGGCCATCGACTGCGCCGAGGGCATCAAGTCGGAGCGGGTGAAGGACCGGATGCGACCCTTGCAGGTCGAGGCGGAACGCCGCCGGAACAACGCCGATGCCCGCGACCTCGCCGACCGCCTCAATTCGTTCTACGCCGCCTGAGCCGACCGGCCCGGGCGGCCGGTTCACGCCCGACATCCTGCGCGACGCCCTCGAGCGGACGTGCGATCTGCTGGGCGTGGACCCCGAAGGCGCCCGGCTGCTGAGGTTCACCAACAACGCCGTCTACGAGCTGGCGAGCGCGCCGTTCGTCGTCCGGATCGTCGGCTCCACCCGGCTGCGGCACCGCGTCGGCACGGTCGTGCGGGTCGCCCGGCACTTCGAACGGCACGACGTGCCTGCCATCCGCCTGGTTTCCGGCCTCGACCAGCCGTTGCCGGTCGGCGAGCAGCTCGTGACGGTGTGGTGGAAGGTGACGGCGAGCGGCCGGAAGGCGAAGTCCGCCGACCTCGCCGCGCTGCTGCGCCGCGTCCACGATCTCGAGCCGCCGGAGGGCCTCGCCGAATGGGCGCCGTTCGCCGCGGTCCGCGCCAGGGTCTCGGACGCGGAGGAGCTGGACGAAGGCGACCGGCGGTTCCTGCTCGAACGCTGCGCCGAGGTCGAAGACGCCCTCGCGACGCTCGACTTCCCCCTGCCCCGTGGCCTCGTCCACGGGGACGCGCACACCGGGAATGTGATCCACGGGCCCGATGGGCCGGTGCTGTGCGATTTCGATTCGTCCTGTGTCGGGCCGCCGGAATGGGATCTGACGCCGCTCGCCGTCGGCCGTGAACGGTTCGGTGATCCACCGGCCCGCTATCGCGTGTTCGCGCGGCGGTACGGATTCGACGTGACCACGTGGTCCGGGTTCTCGGTACTGCGCGCGATCCGTGAACTGAAGCTCACCACGAGTGTGCTCCCGATTCTCCGCAGTCATCCCGGCGTGCGGGATGAGCTGCGGAAACGGTTGGACGATCTCCGGAACGGACGTACCGGCGCGCGCTGGAACCGCTATCGGTGACTCACCCTGGAAAGGGATCTGCACGTGCATTCGCCGACGGCGAATGACCGTTCGTCGCTTGCCCGAATTCGCCGCTCATTCGGTGACGAATTCGCCCGGGCTAATCACTTCTCCCGGCCCAATGCTCCCCCAAATGTGCAACTTGCAGCTACGCTGTGTTATTCGGCTCGGCGAGTTCACCTTGTCGCTGGGTACCGATCGGGGCCTTCGGGGTCACAGTTGTTCCAAACGCGTACGCAGAGCGTCCGCCTCCGGACGGCCGAGGCCGACGAAAATCGGCAACGCCTGGTCGTAGAGGCCTCGTGCTCGGTCCCGATCGCCGTCCGCCTCGGCGATCTCGCCGAACGCGGCCAGCGTCCTGGCCACCTCGAACCTCGATCCCCTCGCCTCCATGGTGGCGCGGGCGGGTTCGAGTTCGGCCCGTGCGGCCGCGAGATCCCCGGTGACCGTGAGGGCGCGGGCGAGTTCGATCCGGGCGCGGGCCACGTTGTAGTCGTCGCCGTCGAGAATGTCGCGAGCGCGGGTGAGGTCGGCGATCGCGGCTTCGGGCCGTCCGGCGCGGACGCGGGTCGCGCCGAGGTTGATCAGCGCCAGCCCGATGTCGTGCGGACGTTCCTGCCGCTCACCGAGCAGGAGGTCCTCGGTGAACCACTCGACGGCGTCGTCGAGCCTGCCCTGCTGCAACGCGACCAGGCCGAGCCCTTCCACCGAACGGATCTCGACGACGCTGTCGTCCGCCTTCCGCGCGGCTTCGCGTCCGGCCAGATAGTTCCCGACGGCTTCGTCGTAGCGTCCGGTGGCACGGCACGCGGCGCCGGCGCGGTTCCGCATCAACGCCTCCGCGGAGGCGTTGCCCCACGCCTTCGCGCAGCGGGCGCCGATCTCGCTCACCCGCAGATAGTCCGGATAGTGCTTGCGGAACAGGAAGAGCGGCCACATCGCGGCGGCCAGTTGCCAGCCGAGTTCCGGCAGCTCCCAGTCGTGGGCCGTCTCGACCGCGGCGATGAGGTTCTCGCGTTCCAGCTCCAGCCAGTCGAGTGCCTCTTGGTCACTGTCGAACGACGCCCGCGCCGACGGCCGGTACTCGTACCGGTACGGGATCGGCTCCTGATCGGGGGTGGTCAGGCCCGCCGTCGCGGAGGCGGTGAAGAGGTACCACTCCAGCATGCGGCGAACGGCGATGTCGCGGTCGTATTCGTTGCCCGCCGTCTTCTCCTTGGCGTGCAGCCGCGCGAGATCGTGGAAGGTGTACCGGTCGTCGCCGCGGTCGATCAGCAGCCCGACGTCGACGAGCTGGTCCAGCAGGTCGTCGGCCACCTCCTCGCGCACGGCGATCGACGCGGCCGCCGCGCCGACGCCGAAGTCGGGGCCGGGATGCAGCCCGAGCGCCGCGTACAGCGCGGCCGCGTCGGAGGGGAGTTCGTCATAGGAGAGGTTGAAGCTGGCTTCCACCGATTGCGCCTCTTTCGTCGAGAGCGTGGCCAGTCGACGATATTCCTTCCCCAGTTCGGAGGCGATCTTCTCCAGCGACATTTTCGGTCGTCCCGCGAGCTTGGCGCTGACCGTGGTGAGCGCGATCGGCAGGCCGCCGCACAGCTCGGCGATGGTCCGAGCCTGGGCGGCTTCGGCGCCGACCCGCTCCGAGCCGACCGCGCGGCCCAGCAGTTCGGCGCTGTGCGCGGAACCGAAGGGCGCCAGCTCGACCAGCTTCGCGCGATGTTCGGTCTGGAGCCTGCCCAGGCGGCGCCTCGAAGTCACGATCACGAGGCTTTCCCCGCCGGCGGGCAGCAGGGGCAGCACCTGCTCGGTCGACGCGGCGTTGTCGAGCAGCACGAGCAGTGGCCGCTCGGCGGTCGTCGTGCGATAGAGGGCGGTGAGCTCCTCGACGTCCCCGGGCAGCCCTTCCGGCGGGAAACCCAAGGCCCGGAGGAACCGGCCGAGCGCTTCGCTCGCGGAGAGCGGGCCGTTGGTGCTGAACCCGCCGAGATCCGCCCACAGGTGCCCGTCCGGGAACCGGTCACCGAGGTGACGGCCCCACGCGGTGGCCAGCGCCGTCTTCCCGATCCCGCCCTGACCGCTGATCAGATGCACCGCCGGTCCGGTGGTGTCGTTCTCGGTCAGCAGCCGTTCGAGCAGCGCGAGCTCGGCCGTGCGGTTGGTGAAATGGGCGGGCACGGGCGGAAGCTGCCGCGGCCCCGAACTCACCTGTCTGGTGAGCCGGACCGCCGATCGCTGACGCGGTACCTGTGGCGTGCTGACTTCACTTTCACCCGGCAACGGGCCGCCCATCTACTTCCCCTCTTCGGGTCGATCCCAGCGATCGCGTAGAGCATTCCGGTGAACGTCCGGAGAGGACAGTGAAACCGCCCAAATGCGGCCGGATGGAGCAAGCGCGGAAGCTGGGCCGGGCGTCAGTACATTGGGGCCGTTATGGGGTTCAAGACTTCTATCGGGTGAAAGAGGCATCTTCATGGAGACAGCAGGCAAGACCCGCTGGCAAGAAGGACTGTCGAACGAGCTGGACCACTGGCGGATCTGGCTCTCGGGTGGGCCCGAAGCCTTCGCCGGCGGAGGGTTCAACGACTACGAGTGGCGGACCAGTCCGGACTCCGACCTGCGCAACCAGCCGCATCTGACAAGGAACCTCGAGCCGTTCGCGCCCGAGAGATCGACGGTCCGCATCCTCGACGTCGGCGCGGGCCCGCTGACCTGCGTCGGCAAGCAATGGCCCGGCCGCACGGTGGAGATCACCCCGGTCGACCCGCTCGCCGACCGGTACAACGGCCTCCTCGCCGAGCTGGACCTGACGCCCTTGGTGGCCACCCAGGACGCCGAGGTGGAGAAGCTGTCCGAGGTGTTCCCGGTGGACCACTTCGACCTGGTGTACTGCCAGAACGCGCTGGACCACGTGTACGACCCGGTGCTCGGCACCCGTCAGATGCTCGAGGTCGTCAAGCCTGGCCACGCCGTCGTGCTGATGCTCAACGTGAACGAGGGCGAACGCGAGAACTACTACGGCTTGCACCAGTGGAACTTCTGCCGTGAAGGCGACGCGCTCGTCGTCTGGAATCACGACGGCCGGGTGAACCTCAACGAAGAGCTGTCCGGGATCGCCGAAGTCCGCTTCGAACCGGAGTCCACCGAGACGCTGATGATCGTTTCGCTGGACAAGAAGGCCTGATCCGGCTCAGGTCGTCGGGACGACCGGGGCTCGCGTGAGGACGACGGCGAAGCCGAACGCGAGCCCCATCACCGTCAGTTCCAGCGTCGCCCACGCGGCCAGCGCCGTGCGGTTGTGCCGCACGATCTGCGGCATCAGCTTCCAGCGTGTGTACGCGCCGAGACCGGCGATCACGCCGGTGCACAACAGTTTCAGCAGCACCAGTTGCCCATACGGCGTGGTGAAGACGCCTTCCCAGAAGCCGAGCGACGGGTTGAGCGAGATCTCGATCAGCCCGTTGAACAACCCGGTCGCCGCGCCGAGGATCAGGCACAGCGTCGCCAGTTTGGAGAACCGCGGCAGCGCGTGCGCCAGCAGTGTCCGGTTCCCGATGAGCAGCACCGTCATCGCGCCGAGCCCGCCGGTCCAGGCGACGGCGCTCATCACGTGCAGTTCCATCGAGATCATCGTGTAGTCGTGGTAGTTCCAGTTCGACGCGTGCCCGGTGACCGGCAGCGGCAGCAGCGCGAACAGGCCCAGCCCGACGCGGACTTCCGCGGGCACCTTCTCGCCGTGTTTCAGCGCGAGGACGCCGAGTCCCGCGTGCAGCAGGGCCAGCACCGCGACGATCAGCAGCGCCTTCCCGGCGCCGACGTCGGCGATGTAGCTCCCGACGTCCGACATCGACAGCGTGCTGGAACCCGGCCGGTATTCGGCGGTCTGCAGGATCAGCGCGACGAGCGCGGTGGTCGCCCAGACCAGCGCGGCCGCGACGCTCGCGGGCCGCGCGATCCGCATGATCGGCTCGGAGAGCTTCGGCCGGTCGTAGCCGACCAGTACCGAGAGCAGCGCCAGCCCGATCGTGGCGACGGCCGAGATGTCCAGCAGTACCCGCACCATCGGGATGGAGACCGAGACCACCTCGCTGACCTGCGCGACCCCGGGCACCGGGGCCGTCGCGGTCAGCGCGACGCCGATCAGGGCGCCGACGATGCCCGCCGTCACCACGCAGAACAGGACGGCGACGCGAGTACGCGAGGTGGTCTCGGCCTGTGTCATGAGCCGCTCTTCTCCTTGTCACCCGCGCCGGTGCGCAGTGCGACGGTCAGTCCGACGGCGAGCAGCACGACGGCGCCCGCGATCCACACCCAGATCGGCACCCCGGACGAGTTTTCGCCACCCGTCGCCGGGGTCGTCTCGGCCTGGCCCGCGTTGCTGCGCGCGGCGTCGGCGCTCGCCGGGGTCCCGGTGCCCGCGGCGGTGAGGGTGAACGGCACCTCACCGGTCACGGCGTGCCCGTCCGCGGACAGGATCCGGTAGCCGATCTTGTACTCGCCCGCCGGGCCGAGCGGCCGCAGCGGCACGGTCACGACGCTGTCGCGGACCTCGACCTGGCCTTCGGCCCACTGGCCGCCGCCCGGTCCGATGACCGCGATCTGGTTGACGTTCGCGTTCTGGACGTACTGGTCGAACGTGAGCGTGACCTTCGCGGGCCCGGCGGCGAGCGAAGCGCCCTTCGCCGGGTCCGAGGAGATCAGGACGTTGTGCGCCAGCGCCGGGGTGGCGGTGGCGAGCCACGCCACCCCGGTGATCGCCAGCGCGACGATCGCTTTACGCATTTACTCGGTTCCCTCGGTGTTGCTCTTGCTCGAAACGGCGGTGGCGCGGCGGGCGCGCAGGGTGGCACCGGCGCCGACGCCGAGGCCGAGCGCGCCGACGACCAGTCCGGCGCCGCCGAGCCAGCGGGCGGTGTTGTCGGAAGACGAGGACGCGGCGTGGGATTCCTCGGAGGCCTTCGCGTCGGAGCCGTGGCCACCACCGTGTCCGTCACCGCTCTTCTCGGCGAGCTTCACGGTCGGCGCGGGGTGCTCCGGCTCCTCACCGGAGGCCGGGGTCGGCTGGTTCCACTCGACGACCTTGCCGTTCTCGTACGTCTGGGTGGCCGGGAACTCGATCGCGTCGACGGTGGTCGGGAACTGGCCCGCGCTGATCTGGAACTCCTGGAACTCGGTCGAACCGGCGGCGATCTTGGTGCCGGGCTCGGCGGTCCACGAGACCTTGGTGACGGCCTCGGTGATCTGCGTACCGGAAGCGGTGGTCACCGGGCTGGGCAGCTTGGACTTGACGACCTCGGCCTTCCAGCCGGGGATCGGCTTGGTGCGCACGGAGCTGAGCGCGTACTCGGATTTGAGGGTGACCTCGACCTTGACGGTGCCGGCGTCCTTCTCCTCGTTGGGGACGCGGAAGAAGATCGACCCGTAGCCGCCCTTTTCGGGCTGGGGGCCGTAGACGTTGGCGGTGACGTGGGCCGACGCGACCCCTGCCGAGAGCAGACCGGCGGCACCGATGGCGGCGGCCAGGAAACCGGCTCGCTTGAAGACGTGCTTGGACACGAAGTACTCCTGAACGTGATTCGAGACGGCGGGCTCGGGGGCCTCGCCGATTACGGGGGATGAGCTGGGTTCAGGAGAACAGCGGCGGGCCGCGCCTGCCGTGGACCCGGCGGAGGTCCACGCCGACGAGATGACCGGGGCCGGCCGGACGGGCGAGCACCGGGGACGCCACCGCGGCGGGCACCGGGAGCGCGTTGAGGATGAACGGGACCAGCGCGCGCAGGCAGGCGAGGACGCCGAGCAACAGTCCGTCGGCCTTGGCCAGCAGCAACGCGGTGATCAGCGTGGCGACGACGTGCGCGACGGTCATCGCGAGCCCACCCGAAAGGGGTGCGGGTTCGCCGTGCGGTTCGTGGGTGCTCAGCGAGCTGAGCACGAGGTGCATCACGACCTGACCGGCGCCGAGATCGACGATGGTGGCCAGCGGCCCGCGGGCCTTCGCGGCGAGCGCGGCGGCGTTCCAGCCGATCAGCACGGTGAGCAACAACGTCATCGCCGTATCGGGTAGATCGCCGTCCCCGATCATGTGAGCGGTGACGGCCAGCGCCGCGGAGCTCACGCCGAGCAAACCACCACGCACAACGCGTAACGCGCTTCGGTGATGGCTGCCCTTACTCACGGGTGAAGAGTATTCGACGTACTGCCGCGTGGTCGATCTCCTCCCGGCTGTTGAGCAGTGGGAAAGACACCGGCGGGACGGCGCGTGCGTTTGCCCATTTAGGCCGAATGGGGAAGGTTTACGGGATAAAAGGCGGTAAACAGGGGTTTGACCGCGCGGGTTTTGGGTAGTCAGGCTCCCGATACAGCTACTCCGAATGGGTGAGGAGTCTCACCCAGAGGCGGCGGGAGAACCAGCACGCGATGAATCTCTTCGAGTACATCTCGGATCGGTGGGACAGACTCGCCCTCCAAGGGCTCCTCCACGTCAGCGCGGTCGTGCAGTGCACGATCATCGCCGCCGTGCTCGGCGTGGTGATCGGCGTCGCCGTCTACCGCAGCCCGATCGGGTCGGCCGTGGCCACGGCGCTGGCGAGCACGATCCTCACCGTCCCCTCGTTCGCTCTCCTGGGGCTGCTCATCCCCGTGTTCGGCCTCGGGGTGAACACCACCGTCATCGCGCTCGTGCTCTACGCCCTGCTGCCGATCGTGCGGAACACGATCGTCGGACTCGGCGGCGTCGATCCAGCGGTCAGCGACGCGGCGCGCGGTATCGGCATGAGCCGGTTCGGCGTGCTGACCAGGGTGGAACTGCGGCTCGCCTGGCCCGCGATCCTCACCGGGATGCGGGTCGCGACGCAGATGCTCATGGGCATCGCGGTCATCGCGGCCTACGCGAAGGGCCCGGGCCTCGGCTCCGAGGTCTTCTCCGGCCTCACCAACGCGGGGAGCACGAACTCCCTCAACCAGGCACTGACCGGGACGCTCGGTGTGGTCGTCCTCGCACTGGTCCTCGACGCCGTTTACGTCCTGATCAACCGTTTGACCGTCTCTAGGGGTGTCCGTGGCTGAGTCTCCTGAAACCGTATCCGGCGTCGAAATCCAGCTGGAGAACGTCTCGAAGCGCTACCCCGGCACCCGTGAGCCCGCGGTCGACGACTTCTCGATGGTGGTGCCCGCCGGCAAGATCGTGGTCTTCGTCGGCCCGTCCGGCTGCGGCAAGACCACGACCATGCGGATGATCAACCGGCTGATCGAGCCGACGTCGGGCCGCATCACCATCGGCGGCGACGACGCGCTGAAGCTCGACGTCGACACCCTGCGCCGTCGCATCGGCTACGCGATCCAGCAGGCCGGGCTCTTCCCGCACTTCACCGTCGCGCAGAACATCGCGGTGGTGCCGGGGCTGCTCGGCTGGGACAAGAAGAAGGTCAACGACCGGGTCGAGGAGATGATGGACCTGGTCGGGCTGGACCCGGCCGATTTCCGCGACCGGTTCCCGCGTCAGCTGTCCGGCGGGCAGCAGCAGCGCGTCGGCGTCGCGCGGGCGCTCGCGGCCGATCCGCCGGTGCTGCTGATGGACGAACCGTTCGGCGCGGTCGACCCGATCACCCGCGGCAACCTGCAGGACGAACTGCTGCGGCTCCAGACCGAACTGAAGAAGACGATCGTCTTCGTCACCCACGACTTCGACGAGGCCGTGAAGCTCGGCGACAAGATCGCGGTGCTCGGCGACCAGTCGAAGATCCTCCAGTACGACACCCCGGACGCGATCCTCGCGAACCCCGCCGACGACACGGTCGCCGGTTTCGTCGGCGCCGGCGCGTCGCTGAAGCAGCTGACGCTGCTGCGGGTCCGCGACGTCGAGCTGAAGCAGGACGCGCTGACGGCGACGGTGAGCGAATCGCCGTCGGACGTCCGCGAGAAGCTGACCAAGCAGCGCAAGCATTTCGTGCTGGTGCTCGACCAGCGCCGCCGTCCCATGCGGTGGGTGCACGTCCGCGAGCTGACCACGGCGACGTCGCTGGCCACCGCGGGCAAACCGCTGCGCGACTACGTCAGCCTCCAGTCGACCCTGCAGGACGCGCTCGAAGCCATGCTCGCCGAGGGCGGCAGCGTCCCGGTGACCGGCGCCCGCGGCGAATACGCCGGGACGATCGAGCTCGACACCGTCATCTCGACGATCCAGCAGTTGCGCGAGGAGCACTCCGACGACAGCCCGGCGGAAGGTGTGACCGCATGACGGCCGTCGATACCGGGTTCTCCACCGAGTCCTCGTCGAGAAGCGCCGAACGGGTCCGGCTGTTCGCCCAGCCGGCCGTGGTGCTGCTGATCGTCGCCGGGGTGCTGATCTGGGTGTTCACCAGCGACCTCACCGCGACGGAGAAGGCGACCCTCAACGCGGCCGGACTGCTTGCCGCGCTGCGCGACCACCTGGCGATGACCATCGTGGTCACCGCGATCGTGGTCGCCGTGGCGGTGCCGCTCGGCGTGCTCGTGACGCGACCCTGGGCGAAATGGGCGGCGCCGGTCTTCCTGGCCGTCGCGAACATCGGCCAGGCCGCGCCCGCGCTCGGCGTGCTGGTGCTGTGGTTCATCGTCACCGGCGCGACCGGCGGGCTGTGGGTCGCGGCGCTGCCGCTGGCGTTCTACTCGCTGCTTCCGGTGCTGCGGAACACGATGGTCGGCCTGCAACAGATCGACCCCGCCCTGATCGACGCGGGCCGCGGTATCGGCATGTCGGCCACCGGCGTGTTGTGGCGGGTCGAGTTCCCGCTGGCCGTCCCGCTGGTCCTCGCCGGTCTGCGGACCTCGCTGGTGCTGGCCGTCGGCACGGCGACCTTCGGCATGTTCGTGAACGCCGGCGGTTTCGGCCTGCTCATCGACACCGGCTACAAGCTCAACCTGACGAAGGTGCTGATCACCGGCTCGGTGCTCGCCGTCGCGCTGGCGCTGCTGGTCGACTGGCTCGGCGCGGTGGCGGAACAGCTCCTCGGACCGAAGGGACTGCGCTGACATGCGGCTCAAGGCGATCCTCGGCGCGGTCCTGTTGTGCGGCACGCTTTCCGCGTGCGGACTCGAGGTCAACACCGCGCTGCCGTACAAGATCGAACCAGGTTCGATCAAACCCATCGAGTCGCTCAAGGGCGTCGAGGTGACGGTGGGGTCCAAGGACTTCACCGAGAACATCATCCTCGGCTACATGGCCGAGATGGCGCTTTCCGCGGCGGGCGCGGACGTCGTCGACCTGACCGACATCAAGGGCTCGAACTCGTCGCGGCAGGCGTTGCTCACCGGCCAGACCGACGTCGCGTGGGAGTACACCGGCACCGGCTGGATCAACTACCAGGGCAACGAACTCCCCGTCCCCGGCGGGGAACAGGCGCAGTACGAAGCCACGAAGGCGGCCGACGAAGCGAAGTTCGGCATCTCCTGGCTGAACTATTCGCCGCTGAACGACCAGTACGGCTTCGCGGTCACCGAGGCCTACGGAGCGGCGAACAACCTGAAGACGACGTCGGACCTGGCGGCGTTCCTCAAACAGAAGCCCGACCAGAGCGTCTTCTGCCTGGAGACCGAATTCACCAGCCGCCAGGACGGTTTCCCCGCCGCCGTGCGGGCGTACGGCTTCCAGAACCCGGTGATCAAGAACTTCGGCATCGGCACGATCTACTCGGCGGTCGCGAGCGGCACCTGCCCGATCGGCGAGATCTTCACCACCGACGGCCGGATCGCCGGACTGAACCTGCGTGTCCTCGAAGACGACAAGAAGGCGTTCCCGCAGTACAACGCCGTGGCGACATTGAGGACCGAGTTCCTCAACCAGCACCCGGAAATCCGTGGACCGCTGGAAGCCGTGAGCGCGGCCATCGACAACGAGCAGATGATCGAACTGTGCAAACAGGTCGACGTCGACGGCCGTGACCAGGGCGAAGTCGCCTACGAATGGATGAAGAAAAAGGGCTTTATCGGTTAAATCTGTCGAGCGCTGACGTAAACGTGCCGAAGGGGCGTCGTTCCGCTTCCACCTCGCGGTGAGCGTGGAGGCGCCCCTTCATCACGTTTCCGTGGGCCTTCGGCCCAGGAGAGGGCGCTCGACGGTGAAGTCTCCGTCGGGCGCGGGGCGCCCTTGGGGAGACCTCTCGGCTGAGTTTCGCCTGCGTCCCTGTCCGCTTCTGGGTTCGCCGCCGTCCCTGTCCGCTTCGGGCCGTGTCCGCTCCCGTCCCGTGCCCGCTCCCGTCTCGCGCGTGAGATGAAAGCGTCCTTCATAGCAAAATTTGCTATGAAGGACGCTTTCATTGCGCTTGAGGGGCGCGAAGGGCGGCTAGATCCCCAGCCGGTGGAGGAGCTTTCCCTCCAGCTGGTCCAGCTCCCCGGCCACGGCCCGGTGCGCCGCCTTCCGCCGCGCGGCGGGCATTCGCTCCGAAGCGCGAACGGTCGCCGAAAGTTGCTCCAGCGTCCCCTGAGTGTCCTTCGCGAAGGCCGCGTCGGCGTCTGTCGCCTTCGCGGACCTCTTCAGCTCCGCGAGGCCCTGCGTCAGCCCCGCGATGCGCGCGTGCAGCGCGGCACCGCGCCCGCTGTACTCGCCGAGCTGGTCGATGGCGACGCCGAGCTTCTTCGCTTGATAACGGTCGTACAGCTCCCGTGCGGCACCCGCCGCTCGAACGGCGTACGGCGCGATCACCGGCAGTACGGCCGGACCGAGCACTTTGGCCACCGCGACGGCGTTTTTCGCCTTCTTCGGGGTGAACCTGCCTTCGCCCTCGATGGCTTTGGCCTTGCGCGCCATGGCACCTCCCACGCTGTGTCACTGACGAACTTACTGGTCCCCGAAGTGGCGGGCATGTCGGCTTGCCGGTCGCCTTCTAGAGTGTTGTCCGTGAGTAACGAGGTGCTACTGGACGCGGGAGCGGTGAGCCGCTGCCGGCGTCGCGTGCACCTCGAACACGATCCGGCGATGCGCGAGGTCCCGCTCGCCCCGCCCGACCCCGCCGCGCAGCAGCGGATCGCCGACGCGTCGGCGCATCGCGAGACGATCGTGCGGCAGCTCATGGACGCGACGGGACCCGACGCGACCTGGGTGAAGATCCCTCGCGACCTCCCTGCCGCCGAGCGCGTGCAGCTCACCGAAGACGCCTTCGCCGCCGAAGCGCACTACATCTGGGGCGCGCTGCTCCCGGTGGATCGCGCCGGTCACCGGCGTGGCGGTTCCGAGCTCCTCGTGCACACCGGCGCCGGCTACGTGCCGGTGCTGGTCGTGCGCCACCGCATCACCGATCGCGGCTCGGGTGCGCCGACCACGGTGATGACCGACCTCGACCCGGCGAACCGGTTGCCCGACCCGGCGCGAAAGGTCCGCTCGCAGCCGCGGGACCAGATGCGGCTCGCGCACCTCTATCGGATGCTCGAAGCGCTCGGGAAGCACGAAGGACACCGTGCCATCGGCGGCGTCATCGGACTCGACGCGGACGTCGTCGTCTGGCACGACCTGGCCGCGGGCACCTGGCCGGGCGGCCGGAGCGCGCTGACGGAGTATCAGAGCCGCTTCGCCGACAGGCTCGCCATCGCGAGCGCGGCCGCCGAAGGCGAAGAACCGCTCGCCGAACCGTCCCGCGTCCTCGAATGCCGGCGTTGCCCCTGGTGGCCGACCTGTGAGGCCGTGCTCACCGAAACCCGCGATGTCAGCCTCGTCGTCCGCGGCGAGGACGCGATGGAACTCCGCCGCGCCGGGGTGTCCACAGTGGACAAACTGGCCGCGCTCGATCCGGCCGACGAACCCCCGCCGATGAACTGGACCGGCGGCACCTTCGCCGACGCGATCATCCTCGCGCGGGCCTGGCTCGCCGACCTCACGATGGTGCGCAAGGTCGACCGCATCGAGGTCTCGCGCGGTGACGTCGAGGTCGACGTCGACATGGAGAGCTTCGGCGATTCCGGCGCGTACCTGTGGGGTTCGCTGCTGACCGGCGCCGACATCGGGATGGAGCAGGGCTACCGGGCGTTCGCGACGTGGGAGCCGCTGCCGACCGCGGACGAGGCTCGCTCGTTCGCGGAGTTCTGGGCCTGGTTCACCGAAGTCCGCGAGCGCACGCTCGCCGCGGGGCTGACGTTCCGCGCCTACTGCTACAACGCGCTCGCCGAGAACCGCTGGCTCTTCGGTTCCGCCGACCGGTTCGGCGAATACCCCGGCGTCCCCAAGAAGGCCGAGATAGCGTCCTTTGTGGACTCCGAGGAGTGGATCGACCTCTTCCGCAGCGTCACCGACCAGTTCCTGTGCTCGCAGGGCAAGGGGCTCAAGGTGATCGCGCCGGTCGCCGGATTCGCCTGGCGCGATCCGGAAGCGGGCGGTGAGGCGTCGATGAGGTGGTACCGCGACGCCGTCGGCATGGACGGCGGAATCCCGGACGCCGTCCAGCGGGAACGTCTGCTGCGCTACAACGAGGACGACGTCCTGGCGACGCACGCGCTGCGGAACTGGATGACCGACCACGCGCAGACGTCCGTGCCGTACATGAACGACCTCTGACCTCCCGGTCGCCGAGCGACTTGCGATCAGGTGTGCTCCTGCGGATACTCGTGGACGAGTACTCGTGAACGAGGAGGCGTTGTGAAGCGGCGGAAGGTCGGGAACCTGCTGGCGTTGGCGATCCTGTCGACGCTGAACGAGCGCCCGATGCATCCGTACGAAATGGCCTCGATCCTGAAGAGCCGCGGCAAGGACCGCGACATGGGGATCAAATGGGGCTCGTTCTACACGGTCGTCGGCAACCTGCGTAAACACGGCTTCATCGAGGCCGTCGAGAGCGGCCGCGAGGGTGCCCGTCCCGAACGCACGGTGTACCGGATCACCGACGCCGGCCGTGACGAAATGCTCGACTGGCTGCGCGAACTGCTCGGCGAACTCGCGCCGGAGGAGCCGAAGTTCGTCGCCGGGTTGTCGGTGCTGGGGTGGCTCGGTCCGGACGAGGTCATCGCCCTCTTCCGCACTCGGCTGGCGGCGCTGGACGAAGACATCGCCTCGACCCGGGCCGAACTGGCAAGGCTCATCGAGGAGATCCCGCGGCTGGTGCTGCTCGAACTCGAATACCACCTGGCGATCCGAGCGGCGGAAGCCGAGTGGGTCCGCTCGATCCTCGGGGAACTGACTTCCGGTTCCATGCCCGGTCTCGCCGAATGGCGGGCCCTGTTGGCCGAAAGGGGGAGCACCGGCCGTTGAAAGAACCCCGGCGAGGTGTTGCAGCACCCCGCCGGGGTGACGATCCCGCAACCGGAACCCGGCCACGAGACGGCACTTCGAGGATAACCGGGCTCCGGGAAACCAACCTGGAGTGACCATGACGAACATCAAGGACAGGAAGCGGTTCAAGCTCATCCCGGAGATGGGCGGCGCGCTGGCGCGGAACTACGCGCGGCAGCGCGGCACCGAACCGCAGATCGAACACTGGCGGAAGCAGGCCCGCGAACTCACCGCCGACCTGGCGGAAGGTGCGAAGATCCTCGAGGTCGCCTTCGGCCCCGGCTACTTCGCCGTCGAACTGGCGCGGCTCGGGTTCTCCGTCACCGGACTGGACGTCGCGCCGGCCTTCGTCGAGATCGCGAGCGCGTACGCACGGGCTGAAGACGTCGAGGTCTCCTTTTACGAGGGCGACGTCGCGGCGATGCCGTTCGACGACGAGTCGTTCGACTTCGTCGTCTGCCAGGCCGCGTTCAAGAACTTCGTGTGGCCGGTGAAGTCGCTCGACGAGATGTATCGCGTGCTGCGTCCGGGTGGCACGGCCGTGGTGCAGGACATGAACCGGGACGCGACCGACGGCGACATCGTGCGTGAAGTCGAGAGCATGAAGCTCGGCAAACTGGCCGCTCTGACGACCCGGCAGACGCTCGGCCAACTGCGGCGGCGCGCGTACACGCCTGTCGACTTCAGTGGGCTGGTCGCGGAAACCGCGTTCCGGACGTGCGCGGTCACCGTCGCCGGGATCGGCCTGGACGTCCGTCTTACCCGCCCCTGACCTGACATGAAGGACTCCTTCATCGCAAAATTTGCGATGAAGGAGTCCTTCATTGCACGCGGGGGAGGCTCAGCGAGGCGCCATGCGCAGCGAGCCGTCCATCCGGATGACCTCGCCGTTCAGGTAGTCGTGGTCGATCAGCGACAGCGCGAGCTGCGCGTACTCGTCCGGCCGCGCGAGCCGCTTCGGGAACGGGACGCCTTCGGCCAGCGAAGCGCGGAACTCCTCGCTCACCGTCGCCAGCATCGGGGTGTCGACGATGCCCGGCGCGATGGTCAGCACCCGGATCCCGTGCGACGCGAGGTCGCGCGCGGCGGGCAGGGTCATCCCGACGATGCCGCTCTTGGACGACGAGTACGCGACCTGTCCGATCTGGCCGTCGAAGGCGGCGACCGACGCGGTGTTGATGATGACGCCACGCGCGTTGTCGGCCAGCGGCTCGGTCTTGGCGATGGCCTCGGCGGCCAGCGTCAGCACGTTGAAGGAGCCGATCAGGTTGATCTGGACGACCTTCGCGTACAGGGCGAGGTCGTGCGGGCCCTTCTTCGAAAGGATCCGCGCGGACGGTCCGATCCCGGCGCAGTTCACCACGGTCCGCAGCGGCACCCCGGATTCGGCCGCGGTCGCGACCGCGGCCCGCACCTGCTCCGGGTCGGTGACGTCGGCCTCGACGTAGGTGACGTTCTCGATCTGCTCGGCGTTCGCGATGGCACCGGCGAGGTCCAGCGCGAAGACCCGCGCGCCCTTCGCGGCGAGCGCCTTCACGGTCGCGCCGCCGAGCCCGGACGCGCCACCCGTGACGAGCGCCGCGGTATCGGTGATCTGCATGTTCTCCCTTTCGTCGGCAACCGTTCATAGGTTAACGCTCGTTCGCATCGGGCCCAGGTGGGATGGCTCACTCGGGTGCGCAGCATGTCGTGAGGAGTATTCGGACCTGAAGCGTTCCGTTCGCTTCCAGGTCAACTCCGGCTGTCACCTTCAGCAGCATGAGCGCTGCTCGGATCGTCGTGGTGGGGACCGGTTACGTCGGATTGACCACGGGAGCCTGCTTGGCGGGCCTGGGGCATCGAGTCACTTGCGTCGATGTCGACCAGGCGAAGGTCGCAAGGCTCTCTGCCGGACGGGTGGACATCCTGGAGCCGGGATTGTCCGAGCTGGTGTCGAGGGGGCTGACCAGCGGAAGACTCGAGTTCGTGGTCGGCGCGCGCGACGCCGTCCGGGACGCGGAGGCCGTTTTCCTTTGTGTGCCAACGCCGATGGGCGCGGGCGGCTCGGCGGACCTGCGGGCGGTCGAGGCCGTGACCACCGAGATCGGCGACGTCATCCCTTCGGGTTGTGCGCTGATCACCAAATCGACCGTCCCGGTGGGAACGTCGAAGCGCATCCAGGCGATGCTCGGCCGAACGGACGTGCCGGTCGTGTCGAATCCGGAGTTCTTGCGTGAGGGCACGGCGGTGGAGGACTTCCTCGGTCCCGACCGGATCGTCGTCGGTTCGGACGACGTCGCGGCCGCCCGCTGGGTCGGCGATCTCTACGCCGACCTCGCCGCTCCCGTCGTCGTCGCCGACGCGGCCAGCGCGGAACTGGTGAAGTACGCGGCGAACTGCTTCCTCGCGATGAAACTGTCCTATGTGAACTCGATCGCCGAACTGTGCGAACGTCTCGGCGCGGACATCGACCTGGTCACCGAAGGCATGGGTTACGACCGGCGCATCGGCCGCTCGTTCCTCAAGCCCGGCCCCGGCTGGGGCGGCTCGTGCCTGCCGAAGGACACCAGTGCGCTGGTCCGCGTCGCCGAGTCGGTGCAGTACGACTTCACACTGCTCACCTCGGCGATCGAGGAGAACATCGCGCAGCGGGACCGGATCGTCGCGAAGATCGCCGGCGCCGTCGGCGGCACGCTGGCCGGTTCGCGGATCGGCATCCTCGGGCTGGCGTTCAAGGCCGGGACGAACGACCTGCGAGACTCGCCCGCCCTCGCGGTCGCTTCCGTGCTGGGCGCGCTCGGCGCGGAACTGACCGCCTACGACCCCGCCGTCGGCGGCCACATCGACGGCATGACCGTGGTCGACGACCCGTACCAGGTCGCGAAGGCGGCCGACGCCGTCGTCGTGCTGACGGAATGGGACGAGTTCAAGCGGCTCGACTGGACGTACATGGCCGAGCAGATGGACGGCGACGCGGTCGTCGACACGCGCAACCTCCTGGACCCGCAACGGATCCTGGACGCCGGGCTGTCGTGGCAGGGCGTCGGGCGGCCGCGGGCGGCGCTGCGGCGGAAGGTCGCCGTCTCCTGACCCACTCGCCTCCCGCGGGTGCGATGAAAGGTCCTTTTCTTGCAAATTTTGCAAGGAAAGGACCTTTCATGACACCAGGGAGACGAGCTTCAACAGCCCATCCACGACCTCTTCAGCCGTCGGGCCGTTCTCCGGGTCGAGCATGTGCTGCAGCATCACGCCCGAGTTCAGGGCCGTGGCCACCGCGCCGATCCGCCGCTCGTCCGCCTCGGTGAGGGTGTCCTCGTCGATCCCGAGGATGCCCGCCGCCATTCCCCGGCGGCCCTCGCGCTGCGCGGCGGCGAGCTGTTTTCGCAGCTCAGGGTGGTGCTCCGACTGCACGAACGCCTCGATCGAGGCGATCCACAGCTGCCGGTTGCGCCCGTAGGAGTCGATCATCGCGCGCCAGGACGCCGCGTACTGCTCCGAGGGTGACGCGTCGGGGTCGACGGCGCTCATCATCTCGACCTGGATTTCTTTGCCCCAGTCGTCCATCGCCTGGGAGAACGCCGTCAGCAGCAGGGCTTCGCGCGATCCGAAGTGGTAGCCGATCGCCGCGTGGCTGACCCCGGCGGCCGTCGCGATATCCCGCACTGTCGTGCGTGACCAGCCTTTTTCCTTCAAACACTGGATGGCGCCCGCCATCAGGTCTTCGCGATTACCCATGCCCGAGATCCTAGACCACACGGTTTATCCATCCGGTTTAACCAGATGGCTTGACCAAGCGTGCAAATCTGCCGTACGGTCGGTCCCATCACCAAGAACCCCCAGGGAGCAGCCATGACGACCACCGTTCTGATCTCCGGCGCCGGCATCGCGGGCCCGGCTCTCGCCTTCTGGCTCCACAAGCGCGGTTTCGCGCCGACCGTCGTCGAGCGCGCCCCGGCCCTGCGCGAAGGCGGCAGCGCGGTCGATTTCCGCGGCGAGCAGATGACCCTGCTCGAACGCATGGGAATCCTCGAAGACATCCGCGCGAAGGAGACCGCGATGGGCGCGCAGGTCATCATCGACACGCGAGGCAAGAAGGTCGCCCAGATGCCGTCGGTGTTCTTCAGCGGCGAAGTCGAGATCGAGCGCGGAGACCTGACGCGCATCCTCTACGACCACACGAAAGCCGACGTCGAGTACGTCTTCGGCGACTGGATCACCGGCCTGGACGAGCTGTCGGACGGTGTCGATGTCACCTTCGCCCACGGTGAAGCGCGCAGATTCGACCTGGTCGTCGGCGCGGACGGCCTGCACTCCGGAGTGCGGCGGCTGGCCTTCGGCGAGGAAGAGCGGTTCCGCACCGACCTCGGCTTCCACACCGCGGGCTTCAGCGCGCCCAACCACCTCGACCTCGACCACCTCGGCCAGATCTGCAGCGTCCCCGGCCGGACGGTGATGGTCGCCAGCGGCCGCGACCGCTCGGCGCTCAACGTCATTTTCGTCTTCGCGTCCGGGCCGCTGGAGGTCGACCGCCGCGATGTCGAAGCGCAGAAGAAGGCCCTCGCCGAGCGCTACGCCGACTTCGGCTGGGAAGCTCCGGCACTGCTGGAAGGCCTCGGAGACGCCGACACGCTGTACTTCGATTCGCTCAGCCAGATCCACCTCGACAAGTGGTCACGGGGCCGGGTCGTGCTGCTCGGCGACGCCGCCTGGTGCGCGGGTCCGGGCGGTTCGGGCACCGGACTCGCGATGATGGGCGCATACGTCCTGGCGGGCGAGCTCGCCGCCGCTCACGGTGACCACGAAGTCGCTTTCGCGCGTTACGAAGAGAAAATGCGTGGCCCCATCAAGGTTTCGCAGAAGCAGGCGGCCGGGATCGGCACGTTCCTCGCGCCGAAGACCCGGTTCATGGTCGGCTACCGGAACTTCCTGTACCGGGTGCTGGGGTCGAAGCCGATGACGGGGGTGTTCACGTGGCTGACTTCCCGCGCGGCCAACGCGGCGACGCTGGAAAACTATGACGCTCCGGTCGCCGCGCGGGGATAGCTTCGGCGGGTGAGGGATGAGAAGGCGTTCCGGAAGGCTTGCTACGAGGCGGCTCGGCGAACGCATGGCCGGGTCACCGACTTCCAGTACTCGGATTTCGACGAGTGCGTCATCGTCTACCGCGACCGGACCGTCGCGATCATGTGCAACCGCGACGGGGTGCTGGCCATCACCGAACCGCGGACCATCGATTTCTCCGAAGGATGGGTCGACGGTAATCCACTGACCTACCTCGACGAGCCCGAGCTGGTCGGCGTGCTGGCCGAGCAGCCGGGATTCCGGGTGCTGACGCGAGCCGAACTGCTCGGCCCGCCCGACGCCGAAGCCTGGGGAATCTCCGCGTACGACATGAAGTGCTGGAGGCCCGCGACCCTCGGCGACGCCCTCTTCAACTTCTGGGACTGAAAAAGTAGTTAGCAAAGCGTAGTATCAGCGGCGTGTTCACGACCAGGCCGGAACTGGCCGGCACCCACGGCATGGTGGCATCGACGCACTGGCTGGCTTCGGCCACCGGCATGGCGGTGCTCGAAAACGGCGGCAACGCCTTCGACGCGGCGGTAGCGGCCGGGTTCGTCCTGCAGGTCGCCGAGCCGCATCTGTGCGGCCCGGCGGGGCAGGTTCCCGGCATCTTCGTCACCGCCGACGATCGAACGCCGCGCGTCCTCGCGGGTCAGGGGGTCTCGCCCGCGGCGGCCACGCCCGAGTACTTCGCGGATCTCGGGCTCGACTTGATCCCCGGCAGCGGTCTGCTCCCCGCGACCGTGCCGGGGGCGTGGGACGGCTGGCTCCTGCTCCTGCGGGATCACGGCACGAAGTCGTTGCGCGAGGTCCTCGGTTACGCGATTTCCTACGCGCGCAACGGGATTCCTCTGGTCAGCCGGGTCGGTGACACGATCCGCGCGGTACAGGACCTCTTCACCGAGCACTGGCCGACGTCGGCGGCGCTCTGGCTGCCGGACGGCAAACCCGCCGAGGGGCTGCATCGCAATCCGGCGCTCGCGGACACGTGGGAGCGGCTGGTCACCGAGGCCGAGTCGGTCAGCGGACGCGAGGCGCAGATCGACGCCGGACGCCGCGCGTGGTCGCAGGGCTTCGTCGCCGAGGCCATCGATTCGTTCAGCCGCAAGGCGTTCCGCGACGACTCCGGTCGCGATCACGCCGGTCTGCTCACCGGTGAGGACATCGCGGGCTGGGGAGCGACGTACGAGGACGCGTTGCAGGTCGACTTCGGCGACTGGGGCCTGGTGAAGATGGGCGCCTGGACGCAAGGCCCGGCGTTGCTGCAGCAGGCGCGGCTGCTGGACGGCCTTCGCGGCGAATTGTCCTATGTGGACGGAATTCCGACCGAACGCACCGTGCACTTGGCAGTCGAGGCGACAAAGCTGGCGTTCGCCGACCGCGAGGCTTGGTACGGGGATTCCCCCGACGTGCCGATCGAGTTGCTGATCTCCCGTGAATACGCGGAAACCCGCCGGGCGTTGATCACCGAAGAAGCGTCCGCCGAACTCCGGCCCGGTGGTCCCTCGCCGAGGCTGCCCGCGATTCTCGAGAAGCTGCGCGGACTGGAATCCGGCTCCGGCGCGACGGGGGAGCCGACCGTCGGGCCGCTGGGTGAGACCCGGGGCGACACCGTGCACATCGACGTCGTCGACGCGGCAGGGAACATGATCTCGGTGACGCCGTCGGGTGGCTGGCTGCAATCGAGCCCGACGATCCCGGACCTCGGTTTCTGCCTCGACTCTCGCGGGCAGATGTTCTGGCTGGAGCAAGGCCTGCCGAACTCGCTGGCGCCGCGGAAGCGGCCGCGAATCACGCTTTCGCCGTCGATGGGCCTGCGCGATGGCGAGCCGGTGCTGGCGTTCGGGACTCCCGGTGGTGACCAGCAGGACCAGTGGCAACTGTGTTTCTGGCTGGCGCACACGCTCGGCGGGCTGAACCTGCAGGAGTCGATCGACTCGCCCGCGTGGCATACGACCGCGTTCCCGAGTTCGTTCTACCCGCGCTCGTGGACGCCGCGGGAACTCGTGGTCGAGTCACGGCTCGGCCAGTCCACAGTGGACGCGCTGGCCGCACGCGGACACGCCGTCGTCGATGCCGGACCTTGGGCGCTCGGACGGCTTTCGGCCGTTTCGCGTTCCGGCGGTCTCTTGCGTGCCGCCGCGAACGCGCGCGGAATGCAGGGCTACGCCGCGGGCCGCTGACGCTCCCCATGCCGTGAGGGCCTCCTTCCCTACCCTCAAAGTAGGGAAGGAGGCCCTCACTACGTGACCCCAGGCCCTAAGTTGTCCACAATGCCTCCCAGCTGTGGACAACTCGGCTCACGTCCGTTTCCCCGCCCCCATCGGCGATAGACTGGCTTCGGGGTCGCCCCCCTGGGAAGGGCGGGGGGTTGGGGTAGTGACTCAAGAGCGCGGCTGTTCCCAGAGCCAGAATTCGATGCCCTGGTCGTCCACGCAGTCGGCGCTCAGGCCGTAGGGCTGCTGTTCGGTTTCGCCGACCTGGCCGCCTTGGGCTCGGACACGGTCGAGCGCGGCGGCGAGGTCGTCGACGGCGTACATGACCTTCCAGCCGACTTGGCGCCCCGGGCCACCCCAAAGTCCGCCTTGCAGGCCGGAACCTTCGACGCCCCAACCGCCTTCGACGCGCCCGGGCGAGAACTGCCAGCCGAGAACGGCGCCGTAGAACGCCTTCGCGCGTTCGTCGTCCGGGACCTGGAAGGTGAAGTAGCCGGCTTCGCCGTGCCGGATCGGCCGCGCTCCCGAGGTCCCGGAAGGAGCGGCTTGCGACACCAGCCACCGTTGGCCGTACGGGTCCTTGATCGTCCCGCTCAGCCCATGGCCTTCGTCAGCGACGGGCCGCTCCAGCACGCCGCCCAGTTCCGCGGCCCGCCGCGCGGACGCGTGGGCATCCGGGACTTCGATCCGGATCAGTGTGCCGCCTTCGGGCGCCACCACATTGCCCAGTTCGGGGAATTCATCCGCGAACATCAGCACGCTGTTCCCGATGGCCAGTTCCGCGTGCCCGACCCGGCCGTCCTCCATCACGATCGGATCGGACCGCCGCCGCGCCCCGAACACCTCGACATAGAAGTCGAGCGCGGCACGCGCGTCGGTGACCACGAGATAGGGCGTCAAGGAACGTACTTCGGCTGTATCTGTCTGAGTCATATCGGCTCCGTTCAGGACGGCGCGACGCAGGTTGTCGCGCAGTTCGGCGGCGAAGAGCGGGTCAGGATCGAGAGGCCGCGAAGGTGCGCGAAGCGCGTCGAACGGATCAGTCATCGCAACCCTCCTTCTCCTGATAAGCACGCCGGAACGCGGCACGGGCCCGCACGAGCAACGCCTCCGTGGCATGCACCGTGCGCTCCAGATGGTCGGCGACCTCCGGTACCGGGAGGCCGTCGACGTAGCGAAGCGTCAACGCGGCCTGGTGATGTGCCCCGAGCGACGCGAGCACATCGCGCGCCAGAAGCGCGTCCAGCCGCTCGTCCCACGGATCGCTGTACTCCTCCTCGTGGACGAGTCGCAGCCCGCGTTCCTCGCGTTCCTTGCGCCGCCAGTGATCGGCGAGCTTGTGCCGGGCGACGCCGATCAGCCACCCGGTGCTCACTGCAGGCGCGTATTCCTTGCGACAGGACCTCACCGCGCCGAGGAACGTCTCGGACGTCAGCTCCTCGGCGAGGGTGCGATCACCGCACCGGGACAGCAGGTACCCGTAGACCTCCGGCAACGCCGTCTCGTACAGCGACAGCAGCGCGAAGGCCGGGTCCCGGTGCACCCGTGGTTCCGTCACATCCCCATCGTCGCTCGGGGAGCCCGAACTCCGACGGGTGAAATCGAACTTTCTCAGTTCCGCGGATCCGGCAGCCGCCGCGCCACCGTGATCACGCCGACCGTCAGCACCGACTGAATCCCGATGACCAGCACGAACGCGCCCTTCATCCCGAGCGGGCCCGCGCCGGCGGAAGCGAACAAAGTCCCCAGCGTCGCCACCCCCAGCGCCATCGCGGCCTGCTGCGACGTCGTCAGCATCCCGCTGCCGACCCCGGCGATCTCCGGCGGCACCTTCGACAACACGATCCGGAACACCGTCGTCATCGCGAGCCCCTGGCCGAGACCGCACAGCAGCATCCCCGGCACGAAATCGAGCACACCCAGCGTCGGCCATCCCAGCAACACGGTGCCGATCAGCGTCAGCAGCCCGAGCAACTGCACCGAAAGCCCGACGGTCACCACCCGCTGCCCGAACCGCGTCACCAGTCGGCTGCTGACCAGGCACATCGCGAAGAAGGCGAGCGAAAGCGGCGCCGTCACCAGACCGGAATCCAGCGGGCCGAGGTGCAGGCCGTCCTGCAGCGTCACCGCGAACACGAACATGAACGCGCTGAACCCGATGAAGAACGGCACCCCGACCAGCAACCCCTGCCGCACACTCGGCATCCGCATCACCGAGGGCGGCAGCAGCGGGACACCGCGTGCGCGCTCCATCCGCCGTTCGACGTGGACGAACGCGGCCGCGGCGAACGGGAACACGACGAGCAGCACGACCGTCCACAGTGGCCAGCCCAGCACGGGCCCTTCCGCCAGCGGGAGCAGCAAGGACACCAGGGCGATCGCCAGGAAGATCGTGCCTGGACGGTCGATGCCGAGCGGATTCCGCGAGCGGCTCTCCGGGATCAGCCGCCGCGCGACCACCAGGCCTGCGATCCCGACGGGCACGTTGACCAGGAAGATCGGCCGCCATCCCGTGCCCCACAGATCGGCGGCCACCAGCGCCCCGCCGAGGAACTGGCCGAGCACCATCGAAAGGCCCGCTGTCGCGCCGTAGAGACCGAGCGCCTTGGACCGGCGCTCGCCGGTCGTCGTCGCCTGGATGATCGACAGCACCTGCGGCAGCATCAGCGCGGCCGCCGCCCCCTGCGCGGCCCGCGCCAGCACCAGCGTCAACGCCGTCGGCGCGATCCCGCAGAGCAGGGAAGTGACGGTGAACGCGGCCAGCCCGATCAGGAACAGCTTGCGGCGGCCGAAGGCGTCGCCGAGCCTGCCGCCGACGACGAGCAGGACGGCGTAGGCGATCCCGTAGGCCGCGACCACCAGTTCCAAGGTGGCCGACGAGGTGCGGAGATCCGACCCGATGGCGGGCAGGGCGATGTTCACGATGAAGAAGTCGATGAGGGGAAGTGCCGCCCCCAGCAGCACGGTGACCAGGCCCGCCGAAGTCAGGGCCGGTCCGGCGGCGACGCGGGCAGGCGTCGCCGGAACTTGCGTCGAAGTCATGAGTACCACGATCAGCCGATCGGGAACCTGGTACCAGGAGTGTGTTTATCCTGGTACCACCACTACCTGGTAACCGGCTTCGAGCTTTGCGAACCTGATGAGGTGACCATGACCGTCGATTCGCGAGTGGCCGAGGTGCGGCGGCACGAACTGGCCGCGTTCCTGCGCAGCCGCCGCGAGCGCATCACCCCGGACCAGGTCGGCCTGCCGATCAGCGGCAGGCGCCGCACACCGGGGCTGCGCCGCGAAGAGGTCGCGCAGCTGGCCGGCGTCGGGATCACCTGGTACACGTGGCTCGAACAAGGACGCGACATCAACGCGTCCGACCAGGTGCTGGACGCGATCTCCCGCACGCTGCGGCTCGACCCGCACGAGCACAAGCACCTGTTCACCCTCGCCGGCGCGCCGGAGCCGCCGCTGGAAAAGGACTGCAAGCTCCTCAGCCAGAACGTTTACCGGATGATGGACAAACTGGAGCCGTTCCCGGTCTGCGTGCGCAACGCGCGGTGCGACATCCTCGCCTACAACCGGGCCTACGACTGGTTGATGGGCGGCATCGACGCGATCCCGTTCGGGGAGCGCAACACCCTGATCCAATGCCTGACCAACCCCGAGTGGCGCCGCAGGCTCCCGGACTGGGAGCTCAACCTGCCCCGCGTGATCGCCGGTTTCCGCGCGGCGATGGCCGGGCACCTCGCCGAGCCGGCGTGGAAGAACCTGGTCAAGCGGCTGCGGCAGGAATCGGAGCTCTTCGAGCGGATGTGGAAGGAGCACGACGTCTCCAGCGAGCGGATCGTCCTCAAGCGGTACCTGCACCCGGACGTCGGCCTGCTGCGATTCGAGTTCTCGTACCTCTACCTCGGGCGGCGTTCCGAGATCTCGCTGGCGACGCTCACCCCGGCCGACGAGGAAACCGCGGCGAAACTGCCCAGCTCCTTCTGAAGGGGGAGGCGGACCAGGCTCGCGAGGGAGTCTTTCCGCGGCGGGAACGCCGACGCTGAGAGCATGACCGCAGCAGTCTCCGCCCCCAAGATCTCCAGTTCCCGCTTGATCGTCTGCTATGCCGCGATCCTTGGCACCCTGCCGTACCTGACCCTCAAGGCCTCCTGGGTCACCGGCGGCAGCCTCGGCCTCCGCGATCCGTCCTTTGTGGACTCTCAGCTCATGCTCTTCGCGAATCTGCTCACCGGCGGGATGGACGTCGTCGCGGTGATCCTCGCGCTGGCGTTCACCTACTCCTGGGGCCGCCGGATCCCCGCGCCGCTCGTGCTCTTCCCGATCTGGATCGGCACCGGCCTGCTCGCCCCGATCGTGCTGAACCTCCCGGTGATCGTCGCCGACCTGATGAAACCGCAACTGGCCGAACTGCCACTGGAGAACTGGGTCTGGGCCGTGGTCTACGGCGGATTCGCCTGGCAGGGCATCATGCTGCTGACCGCGTTCGTGCTCTACGCCCGCGACCGCTGGTGGTTCGTCGTCACCGGCACCGTGCGGGCGGGGACGATCGGCGTGGCCGGCCTGCTCGGCATCACCGCCGCACTCGTCTCCGCGATCGGCCACTCGATCTGGGCGTTCGGCTCCGGCGGCATGTCGGCCCGCGGCCAGGACGTGGTGATCGCGGTGCTCAGCGTCGTCGCCGCGATCGCGCTGGCGACCGTGGCACGAGGACGGTTCTGGCCGCGGCTGGTGCTGGTGTGGACCGGCGCCGGGGCGATGGCGGGCTCGGGAGCGTGGGGGCTGTTCGGCGCGTTCACCATGGGATCCGGCGGCCAGGTGCCGGTGCTGGCCGTCCAGGCGATCGGCGGCGTGCTGCTGATGACGTCGGTCCTGCGGCGGCTACCGCACGCGGCGTAGCCGAGAAGCCGCTTTTCAACGGACGCAGCTCGCCCCCACCACGGGTAGCTTTCGTCCTGTGCTGCTGAAAGAACGGTTTCCGTGGAGCCCCTGGGTGGGCCGCGTGCTGCGCGTGGTGCTGCCGCTGGGGTTCGTCCTCGGTGCCACGAGCGGCGCTTCCCGCTGGCAGCCTGACGCGCCGCCGCTGACCCAGTCCGGCGTGTTGTGGCTGGTCGCCACCGCGGTGCCGCTGCTGATCGTGCACCGCTTCCCGATGACGGTCTTCCTGCTCACCTCCGCGCTGACGCTCGGCTACTACGCGTCGGACAACCCCGGCGGGCCGGTGATCGTGCTGCCGACGATCGCGTTGTTCGTGCTCACGAAGATCCGCGGGCCGATCGTCGCCGGGATCACCGGCGGATCGCTGCTGCTGGCCACCGGGATCGCGTTGTTCGTCCGGCACGGGTTCGACGGCTTCGATCTGCGAGCCGGGCTGGGCCTGGTCTGGGTGGTCGCGGTCGTCGGGGTCGGGACGGCGGTGCGCAACGGGATGGCCGCCGCGCGGGCCCGCCGCGAGCAGGCCGACGAGCACCGGCACCGGATGGCCGAGCAGGAGCGGCTCACCATCGCCCGCGAGGTGCACGACGTCGTCGCGCACAGCCTCGCGATGATCAACGTGCAGGCCGGGGTCGCCGCGCACGTCGCCGACAGGCGTCCCGAGCAGGCGAAAGAAGCGTTGCTGAACATCAAGGAGGCGAGCGCTTCGGCGCTGAAGGACCTCCGCGCGACGCTGGCCGTGCTGCGTTCGGGTGAAGACAAGGCGCCCGCGCCGAGCCTTTCCCAGGCCGAAGAGCTTTTCGAGCACGCGCGAGCCGCCGGGCTGGAGGTCCGCGTCGACGGCGAGCCGGGTGAGCTGCCCGCGCCCGTCGACGGCGCCGCGTACCGGATCCTCCAGGAATCGCTGACCAACGTGGTCCGCCACGCGAAGCAGGCGAGCGGGGTCGACGTCAGGTTCGAGCGGAAAACCGGTGCGCTGACGTTGCTCGTCCGCGACGATGGTCGTGACGCCGTCGAACCCGCGCCCGGCCACGGGCTGCGCGGGATGTCCGAACGGGCGGCCGCGCTGGGCGGCGCGCTCACGACGTCCGTGGTGGACGGCGGATTCGAGGTTCGCGTGGATTTGCCCATCAAGGGGGAACAATGACGATCCGGGTGGTCCTCGCCGACGACCAGGTGCTGGTGCGCGCCGGTTTCCGGGTGTTGCTGGAGACCGAAGACGGTTTCGAGGTCTGTGCCGAGGCAGGCGATGGTGAGCAGGCCGTCGCGGCCGCCGTCGAACACCGGCCGGACATCGTCGTGATGGACGTCCGGATGCCCGGCGTCGACGGGCTGGAAGCGACGCGGCGGATCACCGCGAACCCGGAGCTGGCCGGGGTGAAGGTCCTGGTTCTCACCACCTTCGACGTCGACGAGTACGTCTACGAGGCGTTGCGTGCCGGCGCGAGCGGGTTCCTGCTGAAGGACACCGACCCGGTGGAGTTGCTGCGGGCGCTGAAGGTGGTCGCCGCGGGCGAGGCGCTGCTCGCGCCGACCGTGACCCGGCGGCTGATCGCGGAGTTCGTCGACCGGCCGGAGAACCGCCGCATCGACGTGAGCGCCGTCCGCGAGGTCACCGACCGCGAACGCGAGGTGCTCGGCCTGGTCGCCGGTGGCATGTCGAACGACGAGATCGCCGCGCATCTGGTGATTTCGACGGCCACCGCGCGGACGCACGTCAGCCGCATCATGACCAAGATCGGCGCCCGCGACCGAGCGCAGCTGGTGGTGCTGGCCTACGAATCCGGTCTGGTCAGTCCTCGCCGGGGGTGAGTGAGATTCCCCCAAAAAGCTGAGATTGCCGAAGTTCGTCGCAGATCACGGGTCGTGATCGAGCGCGCTGGATCGCTGACCCTCCGTTAAATCGCCCTCGATCCAACCCTGCTGCGGGCAGTGCCGGCCGGGTCGTGCATCTGCACGTGCATCGTCACGGTCGATAGACCTTCGCTTCGACCAGGGGAAATGTCGGGCTCGGCGAAGTGGCAGCCGATTTCCGGTCGAGGCGTCCAACCGATATGCCCGTACGGCCAATCCGGATTTTCCGGTGTTTTCACCGGTGATCCGCGAAAACTGGCGGCCTTTTCGGGCACGGTCCGTGACTTTCTTCTTCGGTGGACGTCGAAGCAATTGTTACTTTCCGTCGTGAAATGGCCGAATAGGGGCACCCTGTATGAGTGTCGCGAGCGTCGGGTTGCTTCCTCGCAATGGCGCTGAGCAGTACTCTTCGGAAGAACGGCCGCAGGGCACGTCACCTACAGGACGTGATTCTCACCCGGCCGGGCAGGGGCTTGATCGCTTTCACTTCTCACTGGGAGTCACTATTGACGACAAATACTCCTGATCCCCTTCTGGTGATCACCGCGGGCGTCGTCGTTCTCGCCTACATCGTTTTCGCCGCGATACTCACCCGGCTCTTGCTCGCCGGAAAGGTCGCTCAACCGGCGAAGGTCATCGGGTCGGTCGCGGCTCTCGTGGCCGGGCTTCCGGCGATCCTCTACGCGTTCGCGGCGGTGATCGGCTGATGGGCGCGGACTTCCTGGCGGCGGCCACCGAACGCCAACGGCAGCGGCTGCTCGAACTCGGCAGACATGTCGACCACCCGGCAGGCGCCACCCTGCTCAACCAGGGGGAGCCGTCGCCACCGGTGCTGATCGTGCGCTCCGGTTTCGTGAAAGCGCTGCGGACGGCTCAGGGCGACACGGTGCCGATGATCGTGGACCTGCTCAGCGCGGGCGACGTCCTCGGCGTCGAAGCCTGCCTGGCGTGCCGCCCGAGTCACCTTTCGTTCGTGGCCACGAAACCGGTACGCGTGCTGGAGATCCCACAGGACGCCTTCCACGGCTTTCTCGGCGAAGACAAGCAGGCCATGGCGTGGATCGCCGCCGACTCGGCCCTCCGGCTGCGGCGGCGGGACATCGCGCTGGGTTTCGCGACGGCCAAGGTGCGGAGCAGGTTGACCGCGTTCCTGGCCCGGTTGCAGGCGCTTTACGGAATTCCCCACGCGGAGGGGATCGTCATCGACGTGGGACTGAATCACGCGGACATCGCGTCCGCGATCGGCGCTTCCCCCGCGTCGGTGAACGCCGAAATAACGAAACTGAAGAAAGAGGGCTATCTGACCACGGGATACAAGACGATCCACGTGAAAAAGCGCCTGCGAGAGGACGGCCCGCCGCTCTTTCCGCTCCCTGCCCGGCCGCGGCGAATTCCGCAGATGCGGCTGGGCAGGCGGGTGGCGATGGGGTGACCGGACGAGGTCAGCCGCGCTTCAATTGCAGCGCGAGCCGTATGACGAACACGACGGCCAGCGCGGCGACCAGGGCGATTTCCCAGGCCATGGCGGCTCCTCCTCGTCCGGCACCGAACGCTCCGATGCTCTGCCCATAAGGCGCATCACCGGGGGAGGACGTTCACCGACACGGCCTGACTCACACTTTCGGACTAACGCCACGCCCACCGCAAGTGCAATGAAAGGCCCCTTCATTGCAAAATTTGCAATGAAGGGGCCTTTCATTGCACGCGAGGGAGCTACAGCGCGCTGCCGACCGCGGCCCACACCCGATGCGGGTCGAGGTCCATCGGCCGCGAGTCCGGATCCGGCCGCAGCCGCCGCAGCAGCACCTGCTGCACCAGCGTCGTCGGCCGGGCGCCCGCGGACACCCGCCGCCAGAACAGGTGATCCTCCAGGCCCTCGAACAGCACCTCGGTGTTCCACCCGCCGAATTCGTCGATCAGCGAGCGCCGCACCAGATAGCCGCTGCCCAGATACGGCAGCGTCCGCAGGCGCCGTTCCTCCGGCGGCAGCGCGCCGACCAGGCCGTCGACCGGGTCCGCGACCGGGCAGTGCACGACGTCCGCGCCTTCCGAAGCGGCCAGCAGGCGCTCCAGCAGGAACTCCGAAGCACGCATCCCGCCGTCGAGAACCAGCAGCCACGACGCCGTCGAACGCTCCAGCAGGGAGTTCCGCGTGAGTCCGCGGCCGAGTGGGGTGTCGTGCAGCAGGACGTCGTACGGGCGCGGACGCGGCCACGGGTGCACGCCGTCCTCGCCGACGAGCACCTTCCGCGGCACCACACTGCCGGTGAGCAGGTCGTTCGCGAGTTCGTCCGGATCGACTTCGCCGGTCCGGCGCACGATCAGCACGTCGACGTCGGCGGTGCCCGCCGGCGAAGCCGCCGCGGGCTCCCAGCGTCGCGTGGCGACCCGCCGCGCACCTGCCGCGCGCTGCGCGATCCGCGCCGACAACGCCGTCCCGCGTGCCGAAGCCGGGCCGGCGGCGGACCGGTCGCCCGCGAACCGCGCGTCGAACGACGGGGTGTCGACGGCCAGCGCGTTTTCCGGATTCCGCAGGCTCGTCGCCAGCGCACGCGCCGGCGCGATGTCCGCGGCCGGCGCCGAACCCAGCGAAGCCGCCAGGTCGATCAGGTGCCGCGCGGACGCCGTCATGTCCAGCGACTTCACGAAACCGTAGGCGGCCGAACGCAGGTGCCGTTCCCGTTCCGGCTCGTCGGCGAGCGCGGCGGCGACCGAGCCCAGCGCCTCCGGCCGCGCGAGGACCAGATGCTCGCCGGGGACCAGCGGTTCGACGTCCGCCGAGGTCTCGCTGACCACCACGCAGCCGTTGGTCATGGCTTCGAGCGTGCGCACCCATTCCAGGGTCTGCTTCTGCTCGCGGTGCAGGTTCAGCAGGAACCGCGACCGCGCGAGGTGCTCGAACTTCGCCTTGCCCGGCAGGAAGTCGACGCGGGCGGCGGTCATCGGCTCGTGCGGCGGGGTCAGCAGCCGCGTCCGCAGCCCGGCGAGGTCCCGCGCGTACGAGCCGAGCAGCACCGAACGCCGCCGCTCGGCCGTGCCGAGGTAGGTGACGTCGAGGTCGCGCGGGCTGTCGAGCTCTCCGCCCCACAGATCCCACAGCGGGCTGTAGCCGAGCTGGAAATGCTCGACGGCGATCCCGCGACGCCGCAGTTCGGCGGTCGAATCGGTGTTGATGTCGACGGCGCCGCCCAGGATCGACAGCAGTTCGGCGTTGCGCTCGAAGGTCGCCGTCCCCGGATGCTCCACGCAGAACCCGATGGTGCGGCGGCACTGCGCGGCGGTCGGGAAGTCGGCGTCCGGGACGGTCACGAAATACTCGTGGGGGACGACGACGTACACCGTGTCGTTCCCGGCATCGGGGTACCTGCCGATCGCGGTACTTGCCTTGCCGCCCGCGGTGCGCACGGCGTCGGCGACCACCTCCAGCAGTTCCTCCATGAAGGCGGAACCGCCCTCGGCGGAGACGAAGCAGAGTTCGGTCACGACCGGTCCATCTTCTTCCGTACGACCCGCAGCGGCGCGGTGACCCGCCAGCTGACGGTGCGGCGCGTGGCGTCGAGTTCCCTGGCCATCTCGGCGGCGAGACGTTCGGCGTTGAGCAGCCGCTGCCGGTCGGCCGACGGCTCGCCACCGGGCAGGACGTCCGCGTCGACGACGCCCGCCGACACCACGAGTTCGGCGTCGAGCAGCGCGAGCCGCAGCTTGTCCCGCTCCTCGCGGCAGGTCTTCAGTTCCGCGCGCAGCGAGTCACGCTGCTGGTGGGCGAGCAGGACCTCGGCCTCCAGCGCCTGCAACCGCGCCTTCGCGACATCGAGTTCTTCCCGCTGTGCGGCCAGCCTCTGGTTCACCTCGGCGGACTCGCCTTCGTCCGGCGCGGCGGCGGTGGCCTCGCGCAACTCGTGTTCGGTGTCGGCCAGCTTCGCCTTCAGCCGGTCCTGCTCGGCGGTGAACACCTGCCGCTCGGCACGGAGCCGGGTCAGCTCGGCCTGGACACGGCCGGGAATGTCGGTGTCAGACATGAACGCCCCCACTCAGTTCGGTCAGGATTTCGGAGTACTCGCGCGCGTAGCCCGCCGGGTCCAGCCACGGCAGCAGTTTCTCGTGCGCGGCCTTCGCCATCTCGCGGCGGCGCGTGGCCGACGTGCCGAGCGCGCGCAGCAACGCCGCCGTCAGCGCGTCGACGTCGTTGGTCTCGAACAGCCAGCCGGTCTCGCCGTCGACGATCATCTCCCGCGCGCCGAACACGTCGGTCGCCGCGACCGGGACGCCACAGCAGACGGCTTCGAGGATCGACCGCGGGAGTGACTCGATGTCGGAGCTGTTCACGAAGATGTCCGCGGCCTGGAGCCAGCGCAGCGGATCCGGCTGGATCGGCACGAGACTGACCGATTTCTCCAGCCCGGCGCGCTCGACGGACTCCTCCATCGCCAGCCCGTACGGCGAGGGGTGCAGGCCGACGATCGACAGCTTCGCCTCGGGGTGGACCTTGTGGATCCGCTCCATCGCCGAGATCAGCGGCGCCTGTCCCTTGCGGGCTTCCGCGATGCCGATGTTGACCAGCACGATGTCGTCGGGCGAGTAGCCGAGCATGTTGCGCGCCTGCCGCCGCGTCTCCGACCGCGTCCGGCCGCCGAACTTGTGCATCGGCGTGCCGTAGCGGACCGTCCGGCACCGCTCCGGCTTGCTGTACGGGAGGAACATCTCGCGCGTCGCGTCCGCGACGAACAGCAGCTTGTCGACCTCGGCGAGGGCGCTTTCCCAGCGCCGCCACACCGCGGCGGGCGGCTTCACCGGGCCCCAGTTCTGGTAGGCGAACGCGGGCAGCGAGAAGCTTTCGTGGATGACCCACGCCGTCGGCATCCCGGCGCGCTTCGCCGCGTCCGCGCCGACGAAGCCACCGAGAGTGTTGACGAGCGCGACTCCCGCTCCGGAGCACTTCGCGAAGCGCGCCAGCTCGGCGACGTGGCCTTCGTAGGCGGGCACCGTCTGGTTCCGGTAGTGCGTCGTGACGTGCACGGGGATGCCGAGTTCGTGGCAGTCCGCGCGCAGCGGGCCGTCGGTCTCGCTGACCAGGCTGACCTGCCAGCCGTGATCGGTCACCATCCGGCTCAGCAGTTCCTGCAGCCACAGCTGCCCGCCGCCGACGCCGAGGCTGTGCGTGAACACCAGCACATGCTTCGGGTCGGTCGGGATGTTCACGCGCGCCATCGCGCGGGCGGTGTCCCCGGCCAGCTCGTCGGCGAGTTCGGCGTCGTCCAAGTCCGCGACGGGGTTGCGAAGCGTGAAACTGCGCTTCGCCGACACGACCTCGCCGACGCCTTCGGTGCGGTACCGGACGCGAAGCGACAGCGTCCGCTCCTCGCCGTACGGGAGATCGACAGGTACCCAGGCCTCGAAGCCGCTCACCGCGGCGTCGTCGAATCCGGGGAATTCCTTGGGAACGTCCTTGCGCGGCAGGCGGGTGCGCGCGCTGACCGTGCCGCCGCCCTCGACCATGACCTCGATCAGGCTCGGCGCGCGGCCCTGTAGCAACGCCCACCCCGTCACGTAGACGACGTGTCCTTCGCTGACCTTGCCCTGCTTCGGCGCTTCGAGTTCGCCCAGCCACAGCGGTTCTTCGCCCGGCAACGTTCCGACGTGGACGGTCGCCTGGTTCAGCACGCGCTCGTCCGGACCGGTGACGACGATGTCCTGCGTGCCCGCGGGGACCCAAGATCCCGGGACCGCGCGCCAGCCGAAGGTGCCTTCGGGTGCGCCCGGGCACGGCTCGGGGAACAGGTTCGCCTCGACGTCCGCGATGGTCACGGACATCTCGCCGATCCGGCTGATCCCGGTCGTCCAGCCCCGGAGCTCGAACATGTGCCCGACCGGCCGGGCCGGGGTCAGGATGCCGGCGGTATGCAGGCTCGTCATCGCTTGGCTACCTCGTCTTCGTTCGCCGCCACACCGGCGCCGACCTTGGGTGAACGGTACTCGTGGACGGTTCTCGCCAGGCGCGTTCGCCAAATCCCGTCGATCGCCACCCGCACCTCGTCCGTGCCGTGCGCGGTGCCGCACGAGGCGATCGTCGAGAAGGCGACCTCACGCGCCACCGCACTGTCCACAAAGGAGGGATGGAGTCCGATCAGCACGCCGAGCCAGCCCGCCAGGTCGCGCATCGACCCGCCCGCCGCCGCCCCGGGCCAGCCCGCGTCGGCGAGTTTGTCGGCCAGTACGAGCACTCCGCGTTCGATCACTTCGGGCACGCCGGCGCTCTCGTTCCGCCACTCGAGGTCTATCGGGCGCAACGTCTCGCCATCGACAAGCACGTTGTGCGGCACCAGATCCCACAACGCCTCGACCCCGCGCGAGGCCTCCGTGCGGACGAGATCCCGCCATCCGGTGAGCAGCTCCGCGACCCGTTCCGGCTCGTCGAGCAGGACTTCGACCATCGTCGGGGCGTCGTACACCTTGTCCGCGCACGGTCCGACCGAGATCCCGGCCACCGGCGACGACGGGACCAGCGGCGTGCGGCGGACCTCGGCGCCCTCCCCGGTGCGCACGACGTCGGCGCGCGTGCAGGCGAAAGCGGCGCGCTCGGCGGTGTTGAAGTAGGTCGCGAGCCGGTACGGGGGCCAGAGCGCGGCGGCGCCGGCACCGCAGAGCAGGGCGAGTCCGTTGGCGGGACCGCCGGCGATCGCCGCGGACAGCCGGGGCAGTTCGGTGTCGATCTGCGGGCCGCGCACCGCACGGGCGACCTCGTGCCCGGGCGAACAGAGCAGCTCACGCTGGACTTCGAGTCCTGCCGCCGCCAGCGTCCTGGCGACACCGCGCGAAGCCGTCAGCACCACGACGGCGCCCATCGGTGACAGCCGTTCGCGAACCGAGTCCAGGAGGCTTCGCGTCGCGTACGGCTGCTGGACGACGACGAGGTCGTAACCGTCGGCGGGCGGCCGGTCGTGCACCGTCACGGTGCCGAGGTCACGGGTGCGGAACCGCACCGCGGCCGCGCGGACCGGGTCGGCCTCGACGGCGTGCACCGTCTCCGAGATCTCGCCCAGATATCGCGTCAGCCCCCCGAAACCGGCCCCGACCTCCAGCACCCGCGCCGCCTTCGGCACCACGAGCGCCCGGAGGACGTTCGCGGCACCGTGGTCGAGGGGAACACGCTCGGCGGCGTCCCGGCCGGCGAAGTGCAGCTCGTCGGACAGCGAACCGGCGTCCTCGGCCAGGGAAAGCAGGGTGGTGAGCAGCCGTGCCGTCTCGGCGGTCATCGCTCAGCTGGTGACGGCGTAGTTTTCCAGCGTCTTCTTCACCGCACGCTGGTACGTGCCGCTCAACGCCTTCTCGCCCTCTTCCCCGCCGAGCGGGTTCTGCAGGATGTCGACGCGGACGATGTTGTTGCCGCTGATCCAGGTGCCGCGGTAGGAGCCCTTGTCGCCGTCGATCTTCTTCTGGAAGTTCAGCTTCGGCGGCATCCCCGGCAGCGGCTCGGTGATCTGCACGAATCCGTTGGTCGTCTGGTACTGGCGCAGCTGCTTGATCAGGTCAGCGGCGGCACCGGGGCTGGTCAGCGGGATGACCGTGACCGAGATCTTCGCCGGCTGCGGCCCGGTCTCGTCCGGCTGCTTCTGCGAGCCCCGGTACGCGACCTGCTTGACCCCGGCGGCGATCACCAGATCCGCCTCGGCCTTCTCCAGGCCGGCGAGCTCGGCGAGCTGGGCCACGGGGATCGCGCCGCTCTTCGGGTCCTCTTCACCGGACTGTTCCGGGATCTTCTCGAACAGCAGCTCTTCGGGCGTTTTCGGCTTGGTCGACGACGGCGGGGCGGGTTGCGGCTGGGACGACTGCGGCGCGGCCGTCGGATCCGGCGGGGTGTCGCCACCACCGGAGAAGGCGAAGTAGCCGCCGACACCCAGACCGGCGAGGACCAGGACGGCGACGATCGCGATGATCGCGATCTTGCCGCCCTTGCCCTTGGGCTTGTCTTCGAACAGCTCCGGGCCCTGCTTGACCCACTCCGTGCTGCCGACCGGCGAGATCGGCGGGAAGTCCGAACCACCCCACGGCGGGCTGGCGTCGTTGTCGGTCCAGCCCTGCTGCTGCGGCTGCTGGTAACCGTGTTGCGGCTGTTGTTGTTGCTGCTGCGGGAAACCGCCCGCGGGCGAGGCATGACCCTGCTGGGGGAAGCCGCCGGCCGGGGACGCCTGCTGGCCCTGCTGCGGGAAACCGCCGGGCGGGGACGCCACCGGCGGCACGACCTGGGTGCGGTTCGGATCGGACTGCTGTTGCTGCCAGTTCGGGACGACCTGGGTGCGCTCGCCCTCGCCGCCGTTCTGCTGCGGCTGGTTCACCGGCGCGATGATCTGCGTCGAGTCGGCGCTGGGCTGACCGGGTTGCTGCGGCGCCTGCTGCTGAGGCGGCGCGGGCGGCTGCTGCTGGAACGGCTGCTGCGGCTGTTGGCCGGGCTGCTGGACCTGCTGCTGCGCGGGGTCGCCGTACGCGACAGCCGAGGACAGCACCTGGTCACGGCGGAGCCGGTAATCATCGGCGGAGAGCCGTCCAGATGCGAGCTCTTCGTCCAGATTGCGCAGCTCTTCCTGCCAGGACACCACCGGCCCCCTTATCCGATTCCCGCCGGGAGGAACGCTCCCGGCCGTCGCGATACCACCACTGCGGTGACCTCGCACATTCTGCACTGCCCGGACTGGCCGCGCCCCCGCGGGTCGAATCGTGATCTCCCCGCGACCTGCGTTTCTCAGCCCGCCGGGAGAACGGTGTCCAACGAGGTCAGTGTCTGCTCCAGACGGGTGTCGAGCGCCTGCGGGTCGCCGCCGAGCGGCTGCGAGACCCACGTCGTGACGGCCATCGTCCCGGAGACGTAACCGATGCCGCTGAGCTGGCCGTTCTGGTTCGCGCCGACGAGGGCGAGCCGATCGCCGACGCGCTGCTCGCGCAGTCCGGCGTCGATCGAGTTCTCCCGGAAGTACTTCACGATCGAAGCCGCGTCCTTCGCGTCGTTCGCCGGAATCACCAGGACGAGGTAACTGTTCGTACCCTCGTTCGAACCCTTGTAGGTGACGGAAGCGACGTTCTTCGAAGCGAGGTAGTCGCCCGCGGCCTTCGAGTAAAGGCTGAGTTCGACACCCTTCGCGACCGACATCGTCGAGTTGTCCTTCGACGGTGTCCCCGGCAGCGCGGGGAGCCGGTCCTCCAACGGCGTCTGGGCACTGTCGGGCTGACCCGACGGCGCGAGGCCGTTCGGCGGCTGGGCCACGCTCTGCGCCGGCGGCTGCTCGGCGACGTTCGAGGACCGGGAAGTGCCCAGCCACAGCGTTCCGCCGATGATCAACGCCAGCACCACCAGCACCCCGGCGCCGATGAACAGCCACGTCGGCTTGCGTTTGCCGACCACCGCGTAATCCTCGGCCGGCGCTTGGTGGCGCGGGCCGGGCTCCGGCGTCAGCGGCGGAAGCGGCCGGTTCGGCTCGCGAATCGACGGCTGGTTCCTGGCGGGCGGCGGGGTGGCACGCAGATAGACCGTCGGATTGATGTCGGCGGGTGAGGGCGCGGTGGTCTTGTGGTCCGCGATCCGGGGGATGCCCGCCTTCTTCTCCGGCTGCTCGACAGGCGTGTACACCGGCTGGGTCTGCTGGTACGGCTGGGTCTGCTGGACGGTGACGGCGGGCGGCTCGACGGGCCGCGCGGCGGGATTGGTGCTGTGCCACGCTCCGCCCGGACGTCGCAGTGGCGAGGGGACCGGGGACGGCATCGTCCCGCCGGAGGCCTCTGCCAGGAGCTCATCGCGCTTACGTCGGTGTTCGGCGTGTCCGATGCGACCCGCGGCCAGCTCGACGTCCAGCTGTCGAAGCTCGTCTTGCCAGCTCATTTAGCCCCCTGCCGCCGGGTGTGGGCAGCCAGTGTTGCATGCACCCTTATGGGTGGTTGATGTGGTCTTTCCCCATTCTTGCGTCCACTCACGACCTGGTCCAGCACGGTTTTGAAGGACGCCCACGAGCTGACGGTCACCGAGGCGACCAAACGGGGAGTTGCCGGACTGGTCGCCGACGCCGAAAGGGTGACGCGCTGGTAGTCACCCGTCATCCTCGGCCGGTCGCCGACAAGGGGCGGCGCACGTCGCTGGACGAGGTCATGGCCGCCTTCGGTCACACCCGGGAATCGCTTGCCGACATCGAGGACGACGAGTAGCTCGATGGTCCAAGTCGCTTTCACCGAGGCAGCCCTCGACGATCTGCGTCGGCTTGGGCCGGATGTCGTCCCCGAGGTCCTGAAAAAGATCATGTTCCTTCTCGATGACCCGAAGGCAGGCTACCCATTGGGTGGGAACCTCACGGGCTTTCGCAAGTTGGTCGTCGGCCGCGATCACTGGCGGATCGGGTATCGCCTGGACGAGAACGGTTCAGTGGAGATCTGCGAGATTTGGCGTGCAGGGGCTCGATCTGATGCTGAGGTCTATGCGGAGGCAACCTCGCGAGTGGCGGCTGCGGCTGACGAAAGTCCTGAGGTTCAGCGTCTCGCGGATGTGATCGCCAAGCTCGGTCGGTTGGCAGGCGATGTGGTCGTCGAGGCCGAGCCGCAAGGTGAGCCGGTGCCTGACTGGCTCGCGAATCGCCTCATTCGTACGGCGGGTGTCTCGCCCGAGAAGGTCACTGCTCTTGATCTTGAGCAAGCAGTGGATCTCTGGACCGCGTTCACCATCAAGCCTCAACCTTGATCAAGGTGCCGCGGCGATGATCTCGATTGCAGAAGCGCAAACGTATCGTCCGATAGTGATTAGACCTGCATATATAGCATCAAAGCTATGACATGGGGTACCGTGGAACTGGAACCGGAGGTTCGCGACTGGCTGGAGAGTTTGTCCGCGGCGCGCTTCGCGACAGTGGCCTTCTACGTGGATCTGCTCGCGGAGCGAGGCCCGCTGTTGGGTGAGCCGTACACGCGACAGCTCGATGGCAAGCTGCGGGAGTTGCGGTTCCATCTGGACGGAGAGGCCGTGCGGATCACTTACTGGATCGCATCCGGCAGGCGAGTCGTGTTGCTGACCGAGTTTCGGAAAACCCGCATGCGCGACGAGCGTGAGGTGCGGCGGGCGCGGAAGGCGATGTGGCGATGTGTTGCTCGACGGCATACGACCGATGAGCACGAAGGGGAGTGAGAACGATGGCCGAGCGGACCGACTGGCGGCGGCTTCGCGAGCGGCGGATGGCCGAGCCGGGCGCCGTTGACGCGTACGAGGCCGCGAAGCTGGCTTACGACCTGGGCAAGACCGTGCGTGAAATGCGCGAGGCACGTGGCTGGTCCCAGACGAGGCTCGCCGCCGAGGCGGGGATGACGCAGTCCGCTGTCGCGCGATTCGAGGCGGGAGGAACGGTTCCGACCATTCCGGTGCTGGAACGGCTGGCGCATGCCCTCGAAGCCGATCTCGACGTTCGCATCACTCCGCGTCTTTCCACGGTGTGATGCTCTTTCGGCTGGTCAGGCGCGGATGGCCGGTTCCGCCGGTACGGTGGCGGACGTGGGAAGTGCCGGATGACGGAAATCGACGCCTGTCGCGGCGCGCTGCGCGAGCTGGCCATCGGCAGGCTCGCCGGCCGTGACGTCCGCACGTCCCACCTGGTCGAGGCCGGTCTGGACGCGATCGTCGCCGGACTCGACACCCCGTCCCTCGCCTTGCTCGCCGGGCTGGAGTCCTCCGCCGAAGCCACCGTCGACAAGGTGTTCGGCCAGGTCGTCGACGAACTGGGGCTCGAACTGCCCGCCGATCCGACGGCCGCCCGCTGGTCGCTGATCCACGGCTGGCTCACCGCGATGGTCGACGGCCGCCTCTCTCCCGCGGCCGGTGGCGCGCTGATCAGCGAGGTCGGCGAGCTGCTCGGGTCCCCGCCGTCGCTGCGGGGGATCACGCGCTGGTCGGCGATGCTCGAGAACTGGATCCCGACCGACCTCACCCCGAGGGACGTCTGCGAGGTGCCGATCCTCGAGGAATCAGCCGAGCTGCTCGAAGGTCCCTGGCCTCCTTCCCCGCGTCACCCGTAAAGCCCCGGTTTCTGTCGTACATGTGTTCTAAAATGGGTGTTGTACAGCAGGAACAGCGGCGAAAGGCAGACACGGATGGCCTACATCACCCTGCCCACCTTCGTGGGGTACAGCACGAGCTCGGGTCCTTCGCGTTCCTCGTTCGTCCGGCGCTGGCGCCGTCAGTACGAGGACCCGGCCAGGGGCGGGTTCAACTTCTACCTCCGTGCCGCGAACGCGATCCGTGCCGGACGGATCTCCGGGCGGGATCGCGAGGTACTGCGGGCGCTGGTCGAGAACGCGGACGAGCGCACGCGGCCGCACTACAGCGAGATCGCCAACGGCTGGCTGCGCTATGTCGGGCGGCGTGACCTGCGGCTGGCCGAGGTCGGCCGGTCACGATGGCGGCTCGGGTCGCTCGAGGTGGGCATCAACCCGCATCTCGGCCTGCGCAAGGGCGACGGCCCCGTCTACGTCACCTGGCTCTACTTCAAGGAGGAGCCGTTGAGCCGGGACGCGGCGCAGATGGTGCTGTGGCTGCTCGAACAGACCATGGACGAGCTGCGCCCAGGCGGACGGCCGCTCGTGGTCGACGTCCGGCGTTCGAAGGAGTTCGCGTTGTCGCCGCGCGATCGCGACAAGGTGCGGCCGTGGGTACGGAGTGAGGCCTCGGCCTTCATGAGCCTTTGGGAGGCCGCCGCGTGAGCGAACGACGGCGGGCCCGCCTTCCGTGGGTCCGCCGTTCACGCACCGTCATTCTCACGGTTCCGGCGGCGGCGCAAGACACCTGATCAGGTGACAGTTTCGCGGAGTACGCCCACGAGCTGGACAACTTGGGCCCTGAACACGAAGCTTTCCCAGTCTTAATCGGCCGAACCACCGAGGGTCGCTCGTGAACAACGCTTGGGAAGCCATCTCCAGGGTCGCAGATGAGCCCGCCTGGTACTGGATCTACGACAAGCTCGCGTTCTGGCCGAGCACCTACGCGCACGCCTGGCCCGGTTTCCGTGAACCCGCTCCATCCGTCGCGTGGGATCTCGCGCCAGGGGGACTCGACCGCTCGTCGGCCGAATTCCGGCTGGGCCCGTACGCCGTCGAGCAGAACGACGTCGCCCGTGTCGCCCTCTCGGCGCTGAAGGACTGCGTCGCCGAGGACGAGTGGGTATGGGTGCTGCACTGGCAGCACCAGTCGTACCGCTTCTACCCGCATCGGCACGCCGCGCTCGACCCGTGGCCGGTCCCGGTGTTCCCGCGCACGGACTATCACCTCTTCCTGGCGAACGACTTCCGCTTCGGCACGCTCGGGCATCCGTGGGAACGGACGTTGTGCGTCTACGGCGAGAAGCTGGTGCCCGCCTTCGAGAAGCACGGCGAACGCGTCTTCAAGAACGAGCTCCGGCGCAACGGGGCACCGGCCGTGATGGCGGGCTGACCACCGTCCGGCGGGCGGACCTGCCTAAACTCAGGCGGGTGTTCGAATACCACGGGTGGGTGACCATCCAAGCGAGCCCTTCCGGCGATGACGACGCGGCGCTGCTCGAGCGGATCGTCGAGCGGGTGCACCGCGCCGTCCGCGACTTCGGCGACGCCGATCTGCTCGACCTGCGCTGGGCCGCCGGGGTGCCGGTGCTGCATCTGGGCGGGATGGACAAGCACGGCACGGCGATCGCGCCCGAACTGGTGGACCTGTTCACCCGCGTCGGCGACCTCGCCCCCGGCTCCTACGGCCTCCTGCACGTCTGGGACGACCAGGATCCCGAGCACGACAACGAATTCAAGGTGTATCGGATGGCCCGCGGCCTGGTCACCGAACACGGCGACGAGCACCTGTCCCCGGTCGCGCCGACCGTGCTGGACGGCTACGAGATCTGAGCCGTCCGCCCACGCTTTTCGTGGATGATCGAATTAGGCTGTTCGGCTGGTTACCCGGCCCGTATCGATAGGTGGTCTCATTTGTCGCAGTGGCGGGAGCCGAAGGTTGCCGACTCTCAATGAGTCGGATGAGCTGATTTCGAAGTTGCGTGAATTGGCGGAAGATCCCGTGCTCGGCGGGCAAGTCGAAGATGCTTTTGACGACATGGCGGCGTTTGTCGAATCGAATCGCAACACTTCTTGAGTAGCCGTACTCAAGACACCGGGGGCCGTCGGCGCGACCGTGGTACGCATGACGAAAACCTCCGCAGCGCCTCCCACCACCGTCGCGTTCTTCGTCCAGGCCGCCCTCTCCTTCGGCCTGGCGCTGCTCGCGGTCGTCGTCGGCATCTGGTACCTGCCGGTCGACGGCTGGGTCCGCGGCTTCCTCGCCCTCGGCATGCTCTTCCTGACCACTTCGGCGTTCACCCTCGCCAAGTGCATCCGTGACCGGCAGGACGAGAACACCGTCGTCAGCAGAGTCGACCAGGCCCGCGTCGACAAACTCCTCGCCGAGCACGACCCCTTCAAAACGCCCGCGCTCTAGCCCTTCCCGGCGTCCTTCATCGTGGTGATGCGGTGGTAGGTGCCGTCGCGATAGGCGAGGACGACCGCGTCCTTGACCTCGGGGGCCGCGACGGCCTGCCAGCCGGAGCGGCCGGTGCCCTTCAGGAACTGCGTGATGTCGTCGCGGGGAAGGCCGACCGTGCCGCCGCCGACGACCTTGCCCGCGCCGTCCGTGACGAGGATGCACTGGGCCTGCTGTCCGCCGATGAGCGCCCAGCCGTCGATCTGCTTGTCGCCGGTCACGGTTACGGCGTCGACGGCGCCGGCGGTGTCCTTGGGACCGTAGCCGGGGCCCTTGAGCTCGACGGCCTTGGCGAGGTCGACGGTCGTTCCGAGCTCCGGCCCGCCCGCGCCGCAGCCCAGGGTGAAGTCAGGGGTGAACGGGTAGATGCCCATCGCCCGTTGCTGCTCGAGTAAGTCGGGGTAGGCGTACATCTTGCTCATCACCGTTTTGGCGTCGACCTGCATCGCCACCGCGAGGACGGGCTGATACGCGTACCGCCAGCGGGTCGCGCCCGCGGCGGTGTTCCCGATCGCGTAGACGCACAGCGCCATGACCAGCGCCAGCGGGATCGCCTTGAGACGCACCGCGCGTGGGCCTCGGGTCACCAGCAGCACGAGTACTGCGCAGACACCGAGGAGCCCGATGCCGACGTAGCGGGACGACATGCCTTCGGTGGCGTTGTAACCACCACGGCTCACGCCGATCATCACACCGTTCAGCGTCACCTGGGCGGCGAGCCCGAACCAGCCCGCGACGGCCGCGACCGGTGCGGGGCCGTCGAGCGTTCCGGTGAAGTTCTCGGACGCGAGCCGCTGCTTCACGGCTGTCGCGGCGAGGACGCCGAAAAGGCCGACGGTCAGCGCGCCGGCGAGGAACGCGAGATCGGGGGATTTGGTGGACCAGGACTGGCCGATCGTGCTCGTCATCGCGCCGAGGTAGGTGTCGGCGCCGACGACGTTCGGCTTCTGGTAGCTCGGCGGCCACGGCGCGACGCGCCAGAGGACGAAGACGACGAAGCCGAGGCCGAGCGGCAGCGCGGCCTTGATCCGGCTCTCGCCGCGGAGCCAGAGAACGAGCGCGAGAACGATCCAGACCGGGAACGCCACACCGTGTCCGAGGCTGCCGATGAAGGCGAAGAGGAAGGCCGAGACAAGCTTGCCGTGGTGTGCGAAGGCGATCGCGATGACGGCGGGAGCGAGCCCGAGGAGCCACTGGACGCCCATCATGCCGTCGCCGAAGTATTCGACCGTGCCCGCGGAGAACACCAGGCCGGAGAGTCCGGCGACGACGCCCGCGCGGCGCAGGCCGGTGAGGGTGCGGGGCAGCATGCTCCACAGCGCGGCGAACATGCCTGCCGCGAGGATGACGCTGAGGAAGCCGAGCGGGGGCTGGGTCCCGGCGAACAGCTTCGCGTCGAGCCAGAAGACAAGACCGACCAGCACGATCGGGTGCTCGTGGTAGAGGTGGAACAGCTGGGCGACGTCGAGGTCGCCGTTCTTGTCGGCGATCAGGCCGAGGACGACCCAGTAGTCCGCGTGGTTGATCTTGGGGGCGCGGACGACCTCGATGATCGACAGCAGGATGGGCACCGCGGTCAGTGCCCAGAGGGCCCAGTAGGGAAGCCTGTCGAGCAGACCTCGCTTCACGGACTTGCCGGGTCCAGGTGTCTCCTGCTCGGCTTCCATGGTCGCGACGGGGCCGCCGTCGCGCGCGTTCTCGCTCATCCGTGTTTCCCCACCCTTGAAGATCCGGTCCACAAAGTACCGAACTCGCAGGTGACGGCCATCGTCAGCAGGCGAACGTATGCGCAAATCCGAATTACTACGGTCGTGTGACCCCGCTCACCGAACCTGTAGCACTTAGTAACCGAAAAGCCCAACAAAGAAGATCGAAATGCCCCATACCCACCCGGGAAGGTGAGGTGAACGAACCGTGGGGGTCCGGGGGCTCGAGCCCCGGGGAATTATGGCGAGTACGCTGCGGCGCAGGCTTTACCTGCGCACGCGGTGCCCGCATGCGAGCGGATGACGGGATTCGAACCCGCGACCCTCACCTTGGCAAGGTGATGCGCTACCAGCTGCGCTACATCCGCATGTCTCTCACCGCTTCAACACTCGTTTGAAGCAGTGGAACAACCATACACCGACCGTCTGTAGCTGTTTCGACCCACCCCTAGACGTGCTTCGGCGTCACACCTGGCGTACAAGGGGTGACGACGGCTGCATACCTCCGTATGGTGTCCCCATTCGACCGAATGGTGAGTCCTTCGGGGAGGAGGTGCCTGGCCGGATGACCGAGCAGGGCACGGTGCCGCTTCAGGCGGCCTCGGAATCCGACGAGCAGGCATTGCTCCAGCGTCTCCGTGATGGGGAGGACGCCGCCTTCGGGGAGCTTTTCGAACGTCATGCCGCCGCGGTGCGGCGGCTGGCACGCAGTCTTGCCTCCGATCGGTCGGAGGCGGAGGACATCACGGCCGAGACCTTCTTCCGGGTGCTTCAGGCGTTGCGCCGGGGTGCCGGGCCGCGGGACTACGTGCGGGCCTATCTGCTGACGGTGGCTCGCCGGGTGTCGTGGGAATGGCACGGCGCGCGTCGTGACGTGCCGGTGAGCGACGACGAACTGAGTTTCCGGGCCGGGGCGGGGGCGGACACGAACGCCCGTACGGCCGAGCATTCGCTGATCACGACGGCTTTCACGAGTTTGCCCGAGCGGTGGCGTTCGGTGCTGTGGCAGACCGAGGTCGAGGGCGAGCAGCCTGCCATGGTCGCGCCGCATTTCGGGTTGAGCGCGAACGCGACGGCGGCGTTGGCCAGGCGAGCGCGGCAGGGGTTGCGGGCCGCGTACCTGCAGGCGCATCTGTCGGTGAACCGCGGGCCCGATTCGTGCCGGTCGGTGGTGGAGAAGCTGGGCGGGTTCACCGCGGGCAGCGTCACCGGGGCCGAGGCCCGCCGGATCAAGGCCCACCTGATCGGGTGCCAGTCCTGCCGGGCGACACACGACGAGCTGCGTGACGTCTGTTCGTCGCTGCGGGCGCACGCCGGCGTGGTGGCCCTGCTGGTGCCGGCGGCCGCGGGGGCCCACGCGAGCGGGGCGTTGTCCGGGCTCGCCGCGTCGGTCAAGGGACTACTGCTCGGGTCGAAGGTGAAGGTCGGCCTGGCGGTGGCGTCGACGGCCGCCGCTGGCGCGGTCGGGATCGTCGCCGGTCCGGCCATTCTCGGCACGGACGTGACGCACACCGTCGGCCTGTCCGGAGGCGGCTCGCCCGAGCTGGCGCTGCTGCCCGCACAGGTCGCGCCGCCCGCGCAGGGTCAGCCGGTGGAGCTCCCGCCGCAGCGGATCGCCCAGGACCAGATGCACGGCAAGGGCGCCCAGCCGGTCAAGACCGGGTTGGGCCCGAACGGCCGGAACGCCGAACTCGGCGTGGCCGACATGCCGAGCCTGCCCGGCGTCGGCACGTCGCGGAAGGAGCTCGGCGGCGGTGACGTCGTACGGCCTCCGGCCGGGCAGACTCCGTCGCAGGAGGAGACCACGCCGCTGAACGAGGGCCCGGGAACCGGCTCGAACCAGACCACTTCGAAGCGGGACGACCTCCCGCCGGGTGAATCGAATCCGACCGAGGAGTCGCTGAGCCCGACCACGACGACGACGCCGCGGGACTCGACGACCGAGCCGCCACAGCCTTCGGAGTCGAACACGCCGGAGTCGACGACCGACCCGGAAGGGTCCTCTTCGCCGACGACCGGCACCCCCGACAGCGCGACCGAGACGCCGTCGGAAGACGAGCAGAGCCCGGTGAAACCGACTTCCCACTATCCGGAACCGGGCGTCGACTACCCGACCTGCCCATAACGCCCGAGCGGGGCTATCGCCTTCGAACTCTCGCGAATCCGGCCGCCGTCACGGTACGGTGGAGCTCGCTCACGACGAGCGAGCGGCCGCGCGGGAGGCGACTGAATGAACCGGCTGGTGCACGGCGAGGACGGCCGTGACTGGGTGGTCCGAGCCCAGATGGAATGGCGTGCTCCCGCGACAGCGGACGATTTCGAGCACGATGTGGCGGGCAGCTACGGCCCGGGTATCGCGATGGTCGTCGTGACGGCGCTGCTCGCGATCGTGCTCATCATGTGGACACCCGCCGACGTGAGAATCCCGTCCTGGGTTCCGCTGGCGCTCCTGCTGGTCGCGTTGTTCTTCCCACTGCGGTGGATCCTGCGCCGCCCGTGGACCGTGGTCGCCGAGACCGAGGGCGATCTCGCGGGTGACAGGCCGTCCGAGCGCTGGGTGGGCACCATTCGCGGCATGTTCACCGTGCGCGGCGAGGTTTCGAAGATCAGCAAGACGATCCAGAAGCATTCGCTGCCGGACTTCGACGGCCCGCTGCACCCGGTGGAGTAGTCGCGGCGGCCTGAACGCGCGAGACTGGGGCCATGCCCGAGTTACCCGAGGTCGAAGCGCTCGCTCACCACCTGCGTGAACACGCGGTGGGCAAGACGGTCTTCCGCGTCGACGTGTCGTCCCTCAGTGTGCTGAAGACGGCGACACCGCCGTGGACGGAGCTGCACGGACGGGAGGTCACCGGGGCCTGCCGCTTCGGCAAGCATCTGGATCTCGTCGCCGGGGATCTCCATCTGGTCGTCCATCTGGCGCGAGCGGGCTGGCTGCGCTGGTCCGACGCGCTGTCGCCGACGCCGCTCAAACCCGGCAAGGGGCCGATCTCGCTGCGCGTCCACCTCGACGCGGCCGCTGGGCCGGGATTCGACCTCACCGAGGCCGGGACGAAGAAGGGGTTGGCGGTCTGGATCGTGCGCGATCCGGAGAAAGAGGTCGCCAGCATCGTGCGGCTCGGGCCGGACGCGCTTTCGCTGGACCGCACGGGGCTCGAGAAGTTGTTCGCCGGGCGCACCGAACGGCTGAAGACGGCGCTGACCGATCAGTCGCTGATTGCCGGGATCGGCAACGCCTACTCCGACGAGATCATGCACATGGCGAAGCTTTCGCCTTACGCCACAACCGGAAAGCTGTCCGAAGGAGCGCTCGACGGGCTCTCGGAGGCGATCCGTGAAGTGCTGACCAGCGCGGTGACGCGTTCGGTCGGCCAGTCCGCGGCCCGGCTCAAGGGGGAGAAGCGGTCCGGGCTGCGGGTGCACGCGCGGACCGGGCTGCCGTGTCCGGTCTGCGGCGACACGATCCGCGAGATCTCGTTCGCGGACAAGTCGTTCCAGTACTGCCCGACCTGCCAGACCGGCGGGAAGCCCCTCGCGGACCGGCGGATGTCGCGCCTGCTCAAGTGACTCGTGAGTGGCGATTCGGGTTCTAACCCGAATCGCCACTCACGAGGTCAGCAGAGGGCGGCCATCACCGCGGGCATCGGGGGCTTCGGCACCCGCTGCCCGCCGTTCAGTTCGGCGGCGAGGTCGTACACGTTCAGCGCCAGCACGATCTGCTTCGAGCCGTCCGCGGTGCTCATCGAGACGCTGAAGAACCCCGGCCCGGCACCGGTGTTGCCCCAAACCGTCTTCGTGCCCCCGTCGCACGGCAGGTCGAGCGTCTCGACGCCCGCGCCGTACGCGCCGCCTTCGTCGTTCGGCACGAGCCGCTTGAGTTCGGCCTGTTGGGCGGGTTCCAAAAGCCGTCCTGCCAGCAACGCGCGGTGGAACGTCGCGAGGTCGTCGACAGTCGACACCATCGCGCCCGCGGTCCAGTCGTACGAAGGGCTGAACACGGTCATGTCCTCGCCGCTCATGTCGTACCCGTGCAGATGCGGACCACGCAGGAACGGCGACCACAGCGGGAAGTACGTGTGGCCGAGGCCGAGCGGATCGAGGATCCGCCGCTGGATCTCCTCCCGGACGTCGTTGTGGGTGACCGCCTCGATCACCTTGCCCAGCAACAGATATGCGGTGTTCGAGTACTTCACGTCCGTGCCCGGCGCGAACGCGGGCCGATCGACGAGGGAGCGCCGGATCACCTCCGACGGCGTGATGATGTGCGCCCGGTTCCCCTGGACGAGGTACGGGTCGAAGAAGTGCGGGTCGAGCGGGTCGTGCACGCCGCTCGTGTGGTTCAGCAGCATGCGCAGCGTGATCTTTTCGGGCTCGTAGTCCGGTCCCCGTACGACACCGGGCAGTCGTCGCTCCACCGGGTCGTCGAGCGACAGCACGCCTTCGCCCGCCAGTCGCAGCACCACCGCGGCGACGAACGACTTGGTGTTGCTGGCGATCCGGAACAGGTGGTGCGGCCCCGCGGCTTCGCGTGTGGCCGGGTTCGCGTACCCGGCGCCGAAGCGCGAGACCGCCTCACCGTTCCGGACCTGGGCGACCGCGCCCGGGAAACCCCCTTCGCCGACCAGATCGCCGACGGCCACGCGCACCGGGTCCCCGGCCGCGGCCGCTGTCCCGCTCGCCAGCAGTACCCCCGCCAGCACGCCCGCCGCGACCTTCCCCGATCCGCGCATTGTGTTCCTCTCCCGGAAGCGATTGCCTGCGGACAGTCTTTCCCGTGCCACGGGGAGTGACCATGGGGCCCGCGCCCGGGTCTTGGGTAGGGTCGGCCCCACCCTCGGTTGTCACAACTCAACGGAAAGTGGGGAGCAGGCCTTGCACCCGGTTGGTCGAGCGCAGAGCATGGACGCCGTGTCCGGGCTCGAAATCGCGCAGATCATCCCTTGGGGCGTGGCGCTGCTGCTCGGGATCCTCGTCGTCGTCCTGCTGATCAAGCTGCGGCGTCCCGCGAGCATCGTGGAGAACGCCGTCCTGCAGGCCGTCCACCGGATGTCGAAGGCGACACCGGACCTCCGCGAGGGGCTCGACGAGCAGGTCGCCGACAAGATCACCAGCCAGCTGCTGGAGATGCTCGACTGCGTCGCCGTCGGCATCACCGACAGCGAAGGCACCCTGCTGTCCTGGGACGGCGAGGCCAACGATCACTACGTCGACCTCGTCGACGCCATCGGCAACGCGATCCGCAAGCACCGCCGCGAGGTCGTCGCGCACGACAAGATGCCGTGCAACCACCGCGGCACCTGCCGGATGCGGACCGCGGTGATCGTGCCGCTGATCGTCGAGGGGGAGACCGAGGCCGCGTTGCTGGTCGTCGGGCGCACCCGCGGGCGGCTGGTGCAGATGGCCGACGCGGTCGCGCAGTTCGTCTGCACCCAGTTCGAGCTGGCCCGCCTCGACGAATCGAAGAACCAGCTCCAGCAGGCGGAGATCAAGGCGCTGCGCGCGCAGATCTCGCCGCACTTCGTCTACAACGCGCTCAACACCATCTCGTCGCTGATCCGGACGGATCCTGAGGAAGCGCGAGAGCTGCTTCAAGACTTCGCGGACTTCACGCGCTACTCGTTTCGGACGTCGGGCATGTTCACCTCGCTCGCCGAGGAACTGCGGAACATCGACCGGTACCTGACCATCGAGAACGCCCGTTTCGGCGGACGGCTCGAAGTGCGGATGAAGATCGCGCCCGAGGTGCTTTCGGTGGTCGTCCCGTTCCTGATCATTCAGCCACTGGTGGAGAACGCCGTCAAACACGGTCTCGCGTCGAAGCCGTCCGGCGGCTGCGTCACCGTGATCGCCGAGGACTACGGCGCCGAGGCGCTGATCAGTGTCGAGGACGACGGCATCGGCATGGAGCCCGCCAAGCTCGCGGACCTCCGCAGCCAGCACCGCACGGGTGCGCACGTCGGCCTCGGCAACATCAACCAGCGGATGCAGCAGGTGTTCGGCCGCGACTACGCGCTCATGGTCGAGACGGCGCCCGGCGCCGGCATGAAGGTGACCCTGCGGGTGCCGAAGTTCATGCCCGGGGTGCGGCCGAATCTGCCGGACTTCTCCGCCGACAGCGCCACCGTCCCGCCCCAGGGCGGCCCGAACGAGTCCAGCGGGGTGAGCGGTTCCCGCAGCGGCGTGCTGCCGTCGTGAACGTCGGTAACCTGGCTGTATGAGCGTTGCGGACAAGCTGACCTCCCGTCTTCCCATGATCGGCGATCGGGGTGAACGCAAGGACATCGTCGCCGTGGTGAAGCTGCACGGGGTGATCACGCCGACCCCGTCGCCGCTGGCCAGGGGTGCGATCAACCTCGCCGCCATCGAATCGGCGCTGACGCGCGCGTTCGGGCACGAGCGGTTGAAGGCCGTCGCGCTGCAGATCAACTCGCCGGGTGGCGCGCCGACGCAGTCGGGCTTGGTCGCCGAGCGGATCCGTCAGCTCGCCGACGAGAAGAACGTGCCTGTGCTGGCCTTCGCCGAGGACGTCGCCGCGTCCGGCGGGTACTGGCTGGCCTGCGCGGCCGACGAGATCTACGCGCACCGGACGTCGATGGTCGGCTCCATCGGCGTGATCAGCGGCGGGTTCGGGTTCACCGGTCTGCTGGAACGGTTCGGCATCGAGCGGCGGCTGCACACCGCGGGCGCGAACAAGTCCCGGCTCGACCCGTTCAGCCCGGAGAAGCCGGAAGACGTCGAGTGGCTGAAGAAGATGCACGGCCAGCTCCACGAACTGTTCGTCGACTGGGTCACCGAACGCCGTGGCGACCGGCTGTCCGGCTCCGAGGACCTGTTCACCGGGGATGTCTGGCTGGGCGCCCGCGCGGTCGAACTCGGTCTCATCGACGGCGTCGGCAGCCTCCGCCAGGTGATCACCGAGCGGTACCCGGACGCCGAGATCGCGATCGCCGAACCGAAGAAGCCGCTGCTGGCGCGGCTCGGCATCGGCGCTCCCGCCGCGGCGAGCGCGCTGCTGGACGCAGTGCAGTCCAAGGCCGCCTGGAGCCGCTTCGGCCTCTGACCACGTGCAATAAAGGGACCTTTCATTGCAAATTTTGCGATGAAAGGTCCCTTCATTGCGTCCGCGGTAGGGAGCGATTCACCCGAACGGTGGTAGGCGTAAGTGGTTCAGACCAGGTCTCATATCGGACATACCGCTTTGTTGTGAACGGCAACAAACCTCGACAGCGTTGACGAGGAGGTCCGATGTCCGTTACTTCTCCCCGAACGAGCCGCTGGAAGATCGCGCTCGCCGCGACAGCCGGCGCGGCTTTGATCACGGTCCCCCTGACCTTGCCCGCTTCCGCCGCGGTCCCGCCCCCGCCGTCCGGCTGGACCACCGTGTTCACCGACGACTTCACCGGCGCCGCCGGTTCGCTCCCGTCGAGCGCGAACTGGATCATCGACACCGGCCACGGCTATCCCGGCGGCCCTGGCAATTGGGGCACCGGCGAGATCCAGAACTACACCGCGAACCCCGCGAACCTCGCCCAGGACGGCTCCGGCAACCTGCGGATCACGCCGCAGCGTGACGGCGCGGGCAACTGGACCTCGGCGCGGATCGAGACACAGCGCACGAACTTCAAACCGCCCGCGGGCGGCGCGCTGCGGATCGAAGGCCGCATCCAGATGCCGAACGTCACCGGCGCCGCCGCGCTCGGCTACTGGCCCGCGTTCTGGGCGCTGGGCTCGCCGTATCGCGGCAACTACTGGAACTGGCCCGCCGTCGGCGAGTTCGACATCATGGAGAACGTCAACGGGATCAACACGGTCTGGGGCGTGCTGCACTGCGGCGTCAACCCCGGCGGCCCGTGCAACGAGACGACCGGCCTCGTCGGCAGCCGCACTTGCCCCGGCGCGAGCTGCCAGAGCGCGTTCCACACCTACACCTTCGAATGGGACACCGGCGTCAGCCCCAACGTGTTCCGCTGGCTGGTGGACGGCCAGCAGTTCCACTCCGTCAGCCAGAACCAGGTCGACGCCACGACGTGGGCCAACATGACGAACCACGCGGGCTACTTCGTGCTGCTGAACGTCGCCATCGGCGGCGCGTTCCCGAACAACAACTCCGGCACCACCACGCCGGGGCCGGGGATCGTGCCGGGGCATCCGATGCTCGTCGACTACGTCACCGTCCTGACCCGCGGCGGCGGCACGACACCCACGACCACCACGCCGACGACGACCACGGGAAGTCCCGGCGGTGGCAGCGCTTACGGCACGATCCAGGCGGAGTCCTACGGCCAGGCGGCCGGGATCGCCAAACAGGCCACGTCCGATTCCGGTGGTGGCCAGAACATCGGCCCCGCGGGCAACGGGGACTGGGCGCTGTACCCGGGCATCGATTTCGGGACGCAGACGGGCAGACAGTTCCAGGCGCGCGTCGCGTCCGGGGCGGCGGGCGGGGTGAGCGGCCTCGTCGAAGTCCGGCTCGACAGCCGGTCCAACCCGCCTGTCGGCAGCTTCGCCGTCGCGAACACCGGCGGCTGGCAGAGCTGGCGGACCGTTCCCGCGAACATCAGCGGGATCACCGGGAAGCACGACGTCTACCTGACCTTCACCAGCGGCCAGCCCGCCGACTTCGTGAGCGTCAACTGGTTCACCTTCACTCCGTGAAGGGATAGGTGTGGCACGGCGAGGCGGTTCGTGTCACCGGAAAAGATGACGGCACCGGCCACCCCAGGCGCGGGGGTGCCGGTGCCGTCCTTTTCGTTCGACTTTTGTCCGGCGGGCTGGACAAGGAACGCGGCAATGGGCAGGATGCGTCTCACTGTGAGTGCTCACGATGACACCCGGAAGCTCATTGTCCTGGCGGTGGACGATGAGCCCAAAGGGCTAGACGAACTCGTCCACTGTCTCCGGAACAGCCCGCACGTCGCCTTGGTCTATCCGGCGATCGACGCTTCGGAGGCGCTGCGCCTGCTGTCCGCGGACGATCCGAGGCTGGCCGACCGCAAGTCGCGGGGTCTGCCGATCGTGGACGCGGTGTTCGCCGACATCGACATGCCCGGGCTGTCCGGGATGGAGATGTCCCGCGTGTTCGCCGCGCTGCGCCCGTCACCCGCGCTGGTGTTCGTGACAGGGCACGCCGAAGAGGCGGTCAACGCCTTCGACCTCGGCGCGCTCGACTACGTGCTGAAGCCGTACCAGCAGGATCGTCTCGACCGCGCGATCACCCGCGTGATCGACAAACTCGCCGCCAACGCCGCGCCGAAGTTCGGCCAGGAAGGCGGGCCGGGGCAGGTCAAGAACGACGACGAGGTCATCCCGGTCGAGCTCGCGGGCACCACGAAGCTGATCCCTCGGTCTTCGGTCCGCTGGGTCGAGGCGCAGGGTGACTACGCCCGGTTGTTCACCAACGACGGCAGCCACCTGGTCCGCATCCCGCTCGCGCAGCTCGAGGAACGCTGGGAGAAGGCGGGTTTCGTCCGGATCCACCGGTCGTTCCTGGTCTCCCTGCCGCTGATCACCGAACTGCGCATGGGCCAGGGCGGCTACCAGGTCGTGATCGGTAACGAGGAGAAGGTGCTGCCGGTGAGCCGCCGTCACACACGCGCGCTCAAGGACAGGCTGGTCGGCGCCAACCGGTCGACGTGACCGACGACTTCTACCGCCGCGTCAACGGCGTCCGCGAGCCGGACCCGACGCTGGGCAAGAGCAGGAAACCGGCGGTGCCGGAGGGCGCCGCCGTCGAGCCCGTGCCGGGTGCGCCTTCCGGCGCGAAGCACGAGCAGGCCAAACCCGAACATCACGCGAAACCCAAGCGGCAGCGGGTGATCCTCGCCGATCCGCGACAGGCAACCAGCACCCTGCGGGCCAGGGTCGAACTCGAAGAACAGACCAGCTGGGGCAAGCTCCTGATCAAGGATCTGGTGAAGATCCAGCTGCGGACGGCGTCCCTGCTGGCGCTGCTGGTAATGGTCACGCTGTGTTCACTTCCGGTGCTGTTCTACCTGATCCCGTCCTTCGGGCGAGTGGTCGTCGTGGGCATTCCGTTGCCCTGGCTGATCCTCGGGGTGGCGCCGTTCCCGTTCCTGTTCGGCATCGGCCTCTGGTACAACCGGCTCGCCGAACGACATGAACGCGACTTCGTCGACATGATCGAAAACTGATTGCGGAGCTGCACATGCGAGGATCCTTGGCGTGCAGCTGAATTCGTGGGCCATAGCCGGCATCGTGCTGGTCGCGGTCCTGACCTTCTACCTGGGGCATCGCTCCTCGAGGTCGGCCGTCAGCACACACGACTTCCTTGTCGCGCGGCGCACCGTGCGGTCCCGGCGCAACGCCGCCGCGATCTCCGGCGAGTACCTGTCCGCCGCGTCGTTCATGGGTGTCGCCGGCATCGTGCTCAAGGACGGCGCCGACGCGCTGTGGTTCCCGATCGGGTTCACCGCGGGCTATCTCGCGCTGATGCTGTTCGTCGCCGCGCCGCTGCGGCGGTCCGGCGCCTACACGCTGCCGGACTTCGTCGAGATGCGGCTGGGTTCGACGATGCTGCGCCGGGTCTCGACGGCGTTCGTGGTGTTCATCGGGATCCTTTACATGGTCCCGCAGTTGCAGGGTGCCGGGCTGACGCTGGCGACGATCCTGCCCGTGCCCGCGTGGGCGGGCGCGATCCTCGTGACCTGCGTGGTCGGCTTCAACGTGATCGCGGGCGGGATGCGTGCCATCACCGTCGTCCAGGCCTTCCAGTACTGGCTGAAACTGTTCGCCATCGCGGTGCCGACGTTCATCCTGTGCATCGTGTTCCTCGGCGCGGGCGCGCCGGGCAGCGCGCGTCCGCTCGGGCAGCCCGCCCCGCCGACGTTCCTCGAGAACACCACGGTCTCGGTGCAGGCCGACGTCACGCTGAAGGTCACCTCGGTGACCGTGCTCGAAGCGTACGGGCAGGTGGAAGGCGCGCGCGCCAACGGTTTCGCGGTATGGACGCCGGAGGCCGGACACAAGGTCGCGAAGGGCACGACGCTGAAGTTCACCGCGGGCACGCCGGTCCCGGTGGTCAGCGACGCGCCCGCGTCGAACGGCGACTGGCTGCGGCCGGGTTCGGGCAGTCTCACCGATCTGCTGCAGGTCTATTCGCTGATCCTCGCGACCTTCCTCGGCACCATGGGCCTGCCGCACGTCCTGGTCCGCTTCTACACCAACCCCGACGGGAAGGCCGCGCGCCGCACCACAGTGCACGTTCTGCTGCTGCTCGGGCTGTTCTACCTGTTCCCGACGCTGCTGGGCGCGCTGTCCCGGATGTACGTCCCGGAACTGCTGGTGACCGGGAAGACCGACGCCGCCGTCCTGCTGCTGCCGTCCGCGGTCCTCCCCGGACTCTGGGGGCAGATCCTGGGCGCGGTGACCGCGGCCGGCGCGTTCGCAGCGTTCCTGTCGAGTTCGTCCGGGCTGCTGGTGAGCGTGGCCGGGGTCGTGTCCACCGACGTCCTGCCCGGCCGCGTCCGCGATTTCCGGGTGGCGACGGCGATCGTGGCGCTGATCCCGTTCGCGCTGGCGGTGCTGCTGCCGTCGGAGGACCTGTCGCTTTCGGTCGGGATGTCGTTCGCGCTGGCCGCGTCGACGTTCAGTCCGTTGCTGCTGCTCGGGGTCTGGTGGCGGAAGCTCAGCTGGCCCGGCGCGCTGGCCGGGATGCTCGTCGGCGGCGGACTGGTGCTGACCGCGCTGGTGGTCAACATCGTCAGCAAGTACACCGGCGGCTGGGCGCCGTGGTTCTCGAACCAGCCCGCGCTGATCACCGTGCCCGCGGCGTTCCTGACCACCTATGTGGTGAGCCGCGCGACCGGATACGGGCGGCCGGACGACGTCCACGGCGTGATGCTGCGGCTGCACGCGCCCGATCCGCTCGGCTTCATGCGCGATCGCGCGGTCGCCCGGTTCGGCCAGGCCGGGGAGGACACAGCGAAGACGCAGAAGACCGGTAAAGGCCGTCACCGGAAGTAGATTCACTCTTTCGAGTCGCGAACCTCTACGCAGAGTCGTACCGTTCACTCAAATGGATTGCCCCTCTCGCGCCCTATGAGGGGCATGATCTTCCGTGACAACGAAATCACCGAATGGTTGCGGCACGTGGGAGGTCCGACGTGAGCGATACCGATCAAGGCCTCGGGTCCGATCCGGAATCCGACTGGGAAAAGGTGCAGGCGAGCCCGGAATTCACCGAGCTGCGACGACGGCTCCGGGTATTCGTTTTCCCGGTATCGGCCCTGTTCCTTCTCTGGTATCTGCTCTACGTGCTCCTCGCCGACTACGCGACCGGGTTCATGAGCACCAAGCTCTTCGGCAACATCAACGTCGGCCTGGTCTTCGGCCTCTTGCAGTTCGTGTCCACCTTCGTGATCACCGGGTTGTACGTCCGCTACGCGAACCGCAAGCTCGATCCGCTCGCCGACAAGATCCGGCATGAGGTCGAAGGGACCGATCGGTGAATACGCTGGCAGCGGGCGTACAGGGAAGCAATCCGGCGCTTAACATCACCATTTTCGCGATCTTCGTCGCGATCACACTCGTGATCGTTTTCCGGGCGAGCCGGAATACGAAGACCGCCTCCGACTACTACGCCGCGGGGCGCGCGTTCACCGGACCGCAGAACGGGATCGCGATCTCGGGCGACTATCTTTCCGCGGCGTCGTTCCTGGGTATCGCCGGTGCGATCGCGATCAACGGCTACGACGGATTCCTCTACTCGATCGGTTTCCTCGTCGCCTGGCTGGTGGCGTTGCTGCTGGTCGCGGAACTGCTGCGCAACACCGGCAAGTTCACCATGGGCGACGTGCTGGCGTTCCGGATGAAACAGCGTCCGGTCCGCGCCGCGGCCGCGATCTCCACCCTCGCCGTCTCGTTCTTCTACCTGCTCGCGCAGATGGCGGGGGCGGGCGGCCTGGTGAACCTGCTGCTCGGCATCGAAGGGAACCTCGGCCAGGACCTGGTGATCGCCGTCGTCGGCGTGATCATGATCCTGTACGTGCTGATCGGCGGGATGAAGGGCACCACCTGGGTCCAGATCATCAAGGCCGTCCTGCTCATCGCGGGCACGTTCGCGATGACGTTGTGGGTGCTCGGGAAGTACGGCTTCAACCTGTCCAGCCTGTTCCAGGCCGCCGTCGACAAGGGCGGCCAGACCGGGGAAGCGCTGCTCGGCCCGGGCAAGCAGTACGGGAAGACCGGCACGACGAAGCTCGACTTCCTGTCGCTGGGCATCGCGCTCGTCCTCGGCACCGCGGGCCTGCCGCACGTGCTCATGCGCTTCTACACGGTGCCGACGGCGAAGGACGCGCGCCGTTCGGTGGTCTGGGCGATCGCGCTGATCGGCATCTTCTACCTGTTCACGCTGGTGCTCGGCTACGGTGCGGGCGCGCTCGTCGGCCCCGACGTGATCGCGAAGGCGCCGGGCACGACCAACTCGGCGGCCCCGCTGCTGGCACTCGAACTGGGCGGCCCGATCCTGCTCGGGTTCATCGCGGCGGTGGCGTTCGCGACGATCCTGGCGGTGGTCGCGGGCCTGACGATCACGGCGTCGGCGTCGTTCGCGCACGACGTCTACGCCAACGTGATCAAGAAGGGCAAGACCGCCCCGGACAGCGAAGTCCGCGTCGCGCGGATCACCGCGCTGGTGATCGGGGCGGTCGCGATCGTCGGCGGGATCCTCGCGAAGAACCAGAACGTGGCGTTCCTGGTGGCGCTCGCGTTCGCGGTGGCGGCGTCGGCGAACCTGCCGACGATCCTGTACTCGCTGTTCTGGAAGCGATTCAACACCCAGGGCGCAGTGTGGAGCATCTACGGCGGGTTGAGCGTGTGCGTCATCCTGATCGTCTTCTCGCCGGCGGTTTCGGGTAAGCCCGTCGATGCGAAAACCGGGAAGAGCGCTTCGATGATCCAGGGCGTCGACTTCCACTGGTTCCCGCTGGACAACCCGGGCATCGTCTCGATCCCCGTGGCGTTCTTCCTCGGCTGGCTCGGCACCGTGCTGTCCAAGGAGCACAACCAGAAGAAGTACGCCGAGATGGAGGT